>JBHADT010000152.1:0-78031 GCA_041855205.1 Bacteroides sp.
AAATATAAAACTTTGTATATAAATTCGGTTTTCATATAGTTTTAAGTTTAATAATATTAATAACTTTGTAATCCGTTTCATCACAGTCTTGTCTATTAAATGGAATCAATTAACTTTGGGGAGTTTAAATAACTAAAATAAATAAAAAACGATGAAAGAGAATATTAAACCGGCAACCGGACGTTTGGGTATATTGGTGGTCGGAGTAGGTGGAGCTGTATCCACAACAATGATAGCAGGTGTGTTAGCTGCTCGTAAAGGTTTGGCAAAGCCTGTTGGTTCCATAACGCAAATGGCAACCATACGAATGGAAGACAACCGTGAAAAGCTCATTAAAGATGTAGTTCCTCTGACTGACTTGAACGATATTGTTTTCGGCGGATGGGATATTTTCCCGGAGAACACATACGAAGCCGGTCTTTTTGCCGAAGTATTAAAGGAGAAAGACCTGAATATGGTGAAAGAAGAAATGCAGGCTATTAAACCGATGACTGCGGCTTTTGACCATAACTGGGCAAAACGACTGAACGGAACGAATGTGAAGCAGGCTGCCACACGCTGGGATATGGTTGAGCAGTTGCGCAAGGACATTCGCAACTTCAAGGCAGCCAATAATTGCGAGCGCATTTCTGTGCTTTGGGCGGCAAGTACCGAAATCTATATTCCCCAGACAGAAGAGCACGAAACCTTGGAAGCTTTGGAACAAGCCATGAAAGCGAATAATACGGAAGTGATTTCGCCCAGTATGTGCTATGCATATGCCGCCTTGGCGGAAAGCGCTCCCTTTATTATGGGTGCTCCCAATCTCTGTGTAGATATTCCCGCCATGTGGGAATTCTCCAAGAAGATGAACGTACCTATTGCGGGTAAGGATTTCAAGAGCGGACAGACGCTGATGAAAACCGTTCTGGCTCCCATGTTCAAAACCCGTATGCTTGGTGTAAGCGGCTGGTTTTCCACAAATATTCTGGGTAATCGGGACGGAGAGGTGCTGGATGAACCTGAAAACTTCAAGACTAAGGAGGTTAGCAAACTTTCCGTGATCGACAACATTCTTGAGCCTGAGAAATTCCCCGACCTTTACGGCGATGTCTATCACAAGGTGCGCATCAACTATTATCCGCCGCGTAAGGATAATAAAGAGGCGTGGGACAATATAGACATCTTCGGCTGGATGGGTTATCCGATGGAAATAAAAGTGAATTTCCTTTGCCGCGATTCCATTCTTGCCGCTCCTATTGCACTCGATTTGGTGTTGTTCAGCGATTTAGCGCTTCGTGCCGGTATGAGTGGCATTCAAACCTGGCTCTCGTTCTTCTGCAAGAGCCCGATGCACGATGCGGAGCACGAACCGGTACATGATTTGTTTACTCAGTGGAGAATCGTTAAGGAAACCATACGCAATATGGTAGGTGAGAAGTCTCCCGGTTATCTGGATTAATCTAAGTATTATTATAATGATAAAGGAATGACAAAACGTTGGAATGCCCCGATAAGGGACCGTACTGTTTTGCCATTCCTTTTTTGCGGATATTCCGCTTTGTCAGACTTCATCTTCTTAATTATACAAATGATGAAACCTCCTTTACTTCCCCGGTTGATTGCCACGGGTTTTGGCTCCGGTTTTTCGCCATTTGCTCCCGGTACGGCAGGGGCCTTGCTGGCTACGCTTCTTTGGTGGATGTTGCCTTGTTTTATACCGGTCGGTTATATACCATGTGTCACACTCGGTTTTATATTATTGTTTGGTATGACAGGCATCTGGGCCACTCGCAAGTTGCAGCCGTTTTGGGGCGAAGACCCGTCGAAAGTTGTGGTGGATGAGATGGTGGGAGTATGGATTGCCTTGCTTGCGGCTCCTGCCGGAAGTCTCTTTTATGCTCTGTCGGCGTTTGCTCTCTTTCGTCTGTTTGACATCTTTAAACCGTTAGGAATTAAACGCATGGAAAAATACCCCGGCGGAGTGGGAGTGATGATGGACGATGTGTTGGCAGGTATTTACAGTTTCTTGATTTTGCTTGTGGCAAGATGGCTGATGTCATAGAACGAAATAACTTAAAGCGGAAAAAAGGATGGAAAATCCGGCGCAGAGAGATTGCTTTCTTCATCAAGGCGCAATTATCTGCACAAGTGGCTACTGTCGTCGATTTTCTTGCCACGATAATGCTGGTTAAGTTCTTGGATATTTACTACCTCTATGCCACTTTCATGGGTTCTGTGCTGGGAGGGGCGGTCAACTGCATTATCAACTACGGCTGGGTCTTCAATTTTCAGAAGCATAAGAAATTGCCGGTAGCACTGAAATACTTCTTTGTATGGGGAGGAAGCATTCTGCTCAACACATGGGGAATATTTGCCGTTACCGAATGGCTTACGGACAGTAGATGGGTAAACGAACTGCTGGGATATTATGTAAAAGATATATTTATCTTTTCCAAGATAGTGGTGGCAATAGCGGTGGCTCTCTGCTGGAATTACTATTTACAGCGAACATTCGTCTTCCGGGATTAGTAAATTAACTGAGATTATAACGGGGCGTTCGCGGCTTTAAAGTTCTCGAATACACGTTTTTGGCTCTTCGCCTTTCTTGATTCAAATAGTTTAAAGCGAATATCTGGTCAATGTAGAAAAAAAGAAAATAATATGGATTATAGAAATTGGTTGCAACAGTTGATATACCGGTGTATCGACCCTCTTGTGAGGGGGATGATTAAAATAGGTATTACGCCGAATATCATCACTACTGCCGGTTTGGCGATAAATCTGCTCGCGGCGTGTCTGTTTGTTTATGCCGGAACGGAAGAAGCGGGAGAACTTGCATATGTAGGTTATGCCGGAGGTATCATTCTTTTTGCCGGATTGTTCGATATGCTCGATGGGCGTGTAGCCCGGATGGGAAACATGTCATCCGTGTTTGGTGCCTTGTATGATTCCGTACTCGACCGTTACAGCGAGTTGATCACGCTCCTGGGTATTGCCTACTATCTGATGATTGTCGGCTCTCATTGGGGAGCGCTCATCACCTTTGCGGCGGTTGTGGGGTCGCTGATGGTTAGTTATGTACGTGCCCGTGCGGAAGGATTGGGATTGGAATGTAAGGTGGGATTGATGCAACGTCCGGAGCGTGTGGTACTGACTGCGTTGGGAGCGGTGGCTTGCGGTATTTGGAGCGAATGCGAACTCTTCGATCCGCTGTGGTTGTTGATAACTCCTTTGTTTGTTATTGCCGTGTTGGCAAACTGGACCGCATATGTACGTATGCGGCATTGCCACAAACTGCTGAAAGGAAAATGAGAGAACAGTCATCGCACCGAATCCCGGATTTATCTTCGGGAGCTTCACCGTCTGCCGTAAGTCGCTTTGGAAACAGAACATTTCCTTCAAAGAGAGAAACTCTGCTTGTGTTGTCGTTTGCCGGTTTATTCCTCTTGCTGACCGGGATTTTCGTCGGTATACGTATCGAACATTTCTTGATGACAGGAATCTTTTTACTGCTCTTTTTCAGTGGGACTTCTATGCGCAGGTTGGCGGTGGCTTTGCTACCCTTTCTGCTATTTGGGATTTCTTATGATTGGATGCGGGTGTATCCTAATTATGAGGTCAATGCCATCGATGTGGAGAATATTTATGAAACAGAGAAAGCGCTTTTCGGCATCACCACGACAGAAGGAAGCAGACTGATTCCCTGCGAATACTTTGCCACGCATCACTCTACGCTTGCCGACTTCTTCGCGGGTATATTCTACCTGTGTTGGGTTCCTGTTCCTATCGCATTCGGTATTTATCTTTATGTAAAAGGAAAGCGGAGTATGTATCTGCGTTTCGCATTGGCTTTTTTGCTGGTGAACCTCATCGGTTTTGCCGGTTATTACGTTTATCCCGCAGCTCCTCCATGGTATGTAATGAACTATGGCTTTGATCTTGTGCTGAATACTCCCGGTAATGTTGCCGGGTTGGGCAGATTCGACGAATTCACCGGAATGAATGTTTTCCACTCCATTTACGGACGTAATGCCAATGTATTCGCCGCTGTTCCATCGCTGCACTCGGCGTATATGGTGGTGGCGGTAGTATATGCCGTGTTGCAACGCTGTTCAAGGTGGCTTATCCTGTTGTTCATCCTGATAATGGCCGGTATCTGGTGGACAGCGGTCTATTCGGCACATCATTATATTATAGATGTTCTCTTGGGAATAGCCTGTGCGTTATCAGGAATATTTTTGTTCGAAAGGGTATTGATGAAAATCCCCTCCTTCAGGAGATTCTTCGAACGTTATATAAGTTACATCAGCAACTGATATCTGAGGGCAGTATGTCTGCATGACGGGATAATCCCATACCCGCTTCTGAAGACACATTGCCCGTTTTATTTTTTCAGAGCAAGTCCGATTTCTTCCGGATTGTCAACGATGTATGCGGGACTGAAAGCTTCCAACTCCGCGCGAGGGCGGAATCCCCACGTTACGCCGCATGCGGTTACTCCTGCATTTGCAGCGGTCTGCATGTCTACTCCCGAATCGCCGATATAAAGCACCTCCTCCTTTGCAGAGCCACTTATTTTAAGTATATCCTCCACGATGCCGGCATCCGGTTTGGGTGCGATTCCCTCGCGTTGACCGAATACGGCAATGAAACGGATGGTGGGAAAATAATGAGAAACCAACTTTTCCGTAGCTGTTTGATACTTGTTGGATGCTACTGCCAACAAATATCTCTCGGACTGTAGCGACTCGAGCAATTCGGGAATACCGCTATAAGGACGACTCAAGTCCGCATTGTGCCGGTCGTAATAAGGCACAAACTCCTGTCTCATGCGCAGGATGTTGCTTTCGGTTCTCTCCTCTTCGGGGAGGGCGCGTTCAAATAACTTGTTTATACCGTTTCCCACCATAAACCGGTACGCCTTTTCTTCGTGAGTGGGATATCCCAATACCGTCAGAGCGTGATTGGTACTTTGCGCTAAATCGGCAATGGTATTCAGTAGAGTTCCATCGAGGTCGAATATGCAGAGTTTCTTCATATAAGTAAAAGTTAAGAGTGATTTATTTTATCTGTAAGTTCCTGTGCCGGCTGTTAATACCGGCATAAATGCGGTTTATGCCATGTCCCCGTGAGCAAAGAAGCGGCGTTGTCTCTAAAAGATAAACCATTGTTCTTGTCTCGACAAGGAAAACCCTGTCGGGATGAGACCTTAGATATGATTAATAATTTCTTAGTTTTCAGATGTGGATACCGTAATCGTGTTTTATTTCGTTCATGACAAATACGCTTTCAATGGAACCGAGGCTCTCGATGCTGCCCAACACATTCAGTATAAACTCCTGATAGTATTTCATGTTCGGTGCATGTATTTTCAGCAGATAGTCAAAGCTTCCCGATATGTTGTAACATTCAGTTACTTCGGGGATATTTTGTACTATCCGGGTAAACTCCGAGGCGATTTCCCGGTTCATCCTGCGGAGTTTTACGTTGCAGAACACCACGAATCCCTGATTCAGTTTCTCCGCGTCCAATACGGCGATATATTTCTTGATATATCCTCCGTTCTCCAGTCTTTTGAGTCGTTCGAATACGGGAGTCGATGAGAGATTTACCCGTGAGGCGAGTTCTTTTACGGTCAGTCGTGCGTTTTCCTGTAATGTACGGAGTATCAAAATGTCCGCGTGATCCAATTTTCCTGAAGAGTCCATATAGATAAGCGGTGGTTTTACTGTTGCGTTACGGCTTGCCGGAGTTGTTCCATCGCCTGCCGGAGTACAGAACGCGGAGTGGCTACATTCAGGCGCATGAATCCTTCGCCACCGGGACCAAATATCTCGCCATCGTTCAATGCCAGACGAGCTTTGTTAACAAAGAGTTCAGTTAACTTCTCGTGATTCAAACCCAATGCGCGGCAATCCAGCCATACGAGAAAAGAGGCTTGGGGGCGTAAGGGTTTGATACCGGGAAGGTATTTCTTGCAATAATCAATAGTAAAGTCGATGTTTTCCTCCACATAATGCAGCATTTCTCTTCGCCACGGTTCTCCTTCTCGGAAAGCGGCGATAGTGGCAATGGGAGCGAAGATTGCGGGATCGTTCAGTTCGTTTGCATTTAACCAGTCGAAGAAGCGTTTGCGCAGTTCATCGTCCGGCACAATGGCATATGAACTGACAATACCGGCAATGTTGAACGTTTTGGAGGGTGCTCCGAAAGTGATGCTGCAAGCAGCGGCTTCTTCTGATACGGTGGCAAACGGTATATGTTTGTTGTCCCATAGCGCCATGTCGCAATGTATCTCGTCGGAAATGACAAGGATGCGACGGCGGTGGCAGAAATCGGCCAGACGAACCAAAGTCTCCTTGTCCCACACAATGCCGGCGGGATTATGCGGGTTTGACAGGAGTAACATGCGACATTCATCATCGGTCACAGCTTCGAGGTTTTCGAAATCCATGCTGTAAGTACCGTCTTTATTCTCGCGCAGCGGATTGTACACTACTTTCCGTCCGTTTGCTTGCGGCGTGAGCCGGAAGGGATGATATACGGGCGGTTGTATGATTACCTTCTCGTTTTCTTTCACGAATACATTGACAGCCATCCCGATACCTTTTACGATTCCGGGAATGTAGGTTATCCATTCACGTCTTACCTCCCAGCCGTGGTGTGTAGCTATCCACTGTATTACCGTAGGCCAATATGCTTCCGGTTCCACCGTGTAGCCGAATAGAGAGTGCTCAAGTCTTTGCCGTAAGGCGTCAGTGATAAAGTGAGGTGTCTCGAAGTCCATGTCCGCTACCCATAAAGGGAGTAAACCGGGCTCTCCGTATCGTTCCTGCAATGCGTCTGTTTTCAGAGCTCCCGTTCCTCTGCGAACTACAATCTTATCAAAGTCATATTTTTTCATCAGATACTTGAATCTTGGTTTATTTCTTTTGTTTTCTTTCCTAATGCCTGTCTGATGTCCTCAAACAGGTCGTCTGTGTCTTCCAGCCCGATGGAAAGTCGGATGGTTGTATCCTTGATATCCATCTCCCGCCGTTGCGCGGCGGTGAAAGTGCCGAAAATTGTACTTGCGGGATGAATGGCGAGTGTCTTGTTGTCGAACAGGTTGGTAGCCCGGCGTATAAGTTTCAGCCTGTTTATAAAGTCGAAGCAAGCCTTTTGACTCTCGAGGTCTATCGTGAGCATGGCGCCGGCGGAGTTTCCGAACTGTTTCTTTGCCAACTCATGATAGGGATTATCCGTCAGTCCCACATAATTCACGTGTTTTATGGCGGTTAGGGTTCGAAGTCTTTTTGCCAATATGTTCGCATTGGCGGCTTGTATGCGGTAACGCGCATCCAATGTCTCAATTCCGATGGTTTGCATATAGGCAGCATGTGGAGTCATGTAAGCCCCTAAGTTGAGCAACATCTCGGTGCGCATTCGTTTGGCGAATTCCGCTTGTTTGCCGTGAACGACAACCAGCCCTCCTATGGAGGTGGCCCCTCCGGAGAGATACTTGGTGCTGGAAATCACTTCGATATCCACTCCCCACTTATGTGAGTCGAATTGCGTGAAAGGGATGAGTGTGGTATCGGCAATAAGAGGAATTCCTTTTTCCCGTGTTATTTGTGAGAGTGCACGCAGGTCTGCCACTTCCATTTGAGGATTGGTGATGATTTCCAAAAAAATGCAGCAAGTGTTTTCGTCTACGGCTTTTCTCACGCTTTCGACATTGGTCAGATCGCACAGTCTGGCTGTCACCCCGAAACGTGAGAGTGTGCCGGTGATAAAAGAATAACTGTTTCCGAAAAGATGCCGGGATGTGACGATGTTTTTCCCGGCGGATGCAATGGCAAGCAGCGTGTTGCTGATTGCTGCCATGCCCGAGGCGAAGGCTATAACCTCAGCCGCTCCGGTAAGTGCTTTCACTTTGTTCTCGAAGAACGTAACCGTGGGATTCATAACCCTGGAGTAATCCGGTGAGTCCGACCGGCCGCAAAAGGCATCACTCATATCGCCGGCATCGGCGAATTCATAGGCAACCGTATGATAAACAGGCATACTGAGAGCATTGTAGGCATCCTGTCGCGGAAACCGGGAGTGAATCGCTATGGTTTGTTTTTTCATTGCTCCGTCATTGGATTTATGATGTTTTTTTCTTTTAATTTGGAGCAAAAGTAGAGATAAAAAGCGGAATAAGGACTTTTTATAGGGAATATATTCGTGGTTGGCGGAGTATTTGGAATAATATTCTGCAATTCGCTCCTTCTTATCTTGTGGGAAGCAGTAATATTCTGTTTCTCCCCTTTGCGTAGTGTAATATTCTGTTTGTCGTGAATAATGATGATATATATCCTCCGTATCGAATGTGGGAGAATGCCTTTTGGGCGGTGCTTTCACGACAGAGGTTACTTTATTCGAACCGCATAAAGAGTATTCTCCCGGTATTCTTATCGACATAATTGATATGGCTCACGCTCCTTGTTTAGTCTTCCAGGTGACCAAATTTTCCCTTGTTGAAGTCGTCAAAAGCTTGATGTATTTGTTCCTTCGTATTCATGACAAAAGGTCCATAAGCCGCAATCGGTTCATGTAAGGGTTCTCCACTCATCACCAGCAGGATTGTGTTATCGGATGTGGACTCGACCGTAAAAGAGTCTCCTTCATTGGCGAATTTTACGAAATGGTCAGTGGGTGCATCTTGCCCGTTTATCTTGGCTGTCCCTTGTACGACAAGAATCCCCGTATTATAATGGGGAGGGAAGGAGAATCCGGCTATAGTTCCTTTTCTTAAATGAGCGTTCATCAACTCGATGGGCGAATGCGTTGCAGCCGGTCCTTTTATACCCTTATACTCTCCGGCTATCACTTCAATATAACCTCCGTCCTGTTCTAAAGGATAGCGTCCCATCTCCTCATTTTTGATTGCCTGATAGCGGGGAGCGTTCATCTTGTCTTTGGCCGGAAGGTTTGTCCATAGCTGTACCATATGGAATATCCCTCCCTTTTTACTCCATTCCTTTTCGTGATATTCTTTGTGGAGCACACCGCTTGCCGCAGTCATCCATTGTACATCTCCGGTTTCTATTACTCCTCCGCCGCCGGAACTGTCATGATGCTCTATTTTACCTTGGTAAGCAAGTGTTACTGTTTCAAATCCCCGGTGAGGATGAACACCGACTCCTGCGGGATACTTTGATGGAGCAACTTCCATCGGTGCATTATAATCGAGCAAGATAAAGGGATCCATACGATGCATCTCTAATCCGGGACCTCCCGGTATGAAGTTATGTACTTTAAATCCATCACCGACCCAATGGGTTTCAAACGGTGCTAAAATAAAATCAATCTTTTTTGTTGCCATAATGCAATTCCTTTTAAAATTTCACATTTGCTCATAACGGGTAAGCCGCATGCCCTATATCCTTTGGTTCCTAAACTCCGGTAGCAGGTTGTTTACAATATATATATGAAGAATTCATGCGATTTATGAAAGGTGTATAAAGTAATACCTCGTCCTTGTATGCCACGATAAAAATAGAGATAAAAAGTGGAATAAAGATATTATGCAGATTATATTCGCAGGACGAGGTTGTATAGTCTTCCGTCAGTTTTATATAAGACAGCTGAAACGGCCGTCGTACCGCACCCGTACGATGCGAATACCATGCCCGTTCGGTTCGGATACCATACCTGTTCGGTTCGGGCACCATACTTGTGTCGTTTCCTTGACATTCTTCAATCTTCTTCCAATGCGTATGGAACAGACTCATGCAGTCCTTGAACGATGCGGATGGTTTGTGTGCTAAACCGTAATCCGACCCCTAGTGTTCAAAAAAGCCCGAAAAGTCTTTCTACGGACTTTTCGGGCTTAATCAATATCAGAAAGCGTGTTTGCTATACCGCTCTCAAATGTAAACCAACTTCGAACCTCGTTGCGGATGATTGTTATGACAATAGCGGCATCATACCAGATTTTCTATTTTGTCCAGGTTACGTTGTATATCCTTTTCGGAGAGTTCGTAGTTAATCAGGTCGCCCGACAGATATTTGTCATACGAAGCCATGTCGATCAGCCCATGTCCGGAAAGATTGAAAAGAATCACCTTCTCTTCACCCGTTTCTTTGCATTTGTTGGCTTCAAGAATAGTGGCGGCAATGGCGTGGCACGATTCGGGTGCGGGGATTATACCTTCGGCACGTGCAAACAGACATCCTGCTTCGAATGAGTCGAGCTGTTTGATGTCTACAGCCTCTATCAGATTATCTTTCAGCAATTGGGAAACTATGACTCCCGCGCCGTGGTAGCGCAAACCGCCGGCATGAATGTTTGCCGGTTCGAAATTGTGTCCGAGTGTAAACATCGGAAGCAGCGGAGTGTATCCTGCTTCATCGCCGAAATCGTATTGAAACTTACCGTGTGTCAACTTGGGACAAGAAGCCGGTTCGGCTGCAACGAAACGCGTCTTTCTACCCTCCTTTATGTTATGACGCATGAAAGGGAAAGCGATACCTCCAAAGTTGGAACCGCCCCCGAAGCAGGCAATCACTACATCGGGATACTCACCGGCCATCTCCATCTGCTTTTCCGCTTCCAGACCGATTACGGTTTGATGAAGGGTTACGTGGCTCAACACCGAGCCGAGTGTGTATTTGCATCCGGGTGTTGTACGGGCAAGTTCTATGGCTTCGGATATTGCCGTACCCAATGAACCCTGATGGTTGGGGTGCGCGGTGAGTATGTCTTTTCCGGCACGTGTAGACATGGAGGGAGAGGGAGTAACCTGTGCTCCGAAAGTCTGCATGATGCTGCGGCGATACGGTTTCTGCTCATAACTGATTTTTACTTGATATACGGCCGCTTCCAGACCGAAAACCTTGGCAGCGTACGATAGTGCGGCGCCCCATTGTCCGGCTCCCGTTTCGGTAGTCACATTCTTTACACCTTCTTGTTTGCAGTAATAGGCTTGAGCTATGGCGGAGTTCAGTTTGTGGGAGCCCACCGGACTTACGCTCTCATTTTTGAAGTAGATGTGAGCGGGCGTATTCAACGCCTTTTCCAACCCATAGGCGCGAACCAAAGGCGTACTGCGGTAGTACTTGTACATCTCACGAACTTCCTCGGGTATTTCAATCCATCTGTCGGTCTGGTTAAGTTCTTGCCGGCAAAGCTCTTCAGCAAACACAGGGTAGAGGTCTTCCGCCTTTAGCGGTTGTTTGGTTCCCGGGTGGAGAGGAGGCAAAGGTTTGTTCAGCATATCGGCTTGTATGTTATACCAATAGCGGGGAATCTCTTCTTCCGGAAGGATAAATCTTTTTGTCTTGTTACTCATAGGGTGGATATATAATGCGAACCGTCAGCTTGTGGACTGTTCGGTATCGCCGGTTGAATATCGGTTCATTTGGGAACAGGCGGTTATCTAATTAGCCTTATCTTCATCTCATAATGTCAGTTTATGCGGTCAAATGTAGCCATTATTTTTTGATGTGTTTCTCTGCTACTCGTAGTTTTTTTGAAATATGACATTTTCTCTTTCTATTTAATACTTTGATACTCTCCGGGAAGAGTCTGTCCCGCATTTTTATCAATGGTTTCTTCTTTCTTTCGTTATAACATCGAAACCTCTTGTAAGCCCATGATTTTCACCGGGTATGGGTAGGAAATCCAAAGAATTTACGTAAGTTTGCTATACTTTTCCAATCTGATGGCTATGAAAAGACATATGAATATGCGTTGTTCTCTGCTTCTACTGGTTGCTCTATGTTCTCTGTCAATCAGTCAGTTGAAGGCGCAGACGGGTAGATTTTTCTCTACTGACAACGAACTTTCCAGCAGTTTGATTAACCAACTCTTTCAAGATAGCGACGGCTATATATGGATAGCTACCGAATACGGGCTGAACAAGTTCGACGGAACGCGTTTTACCTGTTATCGTAACATTCCCGAAGAACCCGCCTCACTGAAAGACAATTACGTGCGCACGCTCTTTGAAAGCAAAAAGAAAACCCTCTTTGTGGGCTGCATCAATGGTCTGTTACGATATGAACGCGAGACGGACAACTTCCATGAGATACCTCTTCTTAGAGGAGGAATACAAGTGTATCCTCACGTCTTGCAGTTGTGCGAACTGCACAACGGAGAGGTTTGGATAGCTACCTCCGGACAAGGGGTGTTCCGGTTAGCGGACGATGGAAAGAGCGCCATTTCAGTGGAGGCAATCATGCAACGGGGCATTTTCAACTACCTCAATCAAATTTACGAAGACAATGATAAGAGAATATGGATAGGAACGGATAACAGCGGACTTATCTGCTATCAACCCGCCACCGGAGAGTTGACTTTGTACGAACATCCCGGCACAAGCGGAAACATTATTTCTTCCATCGTGGGAGATAAGCACGGAAACCTGTTTGTAGGAACGCAGAAAGAAGGACTACTTCGTTTCGACAAGGAGAAACGGAAATTCGTGTCGATACCTTACGAGCGGAATGGACAACTTTCTGTCTATTGCCTGACATGGGTGGATGGGCGTTTGTTGATAGGAACCGACGGAGAAGGAGTGAAAACCTATAACAATGATACCGGCAGGGTGGAAGATTATCCCATCAATTCCGCTTCGGTGGATCTCTCCAAAGGAAAAGTACACGCCATTTTGGAAGACCGGGACAAAAATCTTTGGGTAGGACTCTTTCAGAAAGGAATAGCCTTGATGCCCCGGCAGGAAAACCGCTTCGAGTATTATGGCAGTAAGTCCGTACACTATAATCCCATTGGTGCAGGCTGTGTAATGTCCATCTCTCAAGATAGCAAGCGTCGTCTGTGGGTGGGCACTGACAACGAGGGCGTTTATGAACTGGACCCGCAGGGAATGCGTTTGCGCCACTTCAAACCCGATAAGGAATCGATGGCGAATACCGTGATGTGTGTCTACGAGGATTCCGAAGAAACTCTTTGGCTCGGAACGTATACTCGTGGATTGGCTCGTCTTAATCGCCGTACGGGTACTTGCGATTACCCCTTGCCTATACCGAATGAGAGAATTTTCTCTATTACGGAAGACCGTCATAAGAACCTGTACATAGCCACATTCGGTTCAGGTTTCTATCGGTATAATTTGTTGACGAAAGAACTGGAACATTACGAGTCAAGCAAAGACGAAACGGGAGACCTCAGCAGAAACGAGTTGGCTAATGACTGGGTTAACTATATATTTTGCGATAGCGAGGGAATTGTCTGGGTGGGACATTATAAGGGAATCAGTTGTTTCAACCCAGTGAGTAAAAGTTTTGTAAACTATCGAGGAGTGAATACACTCATTACCGGCAGGGTAGGTTATGTTCTGCAGGAAGACAGCAAGGGACGTATTTGGGCTGGTACAGCCGACGGACTGTACTGCTTTGATAAGGAGAAAAACGAGTTGCGCCGCTTCTCAACGGAAGATGGCTTGTCGAACAATGTCATCTGCGGAATTTGTGAGGACGAACGGCAAAATATCTGGATAAGCACCTACATGGGCATATCCAAATACGACATGCGCCAAGAACGTTTCTTTACCTATTATGCAGGCGATGGTTTGCAGGGAAACGAATTTACGCATGGTGCTTTTTATAAGGATGCTTCCGGAAAAATCTATTTTGGAGGAATCAATGGTATCACGGCTTTCTATCCATCTTCCATAAGCGAATCGCCGCATAGTCATAAAGTGTGGATTACAGACTTTTATATCTTCAATCAACCCGTCCGCAAAAATACGCTCTCGGGAGGAAGACCAGTGGTCTATACGGCTGTTCAGGATGCGGACTTGTTTCAGTTGAGTTATCGCGATAACACTTTCAGCGTGATGTTTTCTACCTTGCAGTATAATAATCCCGAACAAATCTCCTATCAATACCGTATTCTCGAACTGAGTGAACAGTGGGCGATTACGGAACCGGGTGTGAACAGGGTTACCTACAACAACCTTGCTCCCGGAAGATATACTTTCCAGATGAGGGTATTGCCTCAGGGAAATGAACCGGAAATTCGTACAATAAAGATTCTGATAACTCCTCCATGGTATCAATCGTGGTGGGCGTATGCCATGTACGCTTGTTTACTCTTTCTGCTTCTGTTGGGAGTTGTCAATTATATATTGTCGCGCATGCGCCACCGCAGAGAAATTATGAAACGGGAACATGCCGAACAAATCAACGAAGCCAAGTTGCAGTTTTTCATCAATATATCGCATGAAATACGTACGCCGATGACTCTTATCATCAATCCTTTGGAGAAATTGATAGCAGAGAACAAGGGAAGAGAGATACAGCAAACCTATCTGATGATTTATAGAAATGCCCAACGTATCCTTCGGTTGATTAATCAGTTGATGGATATCAGAAAGTTGGATAAGGGGCAGGTGTTCCTGAAGTTCAGAGAAACGGATATGGTGGGATTCATTCAGGACATTATGCTTACGTTTGACTATTTGGCGCGTAAGAAGCAGATTCATTTTACATTTACCCATGCCATACCTCAGTTGAAGGTGTGGGTCGACATGAACAACTTTGACAAAATACTGATGAATATATTTTCCAATGCGTTCAAATATACTTCGGAAAAGGGAGAAATCGCAGTTTCACTTTCCACTGGGCAAGATAATTCGCGGAAGGATCCATTGCGGGAGTATTGCGAGATTGTTGTTACAGACAACGGAATCGGCTTGGATAAGGAGAAGGTGGAACAGATATTCGAACGTTTCTATCAGATAAACAATGACGTGACGAAAAGTAATTTCGGTACAGGAATCGGTCTGCATTTGTCTCGTTCGCTGGTGGAGTTGCATCATGGTCGCATCTGGGCGGAAAACAGGGAAGATACTTCCGGAAGCCGTTTTGTGATTCGCATTCCGCTGGGATGTTCTCATTTACGCCCTGATGAGTTGGAACGGCCGGAGAATCCCTTTGTGCTTCCATCGGCTTCGTCTCCTGTGCGCAGTCAGATAGATGAATTGTTCGAGGAAGAAACAGTGGGAGGGGAAAAAATACCGGAAAAGCAACGTAAAAAGACGGCTCGCATACTTATTATAGAAGATGAGGAGGAAATCCGGACTTATCTTAAAGAAGAATTGGAGGATGAATACAAAATACAGGTGGCGAAGGATGGAAAAGAGGGCTATGAAATGTTGTTGACGGATACTCCGGATTTGGTGATAAGCGATGTGATGATGCCGGGAATGGACGGACTGACCTTATGTCGTAAAGTGAAGCAAAATGCGAATGTGAACCATGTACCGGTGATTCTGTTGACAGCCCGTTCGAAACCTGAAGATACCTTAGAAGGCATGGCGACGGGGGCAGATGCTTACATCGTAAAACCGTTCAATACGGAACTTCTGAAAAGCACTGTGGCAAATCTTCTTGTAAACAGGAAACTGTTACGTAATAAATTCAGTGGTGCGCAACAGCAACAGGACAAGATAGAAAAACTATCCATGAAATCGGCTGACGAGATATTGATGAATAAAATAATGAAAGTCATCAACGAGAACTTGTCCAATTCGGATCTGAGTGTGGAGATGTTGGCGGAGCATGTAGGGTTGAGCCGGGTTCATGTGCATCGCAAGTTGAAGGAATTGACCAATCTGTCAACAAGGGATTTCATTCGGAATGTACGCCTGCAACAGGCTGCGACGCTCTTGCGGGAGAATAAGCTGACTGTTTCCGAGGTGGCATATGCAATTGGCTATACCAATCTGTCGCATTTCTCTACCTCGTTCAGAGAGTTGTATGGCATGTCTCCCAAAGAATACATGAACTCGAATAGAAATAACGAAGCCGATGAGCAGGTGGAATAAAACTTCTGCCTGATGGTTATTGATTCTGCATGTTTAGAATGTGACAGGCAACCAATGCTGCAGTTTCCGTGCGTAGTCTGGATTTCCCCAGGCTTATGGGAACAAAGCCATTGGTTATTGCCTTTTGCACTTCCTCTTCACTGAAATCCCCTTCCGGTCCTATCATTATCAAGGCGTTTTCGCCTCGACGTATTACTTCTTTCAGAGAATATCTCTCTTGTTCGTGACAATGAGCGATAAATTTCTGCCCATTGAAAGGACGGGTTATGAATTCATCGAATGGAGTCATCTCATTCAGCAGGGGGAGTCGTGCTTTCAGCGATTGCTTCATGGCGGAAACCAGAATCTTCTGTATTCGTTCCGTTTTTATGACTTTACGTTCGGAATAGCGGGTTTGCAGGAATGTCAGTTCGTCCATCCCGATTTCCGTGGCTTTCTCTGCAAACCATTCGTTACGATCCATATTCTTGGTGGGTGCCATGGCTATGTGCAGATGCCCTTCCCAAAGAGGGGGTTGCCAGATGGTTTCGAGGATGTTGACTGTACAACGTTTGGTTGTCGCCACAGCGATTTCCGCACGGTAGAAGTAGCCTTTTCCGTCTGTCAGCATAATAGGATCACCGGAAGCGAGGCGAAGTACCCGCACGCAATGTTGCGCCTCCTCTTCGGGTAACTCCATGTGGTTTTGTATGTCGGGCGTAAAGAATATATGCATGTTCTCAGTACGACGATTTTCGTTTGTTAATTTCATCTCTGATGTGGGCGGCACGCTCGTATTTTTCTTCCTTAATTGCTTTTTGCAGGGCCTTTTGAAGGATTTCGATAGTGTCTTCTTTGAAGAACTCGTCGCTGTCCGGATTGAGACTGTTTCCGATAGAAAGATTTCCCGGACTGTGCCCAGGGTCATTAACCTCACTTTTCCGTAGGCTCTCAGCATCCAAAATTTCTTCATACACGAAGATAGGCGCCTGCATCCTTATGGCCATGGAAACGGCATCCGAAGTGCGGGCATCCATGCGGATAAGCGTTTCGTTCACTTTCAGATAGATGTATGCATAAAAAATGCCGTTATCTACTTTATAGATGAGTGTCCGCACCATTTGTATGCCCAATACCTCCAGGCAAGACACAAATAAGTGATGCGTTAACGGGCGGGGCGGCTCGATGCCGTTGAGTACCATGAGCAAGGTTTGCGCTTCCGCCGCTCCGATGACTACGGACAGGCTGCGTGCCCCTCCCTCTTCTTTCAGCAATAAGTTGTAGGATACCGCTTCTGCCCGGTTGCTGGTTACGTTTACTACTTCGAGTCGTATTCTCTTTTTCTTCATCCCGTTCCGGTTAGTTTAATTCTTCGGGACGATGTTTGTATTTGAAGACCAGGGCAAAGACAATGGTCACCAACAGCGCATAAGCGGCGAACACGAACCAGGCGG
The DNA here is from genome assembly GCA_041855205.1 of Bacteroides sp. Taxonomy (GTDB): domain Bacteria; phylum Bacteroidota; class Bacteroidia; order Bacteroidales; family Bacteroidaceae; genus Bacteroides. The sequence continues at coordinate 17,234 of JBHADT010000152.1, forward strand.
ATTGCCATTGGGCTATCTGCGGCGTGCTGCTTTCGAAGTCTACAAAATGATTGACAACTGCTTGTGCCCCCAATGTGCCTATGGTGGCTCCGAGCCCGTTTGTCATGATGACAAATAATCCTTGTGCGCTGGAACGAATGTTTTTGTCGGTCTCCTTGTCCACAAACAACGAGCCGGATATATTGAAAAAGTCGAAAGCCACGCCATACACAAGCATGGAAAGGACAAACATCCATACCCCATTTCCCGGATTGCCTGCACCGAACAGTCCGAAGCGAAGCACCCATGCCGACATGGCAATCAGCATTACCTGCTTGATGCCGAAACGTTTCAGAGCAAAAGGTATCAGCAGAATACACAGTGTCTCGGAAATCTGCGAAAGCGATATCAGGATATTGGCATGTTGTACGCCGAAAGTATCGGCATACTCGGGAATGGCTCCAAAACTGCTGATGTAAGGATTAGCGAAACCGTTGGTGATTTGCAGAGAGACTCCCAGCAGCATGGAGAATATAAAGAAGATAGCCATCTTCTTTTGTTTGAACAGTGTGAATGCGCGTAATCCCAAAGCTTCTACCAATGACTGTGCACTGCCTTTGGGCGTGACGGGACAAGCGGGGAGCGTCAGTGCGTATACGGCATATACCAAACCGATGAGACCGCAGGCGAAGAACTGACCGTAGGTGTTTTGCAATCCCGTGATATCTACCACCCACATGGAACAGATGAAACCGATGGTGCCGAATATGCGGATGGGGGGGAAAGTCTTGATTGTGTCCAGACCGGCTTTATCCAGCGCGGTATATGCCACCGAATTGGAAAGAGCGAGGGTGGGCATATAAAAAGCCACGCTTAGCGAATACAGGGTAAACAACGTGGCGAATTCCACCTGACTGCCTGCACTCATGCCATAATAGCCTGCCAGCATCATAAACAGCGAGGCGATGAAATGACTCATGCTCAGAAGTTTTTGTGCAGGAATCCAACGGTCTGCCATAATACCCAATATGGCAGGCATAAATAAAGACACGATACCCTGCATGGCATAAAACATGCCGATGTGCGATGCCAACCCTACATTGACCAAATAGCTACCCATGGAAGTAAGATAAGCTCCCCACACCGCAAATTGCAGGAAGTTCATGATGATAAGACGAACTTTAATGCTCATAATGTTTTAATGTGTTTTTCTTAAATATGTATATTCAGAACTACAAATGTAGGAAAATATTCGGAAGGCGTTTATGGAGGGGGATATAAAAAAAGAAGGCTATCTATCCCAGACAGCCAATCTTTATTAACCTTAAATCTAATACCATGAAAAACACAATGCAAAGATAAATATTATATGTTTTAAAACATGGTTATGCCTGTTATTTCTCCTTTCATTTAACTTTTATTGGCTATTTTATGCGGAAAACTAATCATACATCCCCGATACAATCCCATTATATTGCAAATGAGGAGCGGATGATGGGATGAATCCGGTCGTTTATTTCAGATGTATACCACCGACTTGTACCGGAAAGATTCGGTCTGGACCGGGAAAAAGATTGTCCGATATGCTTGAGAGAATGTTTTTGATAAGATTAAACGATTAATAATCAGCATAGTATAAAGCGAGGAAAAGTTCCCTTCTACCGTACCCGTACGGTTCGAATACCATGCCCGTGCGGTTCGAGTGCCGTACCAGTGCGGTTCTCCCGATATACGTGTATGCCCGGGCGTCCATATATCTTAATAACCATATACTACGTTACATCAAAGCCCCTATAAACAATGTATACGGTTTATAGGGGCTTATATTCTAACGTACGTCATTACCTGGCGGGGATTTATGCAGCAAGGCAACATACGGTTATCCCACCGGAATCATGCCAAAAGAGTTTCGTATTCCTCCCTCGCTACTTCACTTCCTCCAGATAGAGTATGCGGCTTGAGAAGTCGTTCTGTTTGTGGTAGTCTACACGGTGGTTGTATGGTATCTCCAATCCGTTCCCCATCAGGTAAGCTCCGGTGAACACTTTGTTTTCGAAACTGAGGGGCAGATTGTCTATACGGTTCAGTTCGGTCACTTTGTATCGCTTTTCGGGAGAAAGTCCCGCCATTCTTACTCGCGGCAGATGCTGATTGACGAAATGTTCCGTCTTCCACCAGTAGAATACGGCTTTATCTTTCTCCTGTGTGGTATACATCAGAGAGGCGACTCCCTGTTTGTCGTAAGGTGATACCAGGCGGTAAATGTCACCCTGTTGTACTATGGGACGGATGATTTTGTACTCGGCAATGGCTTGCTTGCAGAGCGCACGTTCCTCCTCGGTCATATCGCGGGGTTGAATCTCCATGCCTAACCGTCTGCTCATAGCCACGTCGATGCGGTATTTCAGCGGAATGGTGCGAAACGTCTGGTGGTTGGGCGCGGCGCTGATGTGTGATGCCATGGCGATGGCGGGGAAGAAGTAGGAAGTGCCCCACTGCATATACACATGTTGCAGTGCATCCGTGTTGTCGCTCACCCAGAATTCGTCGAAGTAGGGGAGCAGACCGTAGTTGGCGCGCCCTCCTCCGCTGGCACATGCTTGTATGGTGATGTCGGGGTATTTGTTGCGGATGCGTTTACACACCTCTTCGAAACCACGGTGGTATTCGATGTACAGATGGCTTTGATTGTCTTTGGTCAGATAGTTGGAACCATGATTCATGATAGCCATATTCGCATCCCACTTGATGTAGTCTATCTCGGGATAGGAGGTAAGCAGCTCATCTATCAGTTTGAAGATAAAGTCCCGTACGGCGGGGTTCGCCAGATCGAGCACTACTTGCGTGCCTCCACGTCCCAATACAGGCTGCCGTTCGGGTGCTTTGATAATCCATTCGGGATGCTTTTCGTAGAGTTCGCTGGTTGTGTTTGCCATTTCCGGTTCGAGCCAGATACCGAATTTTATTCCGTTCTTTCGTGCGTCGCTGAGCAGCCCCTCTATGCCGCCGGGCAATTTGTTGCTGTCGACTGTCCAGTCTCCGAGGGAAGAACTGTCGTTTTTGCGAGGATATTTGTTTCCGAACCATCCGTCGTCCATCACAAAGAGTTCACCGCCCATGGAGGATATGTCGCTCATCATTTGCCTCATGCCTTCCTGATTAATGTCGAAATAGACCCCTTCCCAACTATTGAGTAGAATTTTACGAAGCGTATTCCCATGCGCCAGTTTGTGCAGACGTGCCCAGCGATGAAAGTTCCGGCTGGTTCCGCTCAACCCTTCGTTGCTGTAAGTGAGTGCCAGTTCCGGTGTTCGGAACACCTCGTCTCTTTTCAAAGAATAAGCGGAGTTCTCTTCGTTGATGCCGGCAAAGAAGTGGTGGTGCTCATCGTCGTGGGTGTCGATACGCAGTTTGTAGTTTCCGCTGTAACAGAGCGCAGCACCGATGGTGTTTCCGGTATTCTCTTGCGGTTTCCCATCCAGCGAGAACATGACCTCGGCATGCGCCGTATGCGAATTGCGTACACCGTCCTTATTCTTGATGACCTTCATGCCCGGTGCAAGCGGTTCCTGACAAAGTTGTCCCTCGTTAGCCCACGAACCGTACAGATGAGAAATCCATACGTTTCCGCGGCGGATGGGCAAGTAAGCGGATGCAAATTGATTGAGCAATACTGGCTTCTTCTCCTTATGCTCTATCTCGCTCCATGTCTCAATGACATCGCTATTCTCGTATGTCTTGTAACATACCCTGACGAAGAAAGGATACACTTTGTCTTTCAGCTCGATGACGGTGACAACGGCGTCCGCTTCTTCGCGGGTGCTTACTTTGTCTACTGCCAGTTGCAGAGTCATGTTTCCGTCCGCATGCTTTACCGCCAACGCCGTCTCCACGGGACAATTCATACCATATGCCGGATAGACATTTCCCATGGCGGGCATTGCGGGCTTTTCTCCGGAGAAGTACTGTGAGTCGTTCGGACTGAGTTTGTTACCGTAATACATGTATTTCAACTCTCCTCCTTGGGGAGCGGATACAACCAACGATGTGTTGGGGGTGGATATAAACACCGTCTGGGCAAGCAGTGCGGCAACAGATATTAGATTGCCGGCGAACAAAGCAAAGCGTTTTTTCAGGTTCATGTTTTTAAGGTATTATATTTATAATGTATGAAACTAAATTTATATCCGGGGCTTATGTACATCTTCGGTTGTTATAATCGCTATGCGAATCCATGCCTTCGATGCAAAAACAAAGATATGCAGATAAGTCGGGAAATAGCTGTATTATCTTAACATTTCTTGATAGTTAGTTGAGCGTGTATATATACGATTCTCAGCTGCTTGTCATTCTCTGCAACCGATAGCTTGCATGAATCCGTGAAGAAAGCTGTACGAACGGTGAGTTGGTAATATTGATAAGATAATGTCGTTTTTTTATATATTCTTTCGATACCTTTGTTATAAAGAAATTCTGTCGCCATGAAAAATAAATTGTGCTTACTCTTTCTGCTGGGTATATCTTTTGTGTTGAACGTCCACTCCCGCTCTTATCGACTTCTGCGTGAGCGTGTGGAACTGAACGGTATTTGGGAAAGCTCGCTGGGACCTTGCCGCTTGCCCGGTACCACCGATGAAAACCGCCTGGGACCGGGTAACCCGGATTCCCCGGTCACGCATCAGTTGACCAGGATATACCCATATAAAGGACGTGTAGAGTATAGAAGAGAGATAGATATTCCTGAATCTTTCAGAGGTAAGCGTCTGTTTTTGGTGATGGAGCGCACCAAACCGAGTACATTGTGGATAGACGGTGACAGTATCGGCAGCATAGGGCATCTGTATGCTCCTCATCGTTATGAACTGCCTGCCTTGCTTCCGGGTAAGCATGATCTGCGTCTCCGGATAGATAATTCTGATGAGGTCGTACCGGTCGAGATACACAGTTCGCATGCATGGACGGATGCCACCCAAACAAACTGGAACGGTGTACTGGGCGAGTTCTATATAGAGTCTCTTCCTCATACGTACATCGCTTCAGTGCAAGTATATCCGCTGGTCGACAAAAAACAGGCGCGGGTGACGGCATGTGTATATGCTTCCAAGAAAGGAAAAGCATTGCTGGAAATAGAAGGATATGCATGGAATACGCCTGAAACAAGACATTTGCCCTTTATCCGCCGAGAAGTAACTCTGCATGACGGTATGAATGAAGTGGAGCTGCACGTGGATATGGGAGACTCGCCCTTGTTATGGAGTGAGTTTCATCCGTCGCTTTATAAACTGAACATTACGTTGAAAGCGGGGAGAGAGGCAGATAATCACGTGGTAGACTTCGGTATGCGACGGTTTGAAACACAGGGAACTCACTTTGTCATCAATGGAAACAGGACATTTCTTCGAGGTACCCATAATGCCTGTGTGTTTCCTCTTACCGGATACGCACCCATGGACGTGGAGTCGTGGCAACGCTTTATGAGGATTGTCAGGCAATATGGAATCAATCACATCCGTTTCCACTCCTATACACCTCCGAAAGCCGCTTTTCAAGCTGCTGACAGAGAAGGAATCTATCTGCAGGCGGAATTGCCGCTTTGGGGATATATCAAGCGGGAGAATAAGAAGTTGAATGACTTCCTGAAGCGAGAAGGCGATTGTCTACTGGCAGATTTCGGCAATCATGCTTCGTTTACGATGCTCGGGCTGGGAAATGAGCTGGATGTGGAACACGATGTGGTGCGTGAATGGTTAACGGATTTCCGCAGTCGCGACAATCGCCGCCTCTACTGTTTCGGCTCAAACAATAACCTGGGATGGAAAGGTCCGCAGGAGGGTGAGGATTTCTTCGTTACTTGCCGGATAGGAGGAGGCGAAGGATACAGTACGCATGTGCGTACCTCTTTTGCATACGTCGATGCGGAGAAGGGAGGGATTCTGAATAATACCCGTCCGTCTACGCTGAAGGACTATTCAGCTGCCATTGCCCATTGCCCTCGTCCGGTAGTGGGGCACGAAACGGGGCAGTTTCAGATGTATCCCGACTATGGGCAGTTGACCCGCTACACAGGTGTACTTCGTCCTTATAACCTTGAAATATTCAGAAAACGCTCGGAGGAGAATCATCTTATAAAACAATCCCGGGCTTTTCGTGATGCAACCGTCAACTTTGCCGCCGCCTGTTATAAAGCCGATATGGAGTATGCTCTGCGTACGCCGGGGTTCGGAGGGTTCCAGTTACTCGACCTGCAGGATTATCCCGGTCAGGGAACGGCATTGGTGGGCATACTGGACGTTTTTATGGAAAGTAAGGGGATAACTCCCGCCGCTTTCAGGGAACATTGTTCGCCGCTTGTTCCACTGGCATTGCTGGAAGATTATTGCCTGCTGAATACGCAACCTCTTCGGGTAGGTGTATCTCTTGTCAACTATCTGGAATCGGATTGGGAAGAACGGCTCCGCTGGTCTTTAAGTACGGACGACGGTTCTTGGAGCAGGCAGGGCGAGTTGACTGTGAAAGCGGAGCAGGGAAGTGTGACACAAGTGGGAGAAATTATCCTTTCTTTGGAGGAGTTGGATGTGCCCAAACGTCTTACATTGACTCTTGCCACCGGAGAATATCGCAATACCTATCCCCTATGGGTATATCCCGACGATTATGAGGAGGAAGGAGAGATATATCTTGCCTCGTATTTGGATGAGAATTTAAGACAGGCGTTGAAGAACGGGGCATCCGTGCTTCTGACCCCTTGCCATGAAAGTATACGGGCGCAGAGTGTAGGAGGAATGTTTACCCCCGATTTCTGGAACTACTCCATGTTCAAAACCATTTCAGAGAATGCCGGCAGGGAAATCTCACCCGGTACGTTGTCCATACTTACCGAGCCGGCACACCCGCTCTTCAACGACTTCCCGACAGAGTGTCACAGCAATTGGCAGTGGTGGAGTATTGCTGTTAATTCGCGTCCCATGATATTGGATGCAATGCCTGCGGAGTATAAACCGCTTGTGCAGGTAATCGACAACATTGAGCGTAATCATAAACTGGGGATTGTGTTCGAACTTTCTGTGGATAAGGGTAGACTTTTGGTTTGTACGACCGATTTGCAGGTTATCAGGAGCATGCCTGAGGGAAGAAGTTTCCGGAATTCGCTGCTGAAATACATGAAGTCGGAGGCATTCTGTCCCTCAAGCCGGTTTACGTGGGACGAACTTACAACCCTTTTTCATTCCGCCATCAATCGGCGCGATATTAGAGGAGTAGCCAATGAGTCGGACTATACGAAAGGGAACGAATAATAGTTCCCTTTTGCCGGCTATTATTCGTTCCCTTGTGTTTTCCTTTGCCGGACAGTTTTTCCTGAGCAGCTTAGATTAGTGTAGCGGATGAGTGCGCCGTTCCGACTTATTCCACATACAATACCAATCCTTTCAGGTATTCGCCTTCGGGATGGTAGATGCTTACCGGATGGTCGGCAGGTTGGGTCAGCTGATGGAGTATACGCACGCTGCGCCCTGACATGGCGGCGGCGGTGAATACTGCCGTGCGGAAGTTTTCTTTGCTGACTGCCTGCGAACAGGAGAATGTAAAAAGAATGCCTCCGGGTTTAATCTTCTCAAAAGCTTTGACGTTTAGTTTGCGGTAACCTTGTAAAGCATTGCGCAGGGCATCCCGGTGTTTGGCAAAGGCGGGAGGATCCAGCACGATGAGGTCGTACTGATCGCCCATGCGGTCGAGAAACTTGAAAGCATCTTCTGCAAAAGATTTGTGTCGAGTATCACCGGGGAAGTTGAGCGTAATGTTCTTGTCGGTAAGATCTATCGCTTTGGCTGAACTGTCTACGGAATGAACCAGACGGGCGTTTCCCCGCATGGCATATACCGAGAATCCTCCGGTATAGCAGAACATGTTCAGTACGGAACGTCCGTTGGCATAACGTTCAAGTAGCGAACGATTTTCACGTTGATCCACGAAGAACCCCGTTTTCTGTCCTTTCAACCAGTCGATGTGGAACTTCAGACCATATTCCATGGCAACGTTGTCGCTGCTTCCTCCCATCAGAAATCCGTTCTCGGGATAAAGGTCCGCTTTGTAAGGGAGGGTTGTCTCGGACTTATAGTATATGTTCTCGATGTGGTTTCCCATCACCTCACGCAACGCCTCGCTGATATGCATCCTGTCCAGATGCATCCCTGCCGAATGCGCTTGCATCACGGCGGTGTTGGCATAAATGTCTATGATAAGTCCGGGGAGATTGTCTCCCTCGCCATGCACCAGACGATAAGTGTTGTTGGCGGGATTCTCTGCCACGCCGATGCTTCGTCTCATCTCATAGGCTATGCGGAGACGCTCTTTCCAGAAATCCGTATCGATACGTTCTTCCTGCCTGAAAGAGAGTATGCGCACGGCAATGCTCCCTATCTGGAAATGTCCTTTGGCGATAAATTCTTTGCTTGAGGTATAGACTTCCACCACTTCGCCTTCTTCCGGTTCGCCTTCGATGCGCGCGATGGCTCCCGAGAAGACCCACGGGTGGAAACGTTTGAGGGATTCTTCTTTGCCGGGTTTGAGATATGCTTTATACATGTTGTTGAGATTTGGCTGTTGGGTTGTGAATGAGTTCGGCTTGATCCGTCTTTTTGAGCTCTTGCAGACGGAGGTAGATGTTGAGGCATGCCCACGCATCGGTGGCGGCATACTGTTTTTGCGGTTCGGTGAGTGTTTCCGCTTCCCAGTTGGACAGACGTTGAGATTTGGAAATCTTCTCTCCGAAAAGAATACCGTATATTTTTTGCAGACTTTTGTCCTGAATGCCGAATTCGTCTACATAGTTTTGCAACTCGATACAGGCGCGTTCACGGAACGGTGCGCGTTTGTGCAGCATCATGAAATCGTCCCGCAGGGAAAGCCCTACTTTGGTTACGACAGGGTTTTCGAGCAGTGATATGAGCGGTAAGGTAAGTCCGGTCAGATTCAGACGGAAAAGAAAACAATGTTCCTTCGAGGCTATCTGCAGGAGAGCCACTTTGTGCGTATGCCCTTTGGTGAAGGAGGGACGCGTTTCGCTGTCGATACCCACGAGACGGCATTTTTTCAGATATTCAACAGCTCTTTCCACATCCTGCGGAGTGTCTACGACATGAATCTCGCCGGGGTATACGGCTTTGGGCATTGTCTTTAATGTCTCTTTATCGATGCTTGTGGGTATGGACATGGCAGACGGTGTTGTTAGTGGGAATGATGTCTGTGATGGTGACAATCGCATTCATCGTCTCCGCATTCGCAGTGCTCATCCTGACAGTCTTCTTCCTCTGCACCGAAGTCCGGACAGAATTCATCGACCTCGCCCGCCGTTTCTTCATCTGATTCTGTGTTTTCATCGGAGGCGGCATACCTTACATCGTGCAAAGCGCGGAGCGTATTCACCAATCGTTGCCCCCAATACTCTTTGAACTGCTCTTGGCAGATGGCAAGGGAATCGTGCATGGTTTCATTCAGTCCCAGACGAAAAACGAATATGAAATCTTTGATGACCTGATAGATGTCTGCCAAGTCTTCGGAAATGTTTTTTTTGATGGGTTGGTCGCTGTAGGTCATCTCCTGCACGAATACATCAAGGTAGTCGTCTTTCTCGGCGAGGATATTTGCCAGATTGATGCGGAGTATCTCATAGGTCTCTTCAGTTACGTAGTTTTCGGGCAATTCTTCACCCATTACCTCACATTCGGGTAGCATCACCGCTTTCAGATAGAGCAGGGGCAGCAACTTCAGCGAGGTGTCTACAAACGTCCGGCGTTTCATGGTTTCTGCCTGTTCCAGAAAATTGCAGAACTCGGCGGCTACGGTCACGAACTCCACCACATTTCTATCAAATATTATTTGACTGTCTTTCTTCATTTCCTATCGAATTGAATCGCAAAGGTACGAAAAAGGTTTCTTTCTTCCTAAAAACTTACTGTACCGTTCCTCTCCGGTTATTCGCCGGCAGGTGGTAGCCGCCTCTGTCGTGAAGGTAGAAGAAATGCGGCTGAATACCCGCGGAATGAAGTATGGGAGTTGGAGTAGAACGATACCCGTGCGGTACGTGAACGACACCTGTGTGGTGCGGGTAGGAGACGGGTGCGATACGGGAACCGTGCAAGTTATATTTTACCTAATATTTTATCCATGACCCAATTGGTGAGCGTAGCGCTTTCGCCATCGCATGAACAGACGGATTTGCCGCACAGATGGTCTACCACCGACTGAATGAGTGGTTGCTGTACGTGTTCCGGATTGGGAATGTGTATCTCCTCTTTCCCTTTTTTCGTGTGCAGGGCTATCGGTTCGTATGTAAACATGGAGAAACAAATCATTCCTTTGTCTCCGATTACTTCGATGCGATCTTCTGCGGCAGACTCATGTGCGACAAAGCACCATGAACCACTGCCTACTAAACCGTTGTCGAACTGGAAGCATGCGCTTAACGTATCTTCTGCGGAATACAGACCTCCGCGATTGCTCTTGTATCCGCTTGCTTCGAGTATACATCCGAATATATCCTGTAACAGGTCGATTTGATGAGGTGCAAGATCATAGAAATATCCTCCGCCGGCAATATCAGGCTGAACGCGCCAGGGAAGATTCTCCTTGTTATAGTCCAATTCGCGGGGAGGCTGCGCGAACCGTATCTGTATATTGATGATATTTCCTATCACCCCATCGTTTATCAACTCTTTCACTTTCTGGAAGTATGGCATATACCTGCGGTAATAAGCAACAAAACATGGAATGCCGGTCTCCTTTGAAACACGATTAATGCGGCAACACTCTTCGTAGGTAACTCCCATCGGTTTCTCTATATAGACAGGTTTGCCCGCTTTCATTGCCATGATGGCATATGTGGCGTGCGAGGATGGGGGAGTTGCTACGTACACGGCGTTTACTTCCGCATCGTCAATCAACGCTTGAGCATCATCATACCACTTGGGAATGCCGCGTTCCTGGGCATATGATTTTGCTTTGTCTATGTCGCGACTCATGACCGCTACGACAGCAGAGTTCTTTACTTTCTGAAATGCGGGACCACTTTTGTGTTTGGTGACATCGCCGCATCCGATGAATCCCCATTTTATGATTTTATTGTCCATAATCTTGTTTTATTGAAAACGTTATGAGGAAATATCTTCCTGCTCAAAATCGAAATCGAAATCAAAGTCATCAATAAACTCGGGGGTGGTAAACTCCTCCAGAGAGCGACGATCTTTCTTGGTGGGGCGTCCTGTCCCTTTGGCACGATTGATAAAGCCGCTTACACGGCTCATCTCCAATAGTTCGTATTGCTCCGGAGAGGTTACATTCTCCATGATTTCGGACACAAGCTTAGCCCCCACACGCTTTTCGATGGCTTGCAATACTTTGAATGAATATGTAATAGGCGGTTTCTTGACCTGTATGATGTCACCGGGTTTCACTGTTCGGGCGGCTTTAGCTAAAGCTCCGTTCAACGAAATTCGCCCCTTTTTGCAAGCCTCGGAAGCGATGGTCCGTGTCTTGAATATGCGGGCGGCCCACATCCATTTATCTATTCTCGCTTCGTTCATTTTGAATAATCGTGTTAATATCTTTTTGAATCTTCCTCTCGCAGTATGCGGTTTTTAAACTCATACCCTCCATCTAATCCTATCGAAAGAGGATGAGTCATCCTTTCTTGTTAAACTGATTCATGGTGATGTTGATGCCTGCCAGGCAGAAACTCTTGATTATTTCTCCGGCTGTCTTTAACCGTTCGCCCATGTTTTCTTGTTCCGCATCGCTGAAGTGTCCCAACACGTAATCAATCTGTCCGCCTCGGGGAAAATCGTTACCGATTCCGAAACGTAGACGTGCATAATTTTCCGTATTGAGAGTGGAAGCAATGTGCTTAAGCCCGTTATGACCCGCATCGCTCCCCTTGCTTTTAAGGCGTAATACTCCGAAAGGGAGCGCTATGTCATCCACAATGATAAGAACATTCTCTATCGGTATATTCTCTTTTTGCATCCAATATCGCACGGCGTTCCCGCTTAGGTTCATGTAGGTAGATGGCTTTAAAAGAAATAACTGCCTTCCTTTTATTGAGATATTGGCAGTGAAACCGTAGCGTTTGTCTGAGAAAGATACATTATGCTCCCGTGCAAAAGCATCTACAACCATGAAGCCTATGTTGTGGCGTGTCTCATGATATTCGGAACCGATGTTTCCCAATCCGACTATTAGATATTTCATAAATAAATATATTGTTTCTTTCCGGGATGAATGTTACTTAAAAATCTTCAGATAATCCGACTTGTTATTCCGGATGTTCGAGGAAAAAAGAGAATGAAGAGAATGAAAAGTCTGGATAAATATAATCCGGTCGTGCTTTTTCTGAAGATTTCCCCAAGAAAAATTTTATAATACCGGATAAAGAGATAAACAGCTCTATACTGTCTGGTTAAGAACTTTGCTTGGGTTGAATAGAATTAAAAAGAAAGCGGATTAACACAATCGCGGATGATTAAATCTGCGTCCTTTGTGTTAATCCGCATTGATAGTAAAAACGTATATCTCTTCTTAATACGATTTCTTAGTTCTTAGCAGAGTTTGCAGCAGCACCTCTTGCGGCACGCGTGAGCTTAACAGCGCAAACCACGGTCTCTTTTGCATTCAACAGTTCAAGACCTTCGTATTTAAGTTCGGCTACCTTTACGGTTTTACCAAGCCCCAAGTGAGCGACGTTTACAATAAGTTTCTCCGGAATCAGGTTGTACAAAGCCTTAACTTTCAGCTTACGTGTTTGCAACGAAAGCTTACCACCGGCCTTAACACCTTCTGCCAAACCTTCCAGTTGGACGGGAACTTCCATTACGATAGGCTTGTCTTCTTTAATCTGATAGAAGTCGACGTGCAGAATGGTATCTTTTACGGGATGGAATTGGATATCTTTCATGATGGCTTTGATTTCTTTTCCATCAATGTTCAGGTTGACCCAATAAATATGAGGACTGTAAACCAGATTGCGCAGACCGTCTACCGATACAGTGAAATGTACGTTTTCATTAGCACCGTATAATACACAGGGAACGCCGTTGTTCTTACGAATGGCTTTCAGCTCTCTTGCTTGTTCGGAAGAACGCTCGGCAATCTTCCTTACTGAACCTTTAATTTCAATTGATCTCATTTTCTTGAACTTTTGTGTTACTCTAAATTAAGTTATTTCTCGCTTAATTCACCATCACACGATGCGAACGAATCACATTATGCTGTAAAAAAGCTGCGCAAAATTACTGCTTTCTTTTAATATATCAAGTACTTATCCGTTAAAAATCTATGTCGATGCTGATTTCCTCCCTTTTTTCCGCATTGTTTGTCGAGATTTCGTACAATCCATTTGCGGAAGAACTTTCATGTGTATTCGGGGTTTCCTCTTGGGAATCTATAAACTTCATTGTCTCTTGCATGCCTGCCATGAACTTCTCGAAGTCTTCTTTATAGAGGAAGATTTTATGTTTTTCAAAACTGAACTGAGCGTCTTCTCCTTCGCCGGAAATAATTTTCTTGCTTTCAGTAATGGTGAGAAACATATCTTCTTTCTTATTTTTCTTTACATCCAGATAATAGATGCGTTTTCCCGCTTTGATTGATTTGGAAAATATAATATCTTTCTCTTTCTCACTTTTTTCAGCTCCGCTTTTATATTTGAAATCATCCATACTGTAAAAATGTGGTTTATAGATAAATAATTGACTCCAAAAATGAAGATTTTTTTTGTTCCTTCAAAAGAAAAGGCAGATTAATGAATGGATGGACTAAAAAAACACACATTCATTTGCATATACTCATTTAAAATAGCTACTTTTGCACCTCACTCATGACATTATTGATTTAGATATAGATTATGATTAACAGAGTTCTTATTCGTCTTAAAATTGTACAGATAGTGTACGCCTTTTATCAGAACGGAAGCAAAAACCTTGACTCGGCGGAGAAAGAGTTGTTTTTTAGTCTTTCCAAGGCATACGATCTCTATAACTATTTGTTACTATTGATGATTGCTTTGACGAATTATGCACAAAAGCGTATTGATGCAGCAAAAAACAAATTGGCTCCTACTGTAGAAGAATTAAATCCCAATTTAAGATTTATAGAAAATAAATTTATATCCCAGCTGGAAGTAAACAAGCAACTTATGGAGTTTATAGCCAATCAGAAGCGTTCTTGGGATAATGATGAAGACTTTGTAAAGAGTTTGTACGAAAAGATTGTCGTGTCCGATATCTACAAGGAGTATATGGCATCTGCCGATACCTCATATGAGGCGGATCGTGAATTTTGGCGTAAAGTATACAAGAACTTCATTTTCAATAACGAAGCATTGGACGCCTTGTTGGAAGAACAAAGCCTTTATTGGAATGATGATAAAGAGATCGTGGACACATTTGTTTTGAAAACGATTAAGCGTTTTGATGAAAAAAATGGAGCTAATCAAGAACTTCTACCTGAATTCAAAGATGAGGAAGATCAGGAATTTGCCCGTCGGCTGTTTCGTCGGACAATATTGAATTGCGACTATTATCGCCATTTGATCAGTGAGAACACGCGGAACTGGGATTTGGAACGCGTCGCTTTGATGGATGTGATTATCATGCAATGTGCTTTGGCTGAAATACTCAGCTTTCCGAATATCCCCGTAAGCGTTTCGTTGAATGAATATGTCGATATAGCGAAAGTTTACAGTACGTTTAAGAGCGGTGGCTTTGTCAATGGTACGCTGGACGGAATTGTTAATCAATTGAAAAAAGAAGGGAAGTTGGCGAAAAGCTAATATATTTGTTAATATAAATCCTTAAAATAGAAAAGAATATGAATTTATTAACTGTGTTTTTGCAGGCTCCTGCTGCAGGTCCCGACGGCAGTATGATGCTGATACTTATGGTAGCTATGTTCGCTATTATGTATTTCTTCATGATTCGTCCGCAGAACAAAAAGCAGAAAGAAATAGCAAACTTTCGCAAATTACTTCAGGTAAATCAGAAAGTAATTACAGCCGGAGGTATTCATGGAGTTATTAAAGAAGTGAACGATACGGATGTTTTGGTTGAAATAGCCTCTAACGTAAAAGTTAGAATAGATAAGAACTCAATATTCGCCGCGGCTTCTGATGCGAATACGCAGCCTGCCAAATAACCCGAATGAATGAACCTATGTTTGAACGTAGGCATATAGAGCATATATATTTACAGATTATAAAAAAAGTAAAGAACTTTCTACTCAGTGAAAAGAGTAGGGAGTTCTTTATTTTTTTATTTTTTTTCGTTATAGCAGCGGGATTCTGGTTGCTTCAGACATTGAACGGTGATTATGAAACGGAGTTCTCATTACCGGTTCGCTTGAAAGAGGTTCCTGATAACGTCGTGATTACTTCGGAACCCTCATCTGAACTTCGTATCCGGGTGAAGGACAAGGGAACAGTGTTGCTTAATTATATGTTGAGTAAAAGTTTTTATCCTATTGTGTTAAACTTTTCCGATTATAAGACTGCCGCTCATTACGTTCGCATACCTTCTTCGCAGTTCGAAAAAAAATGCTGCCCCAACTCAATGCTTCAACAAAACTTATTTCCATTTCTCCGGATACATTGGAATATATCTATTCTACAGGAAGTTCCAAGCGAGTACCTGTAAGAGTGCAGGGTAGGGTGGATGCAGGTAAGCAATATTATGTGACAGATACTATTTGTAAACCCGATTCAGTATTGGTGTATGCACCCAAGCGATTGTTAGATACGATAACTGCCGCATTTACGGAACCACTTAGGCTGGATGATATAACGGACACGCTTAAGCTGCGCGTACCCTTGTATGCACCGAAGGGTATCAAATTCATTCCTTCATCAGTAGAGACTGTTTTTCCGGTGGATATCTATACTGAAAAAACAGTGGAAGTTCCCATTAAAGGAGTAAATTTTCCGGTGGACAAAACTTTGCGAGCTTTTCCTTCTAAAGTGAGTGTGACGTTTCAGGTCGGATTAAGCCGTTTCCGTCAGGTGGAAGCGGAAGACTTTCAATGCAATGTGTCGTATGAAGACTTGTTGAAAACCGGTTCGGAGAAATATCAGGTGCGATTGAACAGATTACCGAAAGACGTTGCTCACATACGCATCAACCCTGAATATGTAGACTTCCTGATAGAACAAATTTCTTCTTATGACTATTAAAATAGGCATAACCGGTGGAATAGGCAGCGGTAAAAGCGTTGTTTCCAGACTTATGGAGACGATAGGCATACCCATATATATTTCCGATACCGAGGCTAAACGTTTGATGAATTCCGATATTGTTATCCGTGAAGGACTGATTTCGTTAGTGGGGGAGAAAGTTTATGAGGGTAATAGTTTGAACAGAGAGTTGCTAGCATCATATATATTTACGGATAAGAGTCATCTGCTTGCGGTGAATGCTCTTGTTCATCCGCGTGTAAAGCAAGATTTCCGTATATGGGTGGAGAAGCATGCGGGGTATCCTATACTCGGTATAGAGTCTGCCATACTGATAGAGGCGGGTTTTGCGGAAGAGGTAGATGTCGTATTGATGGTTTATGCTCCAAGGGAAGTCCGGATACAACGTGCCATGAAGCGTGACTCTTCGGGACGGGAAGCAGTGGAGCGGCGTATGGCTAATCAGATGAGCGATGAAGAGAAACGTTCTTTGGCCGATTATGTAATTCTGAATGATGAACACTCTTCTCTCATTCCACAGGTTTTGGGGGTAATAACTGCGCTATCTAAAAATATTCCTTACCTTTGTCCCTCGAAAAAATAAAGCTATTAGTAACGAAAAACGAAAGATACTATGTTGAAGACTATTTTGTCTATCGCCGGTAAGCCGGGTTTGTATAAACTGATTTCGCAAGGAAAAAACATGTTGATTGTGGAATCTTTGACAGATAAAAAACGCTTTCCCGCATATGGCAACGAGAAGATAATCTCATTGGGCGATATAGCTATGTACACGGACACGGATGATGTTCCTTTGAGAGACGTTTTTAAGGCAATGAGAGAAAAAGAGGGTGGACTTCCCGTAGCGTTGAATGCGAAGACAGCCACAAATGAGGAGCTCCGGACATATCTGGCGGAGGTGTTGCCGGCATTTGACCGGGATCGTGTGTATCCGGCAGACATAAAGAAGTTGATAACCTGGTATAATCTGTTGGTATCTTGCAATATAACTGATTTTGAAACAGAAGAGGAGAGCGCTCAGGAAGAATAAACGATTCAGAATTCATAGATAAATCCCAAAGGAACCGGATGCGGATGAGTAAATACCGGTGTATCTTTCCGTTATGTCTGATTTTGATTATTGGGATTGATATAACAGCGAAGGGGTTGTCCAAGCCGGACAGCCCCTTCGCTGTTAATTTACACTTTGCATGTATATGACAAGATCATTCATCGGTACACTTGAAGTTACAGTTTTTCTATCCGGGGCTAAAACGGTTTCAGTTCTTTCATGTTTGAACCCCCGAACGACACTAAGGGGTTATCCGGTTTTCCGGACAACCCCTTTCTGCCACCTATGATATAAGGTGAATTCCTATTTGATGCATATTGTAATATACATCCGTTTCGGAATCTCTGTGCTGGTTGTTTTACGTATTAAATACTAATCCTCCTTCTTTCGCATCTACGGTGATTGTTTGATTTCGATTGATTTCCTGTGCCAATAACTTCTTCGATAAATCGTTCAGGAGATAGTGCTGTATGGCTCTCTTCACAGGGCGTGCACCGAATTCGGGGTCGTAACCCACTTGGGTTAAGAACTCTATTGCCGCATCTGTGAGTTTGATGTGAACTCCATTATGCGCGAGCATCTTTTGCACGTTGCTTACCTGCAGAGTTACAATCTGTCTGATTTCAGCTTCGTTCAATGGCAGGAACATAATAACCTCGTCAATTCTGTTCAGAAATTCCGGACGAATGGTTTTCTTCAGCATACCCATGACTTCCTGTTTGGTGCGATTGATAATTTCTTCCATGTTTGTTTGGTTCAGTTGTTCCATCTGGCTTTGGATGTAACTGCTTCCCATGTTGGAAGTCATTATGATAATCGTGTTCTTGAAGTTCACTACGCGTCCCTTGTTGTCGGTCAATCGTCCGTCGTCCAGCACTTGCAGCAGGATATTGAATACGTCAGGATGCGCCTTCTCTATTTCATCGAAAAGCACCACGGAATAAGGCTTTCGCCGGATAGCTTCGGTCAGTTGTCCTCCCTCATCGTAGCCCACATATCCCGGAGGTGCTCCTACGAGACGTGACACACTGTGCTTCTCCTGATACTCGCTCATGTCGATGCGAGTCATCATGGATTCATCATCGAAGAGAAATTCGGCCAGTGCTTTGGCAAGTTCTGTCTTACCCACACCGGTAGTACCCAAAAAGATGAATGAACCGATGGGTCGTCTTGGATCTTGCAATCCGGCTCTACTGCGGCGCACTGCATCCGCAACAGCCTGGATGGCTTCGTCCTGTCCGATGACGCGACGGTGCAGTTCTTCTTCGAGGTGCAGCAGTTTTTCCTTTTCGCTTTGCAGCATCTTGCTCACGGGGATACCCGTCCAGCGGGAAACGATATCGGCAATATCCTCGGCGTCTACTTCTTCCTTTATCATGGCTTGGTCGCCTTGTAACCGGTGCAGTTGTTGCTGTGTCTCATCTATTTCCTTGTTCAGTGCCTGCAATTTGCCGTATCGTATTTCCGCCACCTTGCCGTAATCGCCTTCGCGTTCGGCTTTGTCGGCCTCGAATTTCAGGTTTTCGATTTCAACCTTACGTTGCTGAATACGGTTTATCAACGTTTTTTCGCTTTCCCATTTCGCTTTGTACGATTTCTCCTGTTCCCTCAGTTCCGCCAATTCCTTCCCTATATGAGCCAGTTTGCTTTGATCGTCTTCTCGTTTGATTGCCTCCCGTTCGATTTCCAGTTGTTTTATTTTCCGGGAAATTTCGTCGAGTTCTTCCGGGACGGAATCTACTTCCATGCGGAGTTTGGCGGCGGCTTCATCCATTAGGTCGATGGCTTTGTCCGGTAAGAAACGATCGCTGATGTATCGGTCGCTCAGTTCCACGGCTGCGATGATGGCATCGTCTTTAATCCGTACGTGGTGGTGATTCTCATAACGTTCTTTCAGTCCGCGAAGGATGGATATGGTGCTCAGCGTATCGGGTTCGTTCACCATGACAAGTTGGAAACGGCGTTCCAGAGCCTTGTCTTTTTCGAAGTACTTCTGGTATTCATCCAGCGTAGTTGCCCCGATGCTCCTCAGCTCTCCCCGTGCCAGTGCCGGTTTCAGAATGTTGGCGGCATCCATTGCCCCTTCGCCTTTTCCGGCTCCTACAAGCGTGTGTATTTCGTCGATAAACAGGATGATTTCGCCTTCCGACTTCTTGACTTCGTTGATAACCGCTTTCAGACGTTCTTCAAACTCTCCTTTGTATTTGGCTCCGGCTATGAGCGCACCCATATCCAGTGAGTAAACTTGCTTGTTTTTCAGATTCTCGGGTACATCCCCCCTCAGTATCCGGTGAGCCAATCCTTCGACAATGGCTGTTTTTCCCGTTCCCGGTTCGCCCACGAGTATGGGATTGTTCTTTGTTCTCCGGCTGAGAATCTGCAGTACCCTTCTGATTTCCTCGTCCCGTCCGATTACCGGGTCGAGTTTCCCGTTGCGGGCGGCTTCGTTCAGGTTGATGGCATATTTGGCGAGCGACTGATAGGTGTCTTCGCTCGACTGGGAAGTGACCCGCTCGCCCTTACGCAGTTCGGTGATAGCTTCTTTCAGCTCGTGTTCGGTCATCCCGGCATCTTTCAGAATGGTAGATACAACACTGTTCACCGCCAGAAGCGCCAGTATCAGATGTTCCAACGATACGAACTCATCGCTCATCTCTTTGGCATACTGATTGGCTTTGCGGAATACCTCGTTGGTTTCGCGGCTCAAATAAGGCTCTCCACCCGAAACTTTGGGAAGAGAATCCGTCTGCTTGTCAAGCACCAAAGCCACTTGTTGCTTGTTGACACCCAGTTTCTGGAAGATGAAGTTGGTCACGTTCTCGCCCACTTTCATCACTCCCTGTGCGATGTGTACCGGTTCGATAACCTGTTGCCCTTTTGCTTGGGCAAGGTTGAGCGCCTCCTGCACCGCCTCTTGCGATTTGATGGTAAAATTACTGAAATTCATATGTATGTCTCCTTTCTTTTATTCTATTCATTAGTAACACCTAAAAGGCCTCAAACCATTTGCCAACGCTCTTTCTATGTCAATTTTGCAGAATAAAAGAGAGGCGTGGTGACAAAATGTCTTGTTTTCTGTCGCCCGGTTTTTGAAGACCATCCGATAGTTGTTTGCCTAAGGTGCTATGATGCTAAAAAGCCTGTGGTTGCAGCGCAACGTTTGTTGGTTTATTGTATCTTTATCCCTTGTAATGGGGCATATCCGGAGGGACTCTCTTCCCGATTTAGCCTTATCCGATAAAAGAACAACTTATGACGGAAAATATTGAACTTGCAGCACAAGTGCTGCTGATAGACGCCGCTTCGTTCAACGAGGTGCTGCGAGGGATGAAACACTTTTCGGAATCCCGTCTGTCGCGCGGGTTGCGCGATGTGTATATAGAGGAATGGGTTTCCTGTTTACTGCTGGATGCGGGTATACGTCCCGGAGCGCGTCGTACCGATGTGTTGTTTGTCTATGATGAGCGATGCGGCGAGTTGGCATATACCAATCCTTCCCGTTTGCGCGAGGAACTGAACGGTGTTGCCATATCCACTTCTGTGGGTGAGCTTGTCTTTACCTCCGTATCATCGGAGAAACTTGTGTCGCGCGAGCATCTTTACCTCGATTTACTCACAATTGCGTTGAACAGCGCTTCAGTGAAGCGCTTGCTTCTGTTTCCTTCCATGAGGGAATATGGCGAACAGTGTCTTTCCGTACTGAATGCGGATTTGGAGGAGAAAGCGAAACGAGAGCCGCGAGAAGAAAAAACGGAGGTGGTTCTATTCGGAATGGAACGCCCCGGAGGTGAGCTCCCTTGTAAGTGGGAATCGTTGGGCTACTCCATGATGCATGCTCTCGGCATAAGTCCGGATGAACTGCGTTGAGGCGGGTATGCATGCTATGCTTTGTAGGAGGATTTCTGGGATACAGGCATCGTGAGAGAACCACACGGGTGTGCTGTCTCCACCGTACAGGTTTGTTACGGGAACCGTGCGGGTGCGCTACTTTTACCATACGGATATCTGGAACGATATGGATTGGCGGGACTGACAATATGATTGATGATTCGTAAAAAGATAAAACAGAATGGCCATGAGACCGGAAACTATTGATTGGGGAGAAATCAACTATGCGGAAGCCTGGGAACGGCAGACCGCCTATTTCGACGAACTTGTCCATGCAAAACAGACAGGAAAACCGTACGTCAACCGGCTGATATTGTGCGAACACCCTCACGTCTACACCTTGGGTCGTAGCGGGAAGTCGCAGAATATGCTGTTGGCATCAGAACAGCTTCGTGCCTTGGGTGCCACCTTTTTCCATATAGACAGAGGTGGTGACATCACCTATCACGGTCCGGGCCAGTTGGTGTGCTATCCCATCTTGAATCTTGCAGATTATTCTTTGGGCTTGAAAGAGTATATAAATTTGCTTGAAGAGGCAGTCATTCGCACTTGTGCTTCCTATGGTGTGGAAGCCGGGCGGTTGCCGAAGGCTACAGGAGTGTGGATTGAGGGAGAAACACTCCGTGCGCGTAAGATATGCGCCATCGGCGTCCGCAGCAGCCACTATGTGACCATGCATGGTTTGGCCTTGAACGTCAGTACGGATTTACGGTATTTTAGTTATATCAATCCGTGCGGATTCGTGGATAAGGGAGTAACTTCCCTGCAACGGGAGTTGAACCGTGAAATTCCGATGGAAGAAGTCAAGCAAAAGTTGGTGTGCGAGCTGCATGACTTGTTCCCTTAAACAGGCAGCAATTTGAAGCGTATGCGCCAACGTCTTTCCTCTTCGTTCCAGTCGTGAGTGAGAATCTTGAACGCACCTATTTCAGATGTGTTGGATACGTGTGTGCCGATGCATAGACATTCGTCGTAATCGCCTACCCTGACCACGCGCACCGTCTCCGCAGCACTTTCGGGTAGCCGGGTGGTATCGAAGCGTTTTTCTGCCTCCTCGCGTGTAAGCAGTATGGCGCTGACCGGAAGCCGGCGCGAAATCACCTCGTTCACGCTCTCTTCCAGCCTTTTTATATCCTCCTCCGACGGACAAGAGGTCAGGTGATAGTCGAGTTTGCTCTTCTTACGCTCGATATGTGCGGAGATGGAGCGTCCGCAGCCGAAGAGTCTGATCATAGTTTGGTTAACAATGTGCTCGACGGTGTGCATGGGAGCGATGGATGTATCTTGAAATTTGGATATGGGAGAGTCTGTTGCCATGAGTTGAATAGTTTGCTACGGGAAACGGATTCAGCCGTTATGATTTCTTGGCTGACAAGCCGGCAAACGTGCCTCTCACATTAGCCAGTGCTAAGCGAAAATCACCGTGTAGAAGATGTGTCACGGCGTATTTGGGCAATACCACACAGCTTAAATACAAGCATGAGAGAAACCGTTGCATGCCTTGCCTGTTTCTGCGGGCATAGAGCAGGCGTCCGCGCGTGTGGTAGAATTCCCGCAACGGTGTACCCTTGCGCGCACTCATCGCCTCTTTGTGATAAACTACCGCAGCAGGCTCATACCACAACTTATAACCTGCGTTTATTATCCGTGCAGACCAGTCGAACTCCTCGTAAAAAAGAAAATAAACTTCCGTCATACTGCCCACCCGCTCCAGTACTTCTCTTTTCACCATCATGGCGCCTCCGTGCAGGGCGGCGGTTTCGCTTGCCTGCCGGTAAAGAGGGGAGTCTTTCCGGTTGAAGCCCACGGCATGGTTGCGCAGTGTGATGGGAGACAGGGGAGTAAATCCGGCGTATTGTATGGTGTCCGGAGTGTGGCTGTATTTCAGCATGGGAGATACCCCACCGTTTCCGGGCGAGAGATTCAAACGGTCGACGAGCGATTGCAGTATCGGTTCGCGGATAATCGTGTCGTTGTTCAGAAAAAACAAGAAATCTCCGCTTGCGGCATGCAATCCGGCATTATTTCCTCCGGCAAAGCCGGTGTTGGTGTTTTCTATCACTTTTACTTCCGGATAGCGGTTCCCTATTTCTTTCCCTTCGGGTTGGCGGGAACCGTTGTCCACAACTATAATCTCGTATGGAAAAGTTTCGTGTGCGCGGAACGATTCGATCATCTCGCACGTGTCGCGCAGACCGTTATAATTGACTGTGATTATAGAAACCATGCTCATCGTCTTTTATTTTCTTTTTATCCAGAATACACACCGGTTGCGCCACGTGGCGTATTTCCAGAATCCCATGCGTCTGAAGCGGCATGCTGTTTCTATCTTCTCGAGGAAAGTCATGCGATGTCCCGCCCATACCACTGCATTGATCGTTTGATAGAGATACTTATCGATGACGGGCTCCCATTCGGGATTCGTCTCGCCGAGTGTCTTTATCTCCTTGAAAACAGTGGTGTAACCTTCGATATTGCGCATACCGAACTGACCGCCCATAATCGAACCGGTCCGTATTCTGCGCTTGAAAAAAGCTTCGGGTATGTAACTCGTCCGTTCGGCTTGCAGATGGATGGCTATGGTGAAAGGGTGATCTTCGTGAATGATGCCCGGGTGAAACCGTTGGAAAGCACGTCGCAGAAAAGCCAGATTCACAAAACAAAGCCATACGGGAGGGCGGAAAACGGAATGTGTTAACTCATAGTCCAATAGTTCTATGCCTTTCCGTACAGAAGTGTCCAGCTTGTTTTTCCGGCAGTAGTTGGGGATGTGGCTGTTTTTGGGTAGCTCTTGCATGGGTTCGGCATCGAAGCATACGAAATCGAGCCCCGACTCTTCGCAGCGTTCGTAGCATTGTCGCAAGGCGTCGGTGTCTAAACGGTCATCGCTATCCATCAGATAAAGATATTTCCCTGTGGCATATTTCATTGCCTGATTTCGCGCCACCGACAATCCTTGATTGGGCTGTTCGTACCATTGAATGCGGCTGTCGGTCTGCGCGTATTCACGGATTATCTCACTGCTCCCGTCGGTAGAACCATCGTTGAGCAAGATGATTTCAAGTTCTTTCAACGTTTGCTGGCAAATACTGTCTAAGGCTTCCCGCAGATAAGCAGCCGTGTTGTATATGGGCATGACGACACTTACTTTGGGGCGGTTGTCAGGCATGATCCTGCTATTTGTCATGATTGGTTCAAGTTTTAAATACTTCGGATTGCTTTATCCTCATACACTTTCTTCATCTGTTCTTCCCATGACAGGTGAGAAATGGAGGCTCTGATGGCATCGGGTGCCATTGTCTGCTTTTGGCAGAAGTCGATTAAGCGTGCAATATCGACAGGTGTTTCGTCTGCCGGTACTTTCAGTACGTAAGGCATCTGCTCGAAGTCTTCGTCTGTCTCCGAATATGCGAATGCGAATCCTCGTGCGGCGTACTCTCTGTTCTTTAATGTCTTGATACTGTCGATACCGCTTCGGTGGCGTCCTAAACTACCGATGGCGAAATCAGCCCTATCGAATAGTTTATCCAATTCTTCGCCGTGTTTGGCGCCGTATAAATGTACAATATCCTCTAAACCGTATTTTCGTATCAGAGGTAGGATTTCTTCTTCTTCCCTCTTGCCACTCAGTTTTCCTACCAGATGGAAATATACTTTGTAGTCAGGCTTTCCGGCATAGTACCTTCCCAAACCTTCGATAAGGCGGTCGAACCCATGCCAGAAGTGGATTTCGGCAACCCCGATTAGGTGTAATTCCTGTCGGATGTTTCCTGATACCCGGCGTAAAGGAATGCTGTTGAAGTCAATTCCGTTTGAAAGTCTGATTGTGCGGCATCCGAATATCTCCGTATCATCCGAATAAGTGATAATCGCATCTATATGCCGGCAGAGAGCATGTCGGAATAATTTATCCGTATAGAGTTGTAATTTATCGGAGAACGAGTCATATTCTTTGTCGTAAGGATATGTGGGAATCTCCAGAAAGATTTTGACACCTTGTTTCTTCAACTCTTTAACGAAATGTATCGTAAACGGATTGGCATTGTGATAAGAACGGATATACACAAACGGAATATTTTCTTCTTTCACATATCGTGTAATAGACCGGAAAGAGATTCTTTTCTTCAATTTGGCTCCTATTCCGGAACCGAGGTCTTCCAATATCCTCCCGTTTATCAACCACTGTCTTCGCCCTTCGGAGGTTACTTCATAGTAACATGTGCGCACGTCGATTCCTCCTTGCTTCAAAGCTGCTATTTGGTAGTTTATTTTTTTACTTATACCGTTATAAGCCTGAAAACCATAGAATACAAGGAATAGTGCTTTCATATGACGTATGTTTGGTTGACTGCGTAATATTATACTGTTCCCCGGTTTATAGGGAGGACAGTGAGTGATACAGACGACTCAGCTCTCTTGCCGTTTTTTGCCATGAGAAGAACTTTACCCGTTCCAATCCGTATGCCACTTGTGCCTGGTACATGTCTTTATCCTCTTCCAGCTGCAATAAGGCGTTCGCAATCTCTTCCGGTCGATGAGGATCGACGGTGATGGCTTGCACTCCGGCTATTTCTGGCATAGCGGAGGTATTTCCTGTGATGACGGGAGTACCGCATGCCATGGATTCGAGTATGGGTATCCCGAAGCTCTCGCGTAGCGAAGGATACAAGAATGCGAATGCGGCATTATAAAGCGCTGGCAAGTCTGTGTTGGTAATGTATCCCGGATGATATAAATAAGACTTTATTTCTTCGATACCTTCTTGCTTTAACAAACAGTCTATATATTCCTTTTTAAGGTCGGCAATCAATAACGGACGTTTTACGGAAGACTTCTGCAAGTAGATACTGTAAGCTTTCAACGTGCGCAAGGTATTCTTTTTAGGATCGGTGTTTCCCAAGAAGAATATAAAGTCCTTTTGCGGGATGTATTTCCTTATTACCTGCATGGATACTTCAGGCAAAAGTTGAAAATGAGTATTGTAACCGTTATATATAGCTGTTATCCGGTTTGAGGGGATATGCAATGCCTGCTGTATACGGTTGCATTCGAATTGGGAAACGGTAATGATTTTCTTGCATTTCTTCAGTATACGCGGAACAATGAGTTTACGATAATACCATCCCATCTCCTGATAGAGTGAAGGACTGCGATGTGTACGCGGTTCCAGATAGATGATGTCGTGGAGTGTGAGTACCAATGGAACAGGCGACCAAAGCGGAGCCGTATTCGATGTGCAATGCAGCAAGTCTACATTCAACTTTCTCAGAACCAACGGCAATGACACCTGTTCCCATATGGGATAAGAAGAACTCTTCAACTCAATGATGGAAAGATTGGGAGATTCTTCCAAACAGTGATCTTCACCCGGAGCTACGATTACGAAATATTCATTGTCGTCTTCCCGTTTTTGAAGTTCCCGGATAGTCTCTAAAGCCACGAAGTCCATTCCATGCTTTTTCGCACGAAAGATTCGTTGTGCTTCTATCGCGATTCTCATACTCTTAAATTTATTCTTTGATTTTTATATCTTATTCTTTCTCGACCGCAACAAGCGTTTTACCGGACTGAATATAGAGGTAAAGACAATGATTGGGAATGCCCATATCGCTTTCTTGAATTTCTTGCTGATTTCTCCTTCAGGGAGCGCCATGATGAAACTGAGAATAAGCACCGCTAACAATCCATACCATTTGGGAGAGAGTGTCCAATTCAGTATGGTTATTCCGGCAGTACATAGTAAGATGAGCATGATCAGTAACAGACGCGAAGGAAGCAGCCATTGGAAAAGTTTGAACGAGTAGTCCCATTGACCTTTCAGCAAGGTAAGAGGTAAAAGTTTGAACGCATAAAAAGTACTCATGTACTGTGAATTCAGCCAACTAATCCGTTGCTGCTCGTATCCATGAGAACTTTCTTCCTTTTTGCTGTAGCATACTACTTCTTCCAGATATTCAATGAATATATTTTCTTTCAGCAATGCGGTTTCCATCGATTTGCTCAAGTCACCTCCTTTCAGATTGGGAGCCATCTCATGGAACATGCTGAAATCGAATGCCATGGCAGACCCTATCAGTGCCGAAGAAAATCCCATGCGGGTATGTGCTTTACGGAAGATGTTATTGTTTATTTCTTCGCTGGTGGCGTTCAACACGGCAATGTTTGTGGTAAGGTTTTCCGTCATGCGATGCGCCTGTATGGCATCGCAACCGGTGTAATAAGCGTTGTTGAAGAGTTCTAGTGCATTGGGAACGATGCGATTATCCGAGTTAAAGATAACAACCATGTCGAACGATTCGGGAGAATAACGTTCCATAACTTGTTGGATGGCATATACCTTGCTACACGGGTCTTTGTCGGGTACAATGATATTGACCGGCATATGCAGTAGTACATCAAGATCTTCTTTCGGCACTTGGGTGGCAGCGACCGCAATGGTGTATTTGTCTTTGGGATATTGCTGCGTATCCAAGAAGTGCTCAATGGATTGAATCACTTCTTTCCCGTTTCGAAATACGTTGAAGAGTACCAGAAACCGATGCTTTTCTTCCGACACCGGGTAAGGAATTTTGTGCTTGGACAGCGAAAAGAGTGCGCAAATAAAAAGATACATGACCGGAATAGACAGGAAAAGATACAAAACAGCATCTGCTATTTGCAGTGCATTGTTGTTATCATCCATCCACCAATCGGGATTTAGTATGGAAAAAATGTCATTTAACATGGTTATCACTTTTTTTTATGTTAGTAGAACTAATCTGTTTATCAATATATGGACCATTCAAAACAAGTGCCAGACAGGCTACAATTACAAAATTAGTAGGAGGTTGTCCCATGCCTTCACCTACGTAACCGTTAATCCAAATACCGAAAATACCGCAGGTCAATGCAGCAAGCGTATGAGATAATTCCCGATTGCGGATGCGGAACATAACGATGTAGCAACATCGTAGCAGGACGATAGAATATATCGTAAGATAAAGAATCAAACCGAACAATCCGTTTTGCATCCAGATCTTGACATAGTATGAATCCGGTGGAATTGTGTCTTGTCTTATGAATTCCCCTTCTTCTGAACGCATAATTCTCGGTACCCCTCTTTCCAGACCTACTCCCCACGGATGATTTTGCAGATATTGGGCTATTAATTTCTTGTTTTCTACACGAACATTAAAAGAGGCGTCATTCGATGGACTGAAAGCTGTCCGCATACGGCGGATAATTGCATTATCATTGCCGATATCGGTAAAAGAAAAAAAGGCAAATAGAGCGGAGGTTACAAGTATGGAAGATATCATAATCTTCAGGCTTTTGCAAAGAAGACAGTACAAAGCAAGCCCGCCAATGGGGATGATGATAGCACCGCGCGTTCCGGACATGAACAGACCGATTACTCCCATAACAGCCACGGAAAGATAGAAGAGAGATAGCCATCTCGAACGGGTATGGATACCTATTATAGAATAGACGATGGTGATGATTCCCATATGGGCGCCGAAGTTCCCGGCATCACTGAATATCGAAAAATAACGAATACCTGTGCTCAAGAGGTGGGTGTACCAACTGTTATTCATCAACCATTCTGTCTCGGCGGCATCAAACCAACGGAACTTCTGGTACAACAATTTCAGAAAAGCAATCAAAGTAAATATACCGAAGAGAATCAATCCTCTTTTAAGTACCTTTGGAGAGTCTGCCAATAAGGAAGATAATATGTAAAGAACAAATGTGCTTAATATCCAACTTCGGATAGCGAGTGTTACACCTTCTTCCTGTATGCCCGGATTAGTCAACTGAAACAGAATGAAGAGCATCCATGGGATATAGCCGATTGTCAATACATTGATGGCATTGGAAAGTTTAAAACGTCCCTCTCTCCGGGAAGCCGAAAACAGTATGGTTATCAGCATGTACACCAACAACATATCCAAAACCACACTAAGACCTTCCTGACGGCTGTAACGCATAATGGCCGTGAAAAAGTAAGAATAGGTGGCATAAAGGAAGTAGCCGAAACGCGGGGTACGACTCCCATATAAAAGTATTAGGATAACAATAGGCAGAGCAATGACTGCCGCAGCGATAAGAAGCTTCTGTGAGATGATGGCAAAGGTAATACCTCCCAGCCCTAAGGCGAATAACAGATATGTTATGACCTTAGGGGGGAGCTCGTTTACCGGATATTGTTCTATGTGTGCCATTTCGTGTACAGAGTGATGTATTACTTAACAGCGGCTTTCTGAGAAGTCAATCCTAATTGGGCCAGACGGCTGAAGAAAGAGTGTATCATCATTTTGGGAGGCAGTTCTCCCGTAAAGGATTCTACTACTTCACGATCGGCATTGTTCAGGTAAAGCATAAGCGGAGTATCTCCCAACGCTTCTTTGATGGGGGATAGTATTGCATTATCGCTGTTGCTCCATAAACGGCATGCATTGGCAACCAACAGATTGATGTCCGCTTTCGCCAACACTGGCAGAGGAGCTGATGCTTCTTTAAAAGGAGGATACTCGACTAAGATAATATCAGGGGTCGATTCATCCGGATTTGGTTGCCAGAAATCGGATAATTGTTCAGCTTGTACATATCTCTTATCTTTGATACTGTAGTCTACCCCATGCTGTACAAAACGTACCTTGATATCTTCTGTCTTCCAATAGTTGATAAAATACTTGGCAAGGAACGTTTTGCCTTCGCGCGTATTCATACTTAATAAGTTGATGACGGTAGGACGGTTCGGTTTCCTGAATTGATTCAACTGTCGACAACTGTATGCGGCCGCAATACGGTTACATGCTTTTAAAAATCCACGATACTTCAAGTTACTGATACCGTTGAATGCAGCAATGACCGGCAATCCGCTCAAACGATTGCTGCGCAGAGGATCACGCAACGTACGGTCTAACACCTCGATAATCAGGAAGAAAGTGATGATGAAGAAGATACTCCCTACAAAAGCGATAAGAATGTAGAGCATGCGTTTTCTTCCATTATCCGTGAGCGGAAAATCAGGCGGAGCTACCGATTGCAGGTTGCTGGTACTCATCTCTATATTTTTCAAACGCAGGTTAGCGTCTGCCAGACCTTTGAGTTGAGTACGATAGTTATCTTCGGCAATGCCTATGGCGCGTTGTTTACGGTTTACTTGTGTACCGATAGGAGACATGTGGCTGTATTGGTCATAAATATCATCTTTTCTTCTTTTCAATACTTCCAACTCCGACTTGGCTTTGGCCTCGTTGACACAGGCTCTTAACCATTCAATCACCATTTCTTGAATACCCACTCCCTCTTTCGAGAAATTAAATTCATTCAGATTATCAGAAATGTTGCTGATATTTTCTTCGGCTATTTTGAGAGCTTCTTTTTCTTTCCTGACCTTACTGTTTTGTTGCTGATAGTTTTCTGTGGTAAAGATTTCATGCTCCATGATGCTCTGGTTGAGGGTACTGACTTTATTCAGCTCTTCCAAGAGATTGGTGTTGTTCCGAATGATTTGTGCACGAATATCCATCTTGTCTTCCAGCATTTTCCGTAGAGCGATAGCTCCCTCGTATATGCGTTCCACCTCTTCGAAACGGTCTTCCATTCCGTAGCGAGTGTGCGCGAGAGCTTTTGTTTCTTCCGGATAGTTGATTACACGTTCCCGTACATTATATTCCATCAGATCGTCTTCTTCGGCATTTAACGCTTCTTTCGTGATTCTTACCTGTCGCTCGAAATATGCGATAACGTCCTGTGTCGCTTTAAAGCGTAGAATCTCGTAACTTTTCTTCAATTCGTCAATGAGAATGGAAACTGTCTTTTGGGTTAGGCCGGGGTCGGCCGAAGTATAAGTAATCTCAAGGATATCGCTGTTTCCTGCACGCTTTACAGTGATACCCTCCAGAGCTTCCGCACTGTAGAAAGCCACCGGGCGGTTAAACATTCCGTATATGAAGTTGTTTTTGTCTTCCTTACGATATGCGGTGAGGTTATCGGTGGTTTTTTCCAAATCCGAGCGGTCTACCAATGCCTGAACTTCTTTGGGCGTATTTTGCAGTAGCTGTCTGTAATGTTTCGCCAAGATGTATTGATTGTCTCTCCACTCTTCGCCGTAGGTAAGGGAGGTTGCCAGCAAGCGAACAGATACCTTCTCCAGCGTACCGCGAGACTTGGCAATGTTAATTAAGTTGTCGAAAGTACTATTTACTGCCGAGAAGTTGATGGATGATCCGTCGATGGATGTGGAGTTGGTGATACCGGCGTACAGACTGCTTTTTACCGTATAGCTATAAGGTAAAAACTGAGTGAAATAAATGACTAACCCGGTAACGAAAAAAGTTCCCCAAAGTAGCCAATAGCGGATACGATAAAGAAACTGGGAGATAAATTGTATGATATCCATGATAGAGTTTATTTGTCTTTGATGATTTTTACGTTGGTAAGCATTTCCAGCAATACAATGGAGTTGTGCAGGGCGACACGACTTTGTTCGTAATTGGTTACAGCGCCTGTGCGACGGGCACGCTCCAGAGAAAGTGTGATGATATCTATTTTTCCTTGTATAAAGTCATTTTCGGAGATTTTCATCTGAGCGTTATACAGCGCAGCGGTTTCTGCTTTAGCTTTTATGGTGGCAAGCTGTTCCGTTACGGCATTGTAGGCTTCCAATACTCTTAATTTGCGCTCTTCCATTACTTCATCCTGAGTATACTGCAATTGCTCAATACTGTATCTGTAGTTTTTTAGTTTTAACGGTCGGTTAATCAAATCACCCAAACCAACGCTTACGCTTGCTCCTATATTGAACGTGTGTCGGGTGCCTACCGTAGTGGTTTGGTACCAATCAATGTATGTGTCGCTATTGTCATTGAAAGCATTGTATCTTCCGAAGCCATAGCTACCGTTTAGTCTGAAATAATTCCACCAATTACGTTTCTCTATCCGGTATTCATTCCTCAATCGTTCCACTTGCGACTGTGCACGTTTTACTGTAGCATTTTCCTTAACGGCATCCAAAAAAACAGAGAGAGAGGGAAGTTCCAGCTTCTCAATTTCCAAAAACGAACTCTTGACGTTTAACATCTTGTTTTGGATTGCCCATTGCTCATCTTCATGCTTTAATAATTCAAGTGCTTTTACGCGCTCTTCATAAGTCATGGTACCTTCTTGATACCTCGGGGGGATTACCTGTGCTTGTGTGTCGGTTGGGAGAGATAATAGACACAGGCTTGCCACGAGGTAGATAATGGATATGTTTGTTTTAAATCGTTGCATCATATTGTTTTTAAATTCTAAAGTTGTTCGAGTGTTGATCAGGAGAATTTACATGAGACGGGTTATACATTCTCTTTTTGAATGAAAGCTGTAAAAGTTCTGAATATGATTTTTAAATCCAACCAGAAAGAAAAATCCTTGGCATATTTAATGTCGAGACTCTTTCGTTCTTCGGCTGACATTTTACCGGCTCCTCCTCGTTTTTCCACCTGCCACAAACCGGTGAGTCCCGCCGGTCCCATAAAACGGTCTATATAGACATCGCTGGTAAGCAATTCCGCTTCATAAAGGGGGAGCGGACGGTTTCCCACCACACTCATGTCACCTTTCAGTATATTGAAGAGTTGGGGCAATTCGTCGATGCTGTATTTGCGAATTATTTTACCTACGCGTGTTATGCGCGGGTCGTTTTCTAATTTCACGAAAGCGTTTTCCTGTTCCTGGTTTCTTTGTTTCAGAAAACTTACTTCAGAAATGACGAAATCATCCGATATCAAGAGATTTCCGTCGGACTCCATCCCTTCGTTTTCCAATTCATTGATGGTGTATTCATCCTTGTCGTGAGAAGTTTCTTCCGCCTGGTATTGGTTGAGGGCATTCAACTCTTTCAAACGTTTGTCCGCATCGGCATACATGGAGCGGAATTTCAGAAAGTCAAATACACGATAATTGGCACCCACGCGCTTGGATTTATAAATGATTCGCCCTTTGCTTTCTATGCGGATAGCAAGGGCTGTAAGAATCAGTACGGGAGAGAGCAATAAGATGGCTGTACCGGCGAAGCAGATGTCGAACAGACGTTTCCATAGAGGAAGGTGGAAAACTTCAATGTCTTCCTTGTTTGTCGAAGGGGAGTTTTTTTGCGCGCCGTATTTTTTACGCATCTCCAGAAAATCATTCATCTGTTTGAGATTTTCCAGACTGGGGTTCTTGGGGAACGTGTTGTTCACCCCGGCATGAAAGTATTTCTCTCGCAGTTCCGATTCTAATGCGGCGGTTACAAGCGTAATGTAAACGGTAGGGTATCGTTTGTGCAGATAGGCGATGTTGTTATAGTCTGCTTTTGTATCATTGGTTTGCTCATAGAGCAGATTGACATTATCGTATCTGTGTGAGTCTATGATGCGAGAGACCTGTTTCACAGAAGACACGACCTCAGGCTCTCTTCCCATAATGTTATTCAGGTTGGAGATAACAGTTTTGTCGCTTCCGATGTAGATGTATTGTAACATGGTGTGTCTTTGTGTGTCTTTTTAGAGAATCTTCTTGATGCGAACTTTGAGTTCCATCGGGTTGAAGGGTTTGAGTATATAATCTTCAGCCCCTTCTTCGAGCAAGCGGATGCGTTCGCTTGAACTGTCTTCACTTGAAAGGATGATTACCGGGATGTGTTTCAGGAGTTCGTTGCTTTTCAGGTATTTCAAAAACTCTTTACCATCCATCTCCGGCATACGGATGTCCGATATGATGAGGTCGGGAGAATTTCCCTTGTTGAACCATTCTATCGCCCTCAGGGGATTTTCCTGATAGGTCAATTCGTAGTCGTCTTCCAAGTACATGGACAGTACCTTACCGATGGAAGATTTATCATCTACTAATAATATTTTTTTCATTGTTTCTGTTGTTAGAATAGTTTTAAATCGGTCCACCACATGAGTTTGTGATATGACGTCTTTGAAAATAAATTAAGATAGAATAGAAAAGGCTGTATCAAAGATATGAAAAATTTCGAAATTTTCAACATTTGATACAGTCTTTTCTTATTTGATATATAGTATTATTTCTTGAAAACTAAGTTCTCGTTATAAGTGTTATACCAATCTTTATTTTCCTGACCTCCGCTAGTAACCCAGCTTTGGAAATTAGCATACACTTCTGTAACTTTCTTATACTCTTGCGCCCATGCGAATTGAGTAGGTACCACCACAGCCCATGCAAGATTTTCTTTGCTGAGGTAGTAACGGTTTTCCGCTACGGAAGAGTTGTCGTTTCCTTGACCGAATTCAAGAACCGTGGCCAATTCGCTGGGAGCATATCCGGGCAGGTGAACCTCCAGACGTTTCAATCTCGGGGTCGTAGCTCTGTTGATGATGAAAATGTCTAAGTTAGCCGTGTTGAAAGCTGATGCGGGCACTTTGTCGCTTTCCTGGAATTCGAAACGGATAGAGTAGTTCGGAACATCCTGCTGGGTGTTTCCTCCGCTCATCAAGGTGTTGACGAATTGTCTGTCGGTCAGTCCGAATTCTTTGTGTGCGTCTTCAAACAAGATATATGTCGGCTTTTCTTGACCCGCTTCGAAAGAGGAATTAACGCCTTTGACGGTGAACTTGCTCGGGGTGATGTTGGCCGGCAGATTCAGGAAACGGATGCCCATGCCCAGCATCTTGCTTGCGCCTACAGCCTCCAATTTAAAGTCCAATTTGGCGCTTTTCAAGTAACCGCTTGCATATGAAGAAGTCCCTTTGTTATTGAGCGTAAGCACGATGTCATTCAAGTCGAAATCGCCATAAGCAGGCCAGTTGTCTTCAAAAAGATAAGTATAGCTTTCGGCATCTTCTACATCAATGGGGAATGTAGGATTGCTGGGTTGATCGTTGCCACTGTTTCCTCCGTTATAGAAACCACCACAGGTTTCGATGGTGTATTTGGCCTCGTCAAAGCCGGTTTGAGGTACATTGTTGTCGATGTGTCTGTTCCAACCGTTTACATTTCCGTGGTTGTTTACAGCCCATACGATGGCGCCGGAAACCCAAGTGTCGCCTCCGTAATTGAATGTTTCTGCTGCTAAGATAGAGATATCTCCTCCTCCTTCTCCTTTGAATGTGCTCGGATTACCGCCATTGAATATTGTGGCTTTTATCATAGAACCGTTGCGCATGATGAACGTAGCATTGTTCAAGGCTCTGACGGTAGGTATGGGGAGCCAAGTGTTGCTGTCTTCAGTGCTTCTTCCGGCAGAAATGGAACCTTTGCTCATTTCCACTTTCCGGAAATCGAAATTGGTTTTGACGATTACAGTACAGCTATTGTACAGTTCGTCGTTCGAACCGCTGTTTTCAAGTTTCCACACTTCCATAAAACCGTCGTTGTACAGTCCGATACCACCTTGTATATGGTTAGCCTCGAAAGTAGCCTCGTGATGGTTGATGAATTTGGTCAGGCTTGTGCCGTTGGTAAGCAGAATACCGCTTTTGTATTCTTTGTTTTTGTCCATGCTGATGGCACCGTAGTTGAATACATGCGTACCTCCGAGCTTGATTTCTTTCTTAACGGCAAATACTGCTTTTTTTGTATTTAACAAACGAGCAACTGCTTGATGTGAACTTGTGTAAGAGAAAGTGTTGGCCGTGAACTTATTAAGATTGTAGAAAAGTCCGTTGTTACCGGTGAAATCGGCAGAACCGGCCACTGTGATTTCTCCTTTTTCGCTATTGTAAATCTCTTGTCTGTTTCCGTTCAGGTTGATTTTCGATGCTGTAATAGTTCCGTAGTTCTCGATGGACAGACCTTCGGCTCCGGATGTTAGGGTTCCCTTGCATTCCAGAGTACCGCCACTCAGCACTATCACCTTGGTGCCGTTTTCTAAAGTAAGCGCACCGGCAGCTTTAAGCTTACCTCCGTTCATTATGTAGATATTGGCTCCTTCTATGCTTGCCGGATTTGCCAAAGCCCATGTTCCTTCTACATATATATTGATGCGTCCGTTAGCTGCGGCAATACTGATGGCGTGATTATAAGTCTCTCCCGGTGCAATGTGGAAAGACTGTCCGTTGGATGCCCACATTGTCCCCCATTGACTTTTAGGTGTCAGATTAGCGGGGATAACAGGCACAGTTTCCGAATAATTGGGAACCGCGGGTTCCACTGCTCCCGATGCGGTGGCTGCATCAAAGGCAAATGTGGTGCTACCTGCAGCACGGGTCATTACAGTAGATTTTGTTTGAGCTGCATCCTGGTAATATAGTTTGGCGTTCAGGCTTTTGGCATTTGAAATGTCACTGTATTCGTAGGTTTCCTTGCGACCTTTGGGGT
Source organism: Bacteroides sp. (assembly GCA_041855205.1). Taxonomy (GTDB): domain Bacteria; phylum Bacteroidota; class Bacteroidia; order Bacteroidales; family Bacteroidaceae; genus Bacteroides. The sequence continues at coordinate 53,677 of JBHADT010000152.1, forward strand.
CGGTCTGGCGAATGTAAAGGCGGTCTGTCGTCACGGGTATGGTGATTTCAGTCACGTAGTTTGCTTTGCTGTTAGCCACACCTACGGCGATGGGGGTGGCGTCCGGATAGATTGCCGGGTTGGTCACGAATATTTCTACAAGATAAGAGTATGCTCCGTTGAATTCGTCTTTAACTGCGGCATCTACTCTCAGTGTGCGTAAGGTAGACCAGCTGAAACCTTGGGGAGCGTCAATCTGTATAGGGTTTTCCTGAGGTTTTGTAATCGGAACAATGGTGGGGTCGTATACATCTTTCGAACAACCTGTCAGAGCCAGATAGCCCGCTATGGTTGCGAGTGTTAAGTAATTGATTGATCTCATAATTGATTCTTTCTAATGTTCTTGTTTCTTTTTTGTTTGTTAAGTCTCTCTCGAATGATTGTTTTTGTTGGTAAATGGATGTTTTTTTTGATTTGTTTTTATTGTCTTTATCTTTTTAGCTTGTTAAAGAATTATTTTGCGAAAGTAGCTGTTTTTTTGGAATATACGTTTATTACAGGTGCGATTTTAGTCTGAATTTAAGAATTATTCATCAATGATATGCGGGTAAGCTCTTTTTACTTTTATTTTTTGTTTTTATATCCGGTGTTTCGGGGCGTGAGGGAATCTTTCTTTTTCGCTGTCTTTAAACAAGATTCCGCTTATGTTTGTTCGTTTGATGGCTGTTTTTTATTTCGAATATTTTAGGGTAATAGTTTCTCTCTTATCGTTCTCTTTTGAATTGCCGTCAGCCAGCGGTCGTTCTTTTTAATTCTTCCAGAAAAAGTTTTATCCGTTTCACGTCTTTTATACCGGGAGTGGTTTCGAACCGGTTATTGATGTTTATTCCTGCAAAACATGTGTGACGGAAAGCGCCTATGGCGCCGCTGCTGTAAGGGCTTATATCTCCGCTCAACAGAAAAGGAGTGTTGCCTTTATAACATGCGAGTATGTCCCATTCAGCCGATTTCCCGTACCCGTTTCCGTGTAGCGGACGAGTGTCGAACAGAAACAAAGAGCAGCTTCCTTCGTAATCTCCGGTGGGGGCAATGTCTCTGGAGTGGGTGATGAAGATGGTCTTGATAACCGATATTCCCGAGGCCGACAGGCTGTGGCAATATTCCGGCGATTCACTTCCGTGAAGCTGAACGTAGTCCAATCCGAAACGGTCGGTGTATACGAGCACGTCTTCTTTCGACTCGTTGACAAAAACACCGACCCGCTTGGCGCGTACGGGAAGATAACCGGGTATTTGGTGTACGCACCGGGGTGATTTCGGATAGAAGACAAAACCAATCATGTTGACATTCAGCTCTTCTACGTGACGGATATTTTCGGCTTCGGTCATACCGCAAACCTTGATAATCGTATTCATCTTGTTGTATGTTGGCTGATTTCTGTATCGGGAGCTTTAAGGCGTCGGTGTGTTTCGGTTGTCTGAAAAAGAAAATGAAAAACAAATTCATTATTCCACAAGTATAATCTTTTTGTCGGAAAAAACAAAATATAATTACGTTTTTGTGAATGCAGGTGCTTATTTTCCTTTCCGTAAGATGCCGATTCTCAATTTAATGAGTATATTCGCACAAAACATATTACTATGAAAGGATTAAGTCATTCTTTATTGCGCGTTATCTGTGCCTTTGTGGTCGGGCTTATTTTTGTGAAGTTTCCCAACGAGGCCAGCAACTATCTGGTGATAACGATTGGTCTTGTGTTTATGCTGCCATCTTTGATCGGTATTGTCGGATATTTTGCACATGGGCAAAACAAACGGGGACGCTTTCCCATAGAGGCTTTGGGTAGCTTGCTCTTCGGGATGTCGATGATGATTGTACCCTCGTTCTTTGCCGATTTGCTTACTTTCGTACTCGGCTTTGTGTTGCTGATGGGAGGAATCCAACAAATTGTCTCGCTTATGGCGGCTCGTCGATGGATGTCTGTTCCCGCAGGATTTTATGTAGTTCCGGTGCTGATTCTGCTGGCGGGGATTACGGCTGTGTTCTATCCCAAGGACGCACGTTCCACCACGTTTATTATTATTGGTGTTACTGCGATGGTATATGCTTTCTCGGAGTTGCTGAACTGGTTTGTTTTTATGCGTCGCCGTCCGGTGGAGAGACCTACGCTTAAGGAGGAGGTCGATACGCCGGTAGAGGAGATTACCGTTGAAGATGTAACTCCGGAGGAGTAGCCGATATTTTTTCTTATACCGGCGCCATGGGGCGTGATGAGAGGCTTTCAGGAGCGGAGAGTAACTGTGACGAAAGGTTCATGACCGGTATGCCGTTGTCGGGGTATATGTATCTTGGAAGGATGATATTTGTGCGCTGCGGGAATCGCACGGGTGCGGTAGCGGAACCGAGCAGGTATGGCAGGGCTACCGCACAGGCGCGGTATTCTTACCAAACAGGTGTGTTGTAATATCTTGTTTATCAGTGTCTCCGGATAGCTCGTATAAGCTATCCGGAGTATATGAGATGTCGTTACCTCCAGTGTAAATGCAAGGTGGCTTTAGAAACGGTTTATTGCAGCCACTTTTTCAGCCATTCGAAGAAAGTGCGTTGCCATAGTATGCCGTTTTGCGGTTTCAATACCCAGTGGTTTTCATCGGGGTATATAAGTAGCTCGGCAGGGACACCTCGCATTACAGCCGCATCAAAAGCAGCCATGGCTTGGTTGGCGAGGATGCGATAGTCTTTTTCTCCATGTATGCAAAGTATCGGTGTGTCCCATTTGTCTACGAAACGGTGCGGTGAGTTGGCGAATGTGCGTTGCGCTGTGGCGTTTTGCTTTTCCCAGTAGGCTCCTCCCATATCCCAGTTGGCGAACCACTTCTCTTCCGTTTCCAAATACTGCATCTCCATGTTGAATATTCCATCGTGGGCGATGAATGCCTTGAAACGTTTCTCGTGATGCCCGGCTAACCAGTATACCGAGAAACCTCCGAAACTGGCACCGATACAACCCAGGCGGTTCTCATCCACATAGTTCTCTTTGCTCATTTCATCTATTGCCGCAAGATAGTCTTTCATGCACTGACCTCCATAGTCGCCACTGATGGCTTCGTTCCATTCGATGCCGAAGCCCGGGAGTCCGCGGCGGTTGGGCGCTACGATGATATAGTCGTTGGCTGCCATCAGTTGGAAGTTCCACCGATAGCTCCAGAATTGGCTGACTGGGCTTTGCGGACCGCCCTGGCAATAGAGTAGGGCGGGGTATTTTTTGTTCGGGTCGAATCGGGGCGGGTAGATTACCCATGTGAGCATCTGTTTGTTATCCGTGGTCTGTATCCAGCGCGGCTCCACCTTTCCCAACTCTATTTGTTCGTAGATGTTTTTGTTCTCATGAGTCAGTTGGGTAACCGTGGCGAACGTCCCTTCAGCAACTTCTTTGTCCACGGCATATATTTCGTCTCCCATCGACATGGAGTGTCTTTTGGCGATTATCTTATCACCGGCAAATGCGAGCGACACATAGTCGTATGTGCCGTTTGTAAGCTGTGTGACCGTTTCGGACGCAGAGTCGAGCCGGTAGATGTGCGATTCGCCGTGCCATACCCCGGTAAAATAGATGTGCCGACTGTCGGTATCCCACTGGAATACGTCCACGTTGGATTCGAAAGCACTGCTTACGAAGCGTTGTTCTCCCGTTTCCAGATTCTGTATGAAAAGACGGTTCTGGTCGGCCTCATACCCGTCTCTTTCCATGCTTTGCCACGCGATGTATTTGCCATCGGGTGAATATTGCGGATTGGTGTCGTAACCTTTGTTGGCTTCGGTGATGTTTTGCGTTTCTTTGGTAGAGAGGTCGTAGATATAAATATCTGAGTTGGTGGAAACGGAATAGGCCAGTCCGTTCTTCTTACGGCAGGTGTATGCTACCTTATCGCTGGCGGGACTCCAACACAACTGTTCGATGCCGCCGAACGGCTTCATGGGACTTTCGTAAGGTTCTCCTTCCATAAGGTCTGTGATGTTGCTGATGCCGTTTCCATCGAAGTCGGCTATAAAAGGATGAGGCGCGGTAGTCACCCACTCGTCCCAGTGTTTGTACATGAGGTCGTTTACGATGACGCCGCTTGCAAGCGGGAGGTCGGGATGTTTCTCGGCTGTACTTTGTTTCACTTTCACCTGAGAAATGAAGAGAAGTTTTTTCCCGTCGGGAGAAAAAGAAAATCCTTCGATGTCGTTATCATAATGTGTCAGTTGCTTGCGTCCACTGCCGTCGGGGTTCATCTCCCACAACTGGTTGCTGCCGCTTTCGTTACACAGGAATGCCAGCTTCTTTCCCTCTTTTATCCAGTTCACCTCGGTCTCCTGCCATGCACTGTGGGTGATTTGCCTGTTGTCCGTTCCGTCGGCATTCATCACGAAAACCTCCCGATTGCTTTTGTTTTCAGGTATGCTATAATATGCAACGGTATATGCTACTTGTTTCCCATCGGGGGATACGGTCACATTGCCGATTCTTCCCATAGCCCAAAGTGCTTCGGGAGTTAAACGCTCTCCTTCGATGCGGATGTTCGAACGTCCGATGATATTCTCTGCCTCCTGTGTGCCGGAACCTCCGCAGGAAGTTAATGTCACGACTGCTGACATAAGCAATAGATTTACTTGTTTCATGATTTATATATTAGGGTGTTCATGGCAAATGTTTCATATCCTTTTTCAGATTTGTTTCTCCTGCCATTTGCCTCGTCTGATATAGTAACTCGAGAAGAGCAGCATGAACGAGGAATACACAAACTCGGCGGTCCAGCAAAATGCAACATCCATGCGCAGATAAAGAATCACGTAGGTGATGTAGAGTACGTAGATGATGAGTGCCGCCGACTCCAGAACCATCGCCGTGCGGGTGTTACCCGTACCGGATACCGCTTGAAAGTAAATGTTGGCGGGAATAGAAATCAGATTGATGAAACACATCACCCACAGTGAGGGAATGGCAGCCTGCCGCAATTCGCTCATGTCTGTGTAAATTCCGAGGATAAACTGCGGGAATATGCTGAAAAGCAGGGCGACGGGAAGCACAAAGAGATAGGCGATGCGGATATGTCGGCGGATGGTAGTGGGGATGGAATCAACTTCGCCTGCTCCCAACTGGTTGCTGATTAGCGAGCCGCAAGTAGAGGCAAAAGCCATCTGTATCATGAACAGGATGCCGGCAACATTGCGCACGATATTGGTTATGGCTAGTGCCCGCTCACCCAAATGCTCCACGTAGAGGAAAAACAGAAACCATGTGGACAGTGAGAGGAAACTCTGTAACATGGTCCACGATGATACGTTCAGTATCCGCTTCAATACCGGGAAGCAGAACCTATGTACGACATTCAAGCCATACTTGCGACAGTCTATCCGGTGGCGTGTGTATAGAATGAAGAAGATGAGTGACACCATCTCGGCAAGCGATGAACCGATGGCTGCTCCGGCGATACCCATGGGAGGAATACCGAATTTCCCGAAAATTAGAATGTAGTTGAACATCACATTGCTTGCCACCATTACGACGGAGTTCAGGGTCAATGTCTTTGTCTGCGTGGTGCCTAAGAAGAAAGCGCGGAATATAACAGCGTTGAAAGAGAAAAAAGCCCCGAAAACGCGCCAGTTCAGATAACTGACTGCGGCTTGGCGAATATGCTCCGAACTGACAATATATTCCAGAATAAGTGGAGAAAAGAAATAAGACAACACAAACATGACAGCAGCCATGAAAGTCTGAAAATAGATGCCCTGATAGAAAAGCTTGCCGATTTCAAGATACTGCTCTTCGCCATTACGCCGGGCTATCAAGATTTGCGCACCTATGCTGAATCCGAATGCGACCATGAAAATCACCAGATAGAAGATGCCGGCGATAGCAGACGCTCCCAGCTCTATTTCCCCTACACGTCCCAAGAAAGCGGTATCGGTCATTCCTATCAGTTGTTCCATCAGCAGGCTGATCAGAATGGGATAGGCAATCTTGCGGATTTGTTTGTTACTGTATTGCATGGTTGGCTTGAGTGTTTTCCGGGATAAAGTCGAAATAAAAGGTTGAGAGATACGGATAACCAAAACAACGCGGATGACACAGTTTTTGTTTCTTTTATAAGATCCGTGTCATCCGCGTTGTGGTTATATCGATATTTGTTTGTCCGGAAACCGGAGTTTATTTTCTGTTCTGCCTCTCTTTTAACATCTGTTCCTGTTGTTTCTGCATGGCTTCCAGACGGGCGGCAAAGCCACTCTTCTTCATCTTCTTCGGATCTTTCTTGTTGGCCTCCAATTGGGCAAGTAGCTGCTCTTCATTGGTGGTTTTACGCAGAATGATGGTAGTCACCACGCTCACAAGGGTAGAGATGAAATAGTAGTAGTTCAATCCGGAAGGATAACTGTTCAGTATGAACAGCATCATGATGGGCATGAGATATGTCATCCACTTCATGGCTGCCATTTGTGGTTGTGCACCGGTATCCTGCTGCTGCATCATGAATTTGGAATTCAGAATGTTGACCAGTGTCATCAGCAGGCAGAACAAGCTGAGGTGGCTGCCAAGGAAAGGGATGTGGAACGGAAAGTTGATGATGTCGTCGTAGGTGGAAAGGTCGTCTGCCCACAAGAAACTTTGTTGACGCAGTTCGATGGCGCTGGGCACGAACATAAACAGAGCGATGAGTATGGGAAACTGTACAAGCATCGGTAAACAACCGCCCATGGGACTTACTCCATACTGGCTGTACAAGCCCATCACTTCCTGCTGTTTCTTCATGGCATCTTCCTGTCGGGGGTATTTCTGATTGATTTCTTCTATTTTGGGACGAAGTACACGCATTTTAGCCGACGACATGTAGGTTTTCCATGTGGCGGGAAATACGACTGCCTTGACGATAAGCGTCATGAGCAGAAGCACCATACCCATGCTTAATCCCCAGCCCGAAAGCCAATCGAAGATATTGATGGTGAACCATCTGTTTATCCAACGGATTAAGGGCCATCCTAAATAGACGAGTCGATTAAGTTCCCATTTATCAGTACGGTCATCATCCAGAGCGGTAAGAGTTTTGTAATGGTTAGGTCCGAAGTAGAAGAACAGTTGCGTAGAACTCTTTCCATCAGGATCGAATGAGGTGCTCATTTCCGCCGAATAGTTCTTTATATAATTGCTTCCTTCTTTCTCCATCTTGGATACAAGTTTCGCGTTTTCGAAGTTTTCTCCGGCAATAAAGACAGACGAGAAATACTGATTCTTGAAAGCAATCCAATCCAATGACTGGTCTACTTTCTGTTCGCTGTCTTTACTCGCCGAGAGGTAGTCCGTGTCTCCGCCCGCTAACTTGTAGGTAAGTTCGGAGAGCCGGTTTTCGTAAACATAACCTTTCTCTATCTGGCGGGCACGTTGCTGCCATTCGATATCTACGGACTTATTGCCGGCGGCGAGCTTGTCTTCCATCCCTTTTGCTGTAATGCTGAAATTTACCAGATAGCTGTTGGGCTGTAAGCTGTAATTAAAGTCTATGTAGCTTTCCTCGTTTACCGGCAGACGCATGGTTACGCTACTGTCAGTGCGGTTTACGGGCGTGAAATAATAATCCTTGGTCTGAATAGTCTCTTTCTTATTATAGAAGAGATAATTCATGGAGACATCATCCTTGCCAAAAAGCGTAAGCGGGGTTGTTTTGTCCTGTTCTTTATATGCCTTGAGTATGACAGAGGATATACTTCCTCCCTTTGTGGAGAGTGTAAGCGTGGAAAGATTATTCTGAATGACGATAGTGGAATCCGTACCTTGCGAAGCTTGGAAGAATAGTGAAGAGGAGTCTGCCTGCACCGTATGCTCTTCCTTGGCTAAGGCTGCTTCCGCCTTGACTTTCAACGCTTCTTCCCGTTGCTGAACAAGCGCGATGGAATCGTAGTAGCGCTTTTGTGCTTCCAATTGTTCTTGACTGGGACGACTCAGGAAGTTGAAACCGATTAGTAAGATGGCGATTAAAACAAGACCTGTGATGGTGTTTTTGTCCATGAGAATATTTACGAGTTAATGATTTTCTGATAGATTATTTTAATTTCTACCGCTTTCGACATTTTCGATTGCCGCTTTCACAAAATCAACGAATAGCGGATGCGGGTTCAATACAGTGCTGCTGTATTCCGGGTGGAACTGGGTGCCTACATACCATTTCAGGGCGGGTATTTCCACTATTTCTACCAAGTCGGATTCGGGATTGATACCCGTACATTTCATTCCGGCTTCTTCGTAAAGCGCTTTGTAGGCGTTATTGAATTCATATCTGTGACGGTGGCGCTCCTGAATATGCTCTTGTCCGTATGCCTGGTAGGCTTTACTGTCTTTTTTGAGAACACATTCGTAAGCTCCCAGACGCATGGTGCCCCCCATATTGGTAATGGATTTTTGTTCTTCCATGATGTCTATCACGTTGTGAGGGGTCTTTTCATCCATTTCTCGTGAGTTGGCATCGGCGTATCCCAATACATTGCGGGCAAATTCTATGGCGATGCATTGCATCCCTAAACAGATTCCGAAAGTGGGTATGTCGTGCGTACGTGCGTATTTGATGGCTGTGAATTTACCGGTGATGCCCCGCTCGCCGAATCCCGGTCCGATTAAGATACCTGCCATGCCTTTCAATGCTTCGGCAACATTGTCGTCGGTCAACTTTTCGCTGTTCACGAAGTCGACTTCCACTTTGCGGTCATTGTATGTGCCGGCTTGCGAAAGTGCTTCCCGGATGGATTTGTAGGCATCCTGCAGATCGTATTTTCCTACCAGACCAATGTGTATGGGTTTGGTTTTTTCGGCTTTATGGCGTCTTTCGAGGAAAGCACGCCATGCGCTCAATTCAGGTTCTTCTCCCAAAGGAAGTCCCATCTTTTTGAGAATCGTCGCATCCAGTCCCTGAGCCTGCATCAGCAGAGGAACTTCGTAGATGGTGGAGGCATCGATACTTTGCACCACGGCTTCTTCGTCCACATTACAGAAGAGAGCCACTTTTTTGCGTAAACCGACATTTAGCTCATGCTCCGTACGGAGAACGAGTATGTCGGGTTGAACGCCTGCGCTTTGAAGTTCTTTTACGGAATGTTGCGTAGGTTTGGTCTTCAGTTCGCCGGCGGCGGCGAGGTAGGGTACATAAGTAAGGTGTACGCACAAGGCGTCTTTACCCAGTTCCCATTTAAGTTGCCGGATACTTTCCAGGTAGGGCAATGATTCGATGTCGCCAACGGTTCCGCCGATTTCGGTGATGACGAAATCAAATTTATATTTGTTTCCCAGTAGCTTAACATTGCGTTTGATTTCATCGGTGATATGCGGAATCACTTGAATGGTTTTTCCCAGATAGTCGCCACGCCGTTCCTTGTCGATTACGCTTTTGTAGATACGACCGGTTGTGATGTTGTTGGCTTTTGTTGTTTGGATGCTCAGGAAACGCTCGTAATGCCCTAAGTCCAAGTCGGCTTCATGCCCGTCTACGGTGACATAGCACTCACCATGTTCGTACGGATTGAGTGTACCCGGGTCGATATTGATGTACGGGTCGAATTTCTGGATGGTTACTTTGTAGCCTCTTGCCTGTAACAATTTACCGATAGAGGATGAAATAATACCCTTTCCTAAAGAAGAGGCGACTCCACCGGTTACGAAAATATACTTTGTTTCTCCCACAGCTATACTTTTATATATTATGATATAATTACTTTATTCTAAGTTTAAGTATGTTCGTTTTGTTGGTCATGTATAAAAACTGTCGCACACGTCTTAATCCGTTACATTCGGCGGTGTCCTTTAGAAATGTATTCCGGGACATATGGCATGGCTCGTATGCAAGAGATATATAGACATGAAATCCGGCTACTCTTCGTGTCCGTCCATAATCCGTTTCCTCAGACCGCTGTAGAGATGGTTCATTAGTACAGACCGAGTTCGGGGAAAGCTTTTAAAGGTGCAAAAATATAAAAAAAGAGCAAGTATATTCATTTTTCGGTGAAACAATTATGGGAGATCTGTTTTATTTCCTATTTTCCTATTCCGAAAAGTATTAAACCGGACGGGAGATAGTTTCATTCGATGTATCTGATGGAATCTCTTCTTTTTGAGTATTAAATATCTGATAAATAGTTTGTTACTGGGTGGACGAAGAGCTTCGTCGTACCATGTTCGTACGGTTCGAATACCGTACCTGTATGGTTCGAACACCGTACCCGTGCGGTGAAAGTACCGCACTTGTGTCGTTCTTCGAGCACAAATAAACAATGTGCATCTGATTTGCAAACAGCTTTCTTGTCCCAGACCGGCGTTGAGTTTTACGTACGGGAAAACGAATCTTTCTCCTGCAGCGGTTTGCCATGTGCGCTCTTCTCCGACTTGCACTTTCGGCTTGCCCGGATTTTCGTCATGCCGGCTCCTTTGTAAGGAAAAACAAATTGTTTTTATGTTTTCTGAACAATTTGCCGTACTTTTGTGGTTTATTTACGAATAATAAGAAGAGATGTTATGAAGAGAAAACTCTTTCCCTTGTATGCGATGTTCATGTTGGGCACATTGCCTTTGCAGGCTCAGGTGGAGAAGCCGGCTGCTCATGATACCGTGTCGAATCATTTAACGGACGAAACGCCCGTTTTGTCGGAACTGCTGGCGAAATACTGGGTGCTGAAGTTACGTCCGGAAGCTTCCGGTTTTCGTCTGGATACCGTTTCCCTCCTGTATGAGAAGCATATCGGTGAACTGGACTATCTGAATGATCCCACTACTCCGCAACGTTACATCGCTCCTAATGCCGACTATTATCGGCTTTTCGTTCCTTTTACATATTATCTGTCTCCCATTGAGCGGCTGTCCCGTCTGAACTGGACATTCGATGCTTTGCAGAAAACTCCGTCGATGGACTCGCAATTGCTGCCTTTTGACGAGGCTGCTTTCACCTCTAAGGAGCGTGCCAATGAATTGGTCGATCGTGCATTGATGTATTTGTATGTGAATACCGACCCTCGCCGGATCGTTTCCTTGGAAGAGGATATTCGTAATGTGAGAGGATTTAAAGACCATATTCAGGAGGAGGCATCCTCTAAACCTCCCGTAGTGAAGCTTTTTGCCCGGGAAGATGCGGCAGGAGTGAAAGAGGAGGTGGAGATGGTTATTCGTAAACCCAACTGGTGGGTAGTAGGCGGTAACGGTTCGCTGCAAATCACGCAGAATTACATTTCTGATAACTGGTATAAGGGTGGGGAAAGCAATAATGCGCTTTTGGCAACATTGCAACTTTATGCCAATTATAATGATAAAGAGAAAATTCAATGGGAGAATCGTTTGGATGCAAAATTGGGTTTCGGGTCTACACCATCCGATAAATTTCATAAATACCTGGTCAATACAGACCAATTGCTGTTGGCAAGCAAATTGGGAGTGCAAGCTGCCGCTAATTGGTATTATACCATTTCTACCGAGGTGAAAACCCAGTTCTGTCATGGATACAAGGCGAATAACGAAACGTTGCTTTCATCTTTCCTTGCTCCGCTGGATTGGTCAACAAGTGTCGGTATGGACTATAAGTTGAAAAAGAAGAAATTCAACCTTTCCGTGTTCATCGCTCCGCTTACGTATGCTTTGAGGTATGTAGGAAACGAGCGGATAGATGAAACGAAGTTTGGCTTGGAAGCAGGAAAGCGGGTGCGGCATAATTTCGGTTCGCAAGTACAGCCCGCTCTGTTTTGGCAGATTCTCCCTTCAATCTCATTGGATTCCCGCCTGAACTATCTGACCAGTTATGAGTGGACGCGTGTGGAGTGGGAGAATACGTTCAACTTCATTCTCAACCGGTATTTTTCCACAAAGCTCTTCATACATGCCCGTTATGACGATAGCAACAAGCCGACCAATGGCGATAGCTACTTCCAGATAAAGGAACTTCTAAGCTTCGGTATTAATTACAAATGGTAATCGGTCACAGTTGAAATAACTTCTTCCGGGTGCTCTGTTGTTTACAATAGAGCACTTTTTTTATTCTATCTGCCTATTTCTGTCGCAGATAAACGTTAAAACGTAAAAACTCTCTTTCGGCGGATGCAAAAATACCCGGTGAAAGTCTTGCGGTTCATAAATATTGCTTACATTTGCCCCGATTTGTAATGCGTGGTTTACAAAATGGCTAATGTGATAAGACATCGAGGTATTGTGGAAAACATAGATGGTTCTCACCTGACTGTGAGAATCGTGCAAGCATCCGCTTGCGCTTCTTGCCATGTCAAAGGGCACTGTTCCTCTGCCGATACCAAAGAAAAACTAGTAGATGTATATACTGAAGAAGCATCTTCTTTTTCTTTGGGAGACCGGGTAGAGGTAATGGCTCAACTCTCCACAGGTGTGATGGCGGTGCTTTGGGCTTTTATCCTTCCTTTTCTTATTCTCCTTATTTCACTTTTTCTGTTTATGGCACTTTGGAATGACGAAGCGTTTGCCGCGCTCGCGTCATTGGCGCTTCTTATACCTTATTATTATATATTGTGGTTGAATAAAAGACGTATGGGGCGAAAATTCTCCTTTTCGGTAGCCCGTTTATGACTGAATTATAAATAATAATAATTATAAACGACTAATTTATGAATGTAATTCTGATTGCAGTGATTTCATTGGGAGCCATCGCTTTGATTTCGGCGGCTATCCTATATGCTGCTTCCAAGAAATTCGCTGTGTATGAAGATCCGCGGATTGCTCAGGTGGCCGAGGTGTTGCCGCAAGCAAATTGCGGAGGATGTGGCTATCCGGGTTGTAGCGGCTTTGCCGATGCATGTGTGAAAGCCGGTTCTCTTGAGGGGAAGAACTGTCCGGTGGGCGGTGCGCCCGTTATGTCGCAGATAGCCTCTATCCTTGGATTGGACGCTGCGAGTTCCGAACCGATGGTGGCTGTTGTGAGATGTAATGGCACTTGTGCCAATCGTCCCCGTATCAATCAATACGATGGAGCGAAGAGTTGCGCCATTGCCGCTTCGCTTTACGGAGGAGAAACCGGTTGTAGTTATGGTTGTTTAGGCAGTGGCGACTGTGTCGCTGTGTGCCAATTCGATGCCATCCATATGAATCCCGAGACAGGATTGCCCGAGGTGGACGAAGCTAAATGTACCGCTTGCGGAGCATGCGTGAAAGCTTGTCCCAAAACGATTATCGAACTTCGTCCTCAAGGTAAGCGTTCACGTCGCATATATGTAGAATGTGTCAATAAAGATAAGGGAGCCGTTGCACGTAAAGCTTGTGCAGTGGCTTGTATCGGGTGCGGGAAGTGTGTGAAAGCCTGTCAGTTCGAGGCTATAACCTTGGGCGATAATCTGGCCTATATAGACTCGCACAAGTGTAAGTTGTGCCGTAAGTGTGTGGAGGTATGTCCGCAGAATACGATTACCGAGCTTAACTTCCCACCGCGTAAACCGAAGGTGGAAGAAGCCACTCCTGTGGCAACGGAAGCGTAAGAAACTGAAATCCATAAAAAACAACTAAATACAGAAATTGTATGTTGAAGACATTTTCAATCGGTGGTGTACATCCACACGAAAATAAGCTTTCGGCACATCAACCCATTATTCAGGCGGAGATTCCGGCAAAAGCGGTAATCCTTTTGGGGCAGCATATCGGTGCTCCTGCCAAGCCTGTAGTAGTAAAGGGCGATGTGGTAAAAGTGGGCACACGTATTGCGGAACCCGGCGGTTTCGTCTCCGCAGCTATCCACTCCTCTGTAAGTGGAAAGGTAGCAAAGATAGATACGGTGATTGATGCGAGCGGTTATCCTAAACCGGCTATTTTCATTGATGTGGAAGGAGATGAGTGGGAAGAATCCATTGACCGTACCGATACGCTTGTGAGGGAATGTGAACTCTCTCCGGAAGAAATCGTAAAGAAGATAGCCGATGCCGGTATTGTGGGGTTGGGAGGGGCTTGTTTCCCGACACAGGTAAAACTTTGTCCGCCTCCGGCTTTCAAGGCGGAGTGTTTGGTCATTAATGCCGTGGAATGCGAACCCTATCTGACGGCTGACCATCAGTTGATGTTGGAGCATGCCGAAGAAATCATGGTGGGCGTGTCCATTTTGATGAAAGCAGTGAAAGTGAATAAAGCTTTTATCGGTATTGAAAACAATAAGCCCGATGCCATTCAGTTAATGACGAAAGTAGCTGCAGCGTATGCAGGTATCGAGGTTGTACCGCTAAAAGTGCAATATCCGCAAGGAGGCGAAAAGCAACTGATAGACGCAGTGATTAACCGGCAGGTATCAAGCGGTGCATTACCTATTTCTACGGGTGCAGTCGTGCAGAACGTGGGGACGGCATTTGCAGTGTATCAAGCGGTACAAAAAAACAAACCCTTGTTCGAGCGTGTGATAACCGTTACCGGCAAGTCTCTGGAAAAGCCATCTAACTTCATGGCACGTATCGGAACACCGGTGCAGCAGCTGATTGATGCCTGTGGCGGTCTGCCCGGGGATACCGGCAAGATTGTTGGTGGCGGTCCCATGATGGGAAAAGCGCTGGTAAACACAGACGTACCCACAGCTAAAGGTAGTTCGGGTATATTGATTATGAATCGGAAAGAGGCCAAGCGTGGCGAAGTACAACCTTGTATCAGATGTGCAAAGTGCGTATCTGCCTGTCCTATGGGGCTGGAACCCTACCTCTTGGCTGCATTGGCAGAACATATTGAGTTTGAGAGAATGGAAGGTGAGCGCATCATGGATTGTATAGAATGCGGTTCGTGCCAGTTTACCTGTCCTGCCAACAGGCCTTTGCTCGACTACTGTCGTTTGGGAAAAAATAAAGTAGGCACCATGATACGTGAACGACAAGTAAAACAATAATTGAAATATGGAAAATAAACTAATCATATCCCTTTCGCCTCACGTGCATAGTGGCGATAGTGTAAAGAAGAATATGTACGGCGTGCTTATCGCTTTGTTGCCGGCTTTTCTGGTTTCGTTGTATTTCTTCGGTTTGGGTGCATTGCTTGTTACAATGGTTTCGGTGGCTTCCTGTGTATTCTTCGAATGGGCTATCGTAAAATACCTGCTGAAAAAAGATACTACGACAATAACGGATGGTTCCGCCATCATAACGGGAGTGCTGCTTGCCTTTAATCTCCCCTCCAATCTTCCTGTATGGATTATTGTACTGGGAGCTTTATTTGCTATTGGTGTAGCTAAGATGTCATTCGGTGGATTGGGTTCCAATCCTTTCAACCCGGCCTTGGCAGGGCGTGTGTTTTTACTCCTCTCGTTTCCGGTGCAAATGACAAGTTGGCCTCTTCCCGGACAACTCGTTTCTTACACGGATGCGGCAACGGGTGCTACGCCGCTCAGTCTGATGAAGCAGGCTATTCACGGAAATATGGCTGCTCTGAAGGAACTCCCCTCCGCTTTTGATTTGTTGATAGGAAACAACGGCGGGTGTATAGGCGAAATCAGTGCACTGGCATTGCTGCTAGGTTTGGTGTACATGTTGTGGAAACGGATTATCACTTGGCATGTTCCCGTTACGATATTGCTTACGGTTTTCATCTTTTCCGGTGTGATGCATTGGGCGAATCCCGAGAAATATGCCTCTCCGCTCATCCATTTATTCTCTGGCGGTCTTATGCTGGGTGCTGTTTTCATGGCTACGGATTACGTGACATCTCCTATGAGTAAAAAAGGCATGTTGATATATGCCGTTTGTATTGGAGTGCTGACGGTAGTAATTCGTTTGTTTGGAGCTTATCCTGAGGGCGTATCATTTGCTATCCTTATAATGAATGCTTTCACTCCGCTGATTAATACATATTGCAAACCTAAACGCTTTGGGGAGGTAGCGAAGAAGAAATGAAGAAGTTAGAATCATCATTATTAAATATGTTGCTCGTGCTTACGGGGGTGACAGCTGTGTCCGTAGCACTTTTGGCTTATGTGAATGAGTTGACGAAAGGTCCTATTGCCGAAGCCAACGCCAATACGTTGAATCTTGCCTTGAAAGAAGTACTTCCGGACTTCACTAACAATCCGGTGGCAGAGAGTGACACGATATTCAGTGAAAAAGATGGGAAAAAGATTGTTGATTTCATCATCTATCCGGCAAAATCCGATAACCGATGGATTGGTTCAGCGGTGGAAGCAAAGACGCTGGGATTTGGAGGAGAAATGAAAATTTTGGTCGGTTTCGATGCCGAAGGGAAGGTATACAATTACTCCCTGCTATCTCATGTGGAAACGCCGGGATTAGGTTCGAAAGCAGATAAGTGGTTCGGTGCATATTTACCCTCCAAAAATGAAGAGCGTGTAGAATATAGTAATGATAACAAGCGCTCGATATTGGGATTGAATCCAGGTGAAAAAGCCCTTACGGTGAATAAGGATGGGGGACAGATAGATGCTATTACCGCATCTACCATCACGACCAGAGCTTTCCTGAAGGCAGTGAACGAGGCATACCAAGTTTATAAGAACGGTGATGCCGGAAGTGTGGAAACCTCTACGGGAGCATCTCAAAAGAATGAACCGGCTTCGGCTCCTGCAGAGGCTGAAGTAGCTAATGATACTATTCAATAAAATAAGGAGGAGATAGTTATGAATAATTTTAAAGTTATGATGAATGGGATAGTTAAGGAGAATCCCACTTTCGTACTCCTGCTTGGAATGTGTCCTACGCTGGGGACAACCTCTTCTGCCGCCAATGGTATGGGTATGGGGCTGGCTACACTGTTCGTGCTGGTTTGTTCGAATGTCGTAATCTCGTTGATGAAGAATCTGATACCGGATATGGTGCGCATCCCCGCTTTTATTGTGGTTATCGCATCGTTCGTTACACTGTTGCAGATGATTATGCAAGCTTATGTTTCTGATCTTTATGCAACATTGGGACTATTCATCCCGCTTATTGTAGTGAACTGCATCGTGTTGGGGCGTGCCGAGGCTTTCGCAGCCAAGAACACACCTTTGGCTTCCTTTTTTGATGGTTTGGGTATGGGACTTGGATTTACCCTCGCTCTTACGTTGTTGGGTGCCATTCGCGAATTATTGGGAACCGGGAAGATTTTCGGACTCTCTTTGATACCCGAGTCGTACGGTATGCTTTTGTTCGTATTGGCTCCGGGAGCGTTTATTGCTTTGGGATACCTGATTGCATTGATTAATAGTTTTAAAAAAGAAGGATGAGACCTGTGCCGTTATCATCCTCTTATCTATCACTTTCAATGAACTATAAGATATGGAATATATATTGATTTTTATCTCGGCAATCTTTGTAAACAACATCGTATTGTCCCAGTTTTTGGGTATATGTCCGTTTTTGGGTGTATCCAAGAAAGTAGAGACGGCTTTGGGCATGTCTGCCGCCGTAGCATTTGTGCTTACCATTGCCACTATCGTGACTTTCCTGATTCAGAAATACATGCTTGATGCTTTCGGTTTGGAGTACTTGCAGACGATTACGTTTATCCTGGTGATTGCCGCATTGGTGCAAATGGTGGAAATTGTGCTGAAGAAAGTATCTCCCTCTCTGTATCAGGCGTTGGGTGTGTTCCTGCCGCTGATTACGACCAACTGTTGTATTCTGGGAGTGGCGATTCTTGTCATTCAGAAAGACTATGATCTGTTGACAGGAGTTGTGTATGCTTTCTCTACAGCTTTAGGATTCGGGCTTGCATTGACTCTGTTTGCCGGTTTGCGTGAACAGATGAGTCTGGTGAATATACCTTCCGGAATGAAAGGAACTCCCATCGCATTGATTACAGCCGGTTTGCTGGCTATGGCGTTTATGGGCTTTTCGGGTGTCGTTTAAGCTAAAAGTAAGAGCATTTTTCTATTTGTACGGATTAAATCCTTACATTTGTTCCCGAAAATGATAACCTATAAATTAATCGCTGATGAAAGAAAAAATCTTGGTAACGGGAGGAACCGGTTATATTGGTTCGCACACGGTGGTAGAACTTCAGAACGCCGGTTATGAAGTGGTAATTATAGATAATCTGTCAAATTCGGGAGCAGATGTAGTTGACAATATAGAGAAAGTATCGGGGATTCGTCCCGTCTTTGAAGAACTTGACTGTTTGGATTTTGCCGGACTGGATGCTTTATTCGCAAAATACAAAGGTATTAAAGCCATCATACATTTTGCTGCAAGCAAAGCAGTGGGAGAATCGGTGGAAAAGCCATTGCTTTATTATCGCAACAACTTGCTGTCGTTAATCAATCTGCTTGAACTTATGCCCAAGCATGGTGTCGAAGGTATTGTATTTTCTTCATCCTGCACCGTGTACGGACAACCGGATGAATTACCTGTTACGGAGAATGCGCCGACAAAGAAAGCCGAATCGCCGTATGGAAATACGAAGCAGATAAACGAAGAAATCATATGGGATGTGGTGAGGTCAGGCGCTCCGATCGATGCGATTTTGTTGCGCTACTTCAATCCGATAGGTGCCCATCCCACCGCTTTGTTGGGAGAGTTGCCCAATGGCGTTCCGCAGAATCTGATCCCTTATCTCACGCAAACGGCTATCGGTATTCGTGAGCAGTTGAGTGTATTCGGAGATGATTATTCCACACCGGACGGTTCTTGTATACGAGACTTTATCAATGTGGTTGATTTGGCGAAGGCTCACGTGATTGCCATCAATCGCATATTGGAAAAGAAGCAGAAAGCGAAGGTGGAGGTGTTCAACATCGGTACGGGTAAAGGTTTGTCGGTGTTGGAACTGATTAACGCTTTTGAAAAAGCCACGGGTGTGAAACTGAACTACCGGATTGTGGGACGTCGTGCGGGAGATATCGAAAAGGTATGGGCTGATCCTGCTTTTGCCAATGAAGAGTTGGGCTGGAAGGCTGTTGAAACGATTGAAGACACTTTGCGTTCGGCATGGAACTGGCAGCTAAAACTT
This sequence comes from Bacteroides sp., assembly GCA_041855205.1. Classification (GTDB taxonomy): domain Bacteria; phylum Bacteroidota; class Bacteroidia; order Bacteroidales; family Bacteroidaceae; genus Bacteroides. The sequence continues at coordinate 72,584 of JBHADT010000152.1, forward strand.
CGTGAGAGAGGTATTCAGTAATTAAATGCTGAATGGAATAAAGTAAGTAACTATATTGTTTAAGAATATTAACAAAAACAAAAGAACAAATGTGTTAAAGCATTTGTTTTATACTTGCAAGCCATCTGATACTTGATTGCGTCTGTGTGAACATCCGTACATATAAGTGCATATACCTTAGGGTATAGACAGATGTATTTGCATAGTAGTTTTGTCGTGTTTTATTTTGTGTTTGTGTTATTATAAGCCTTGTCGTGAGACAAGGCTTATATTGTATCAGCCGGTTCGTTTTCCTCTCTCTACAATACTCAGATTATGTTTTCCCTCTAATAGACTTCCCCCTTTATACTTCTTATACGCTCCAGATACATCTTTCCGGTCGAGAGATAAGGTAAATTCAATATAAGAACCTCTTCTGTGTTGTCAGTCCGGTACGAGTTTGACAAGTTTCTGTGAGAAATAATTAGCCGGCAGGTTCAAGTACTTGATTATTTGGGTAATTGCTGAGGCGTATGGGATGCCTTTGAAACACTCCTGTATGCTACCCGAACCATGCCCGTGTGGCTCGGGTACAGTGCTTGTATTGTAAAAGTACCGCGCCTGTGTCGTTTCCGGGTACAATATGAAATCTGTTGTTATGATGCATTTCTCTCTCATATTTTCTTTTGAGACACAAATGCTTTGATGTTGAATCTTTTTCCGGAATCTGTGGAATATTTCGGCGCATAGGTCAACATTTTTATCGGGATAAAGAAAACGCCTCAAAGTAATGAACTAAACAAACAATCTTCTTCCCCCTTTGAAACGGATTGTCCGATTTTTCTTTTCTGCAACCGGAGTGTACCTCTCTCAAAAAACTCCGGTGCCAGGCTGCAAGGCTGTTTGTGAGGCTTCAACACTCTCATAAAACTTAAAAACAGTGTTTTCCGGACTAATTATCCGGAAAGTCCTATCTTTACACTTTCGATTCTATTTTTAATAGAATTGAGAATAGCTTCATTTTATATACTGCAATTACGATAATGGTGTGCCAAATAACACAAGTAATATAAACGGAAATGAAAGAGGAAAACATGGAAACCATCAGACTCTTATATCCCGATTTTGTGGGTGGAGGCTTGGAAACTTACTACTTTGGAGCGAATTTGTTGCAACATATCCTGCCGCAGAACGAGAAACAGCCGCTTTACAGGGTTAATGTCGCTCCGCCCGATGGTGAAGAGCGTTCTATTACGAGAGGTATCTACGGCAAAGAAGATGTATTGAAGGGTATAAAGGAGGCTGTCGCCATTCTTGAGGAGGTAAAACCCCGGAGAGTTATCACCATTGGCGGAAACTGCATAGTCTCGCAAGCGTCATTCGATTATTTGCACGGTATTTACGATAATCTGGGTATCATCTGGATTGATACTCATCCCGACGTTTCTTCCGTCAGGGACGGCTATCCGCATCCGCATTCATATGTGCTGAGGACTTTATTGGGCAGAGGTGAGCCCGAATTGGGTGCCTTGATGGAGAATCGGAATTTTAAGCCTGACGAGGTGTTATTTGTCGGTTTGCAGGACTTGCATGCGTATCAGGAACAGTTTTTGAAAGAGATGAATATTGCATTCAAAGTGCAGTCCGATGATTTTATTTCCGATGATGAAATCGAAAGGTTCATTTCGAGGTTCGACCATATTCTGGTGCACTTGGACGTTGATGTGCTGGATGCCAAGCTGTTTCACTCTACCTATTTTGCCAATAAAGATTTGGTGGGCGATGGCAGCGGTAGCGGAAAAATGACAATGGAAAAGCTGTCGGAGATTCTGGAAGCTATTGCCAAGAGCGCCGATATTGTGGGTTTCACCATTGCGGAATACCTGCCCTTTGACGAACATAACCTGCATAAAATGTTCTCAAAACTGAAAATATTTACAGAGTAATGCAACTGCCTGTTTAAAGCGGGGCTATCTGCCAAGTCGCACTTTTTCTTGCGAAACCAGTATTGTCCGCGATGCTTTTGCTCTGAAGCTTGCCAAATTGTATTACTTTTGCACCCGGGAAGATTGAGATCCGCTAACCGGACGCCCGATGATTTCCGGTTCATTCGTTATCTAATCGGACCCATATTTAGGAATAAGAAGAGAAGCGTATAATAAACGATAAAAAAGAAGAATTATGAAGAAAACACCGATCGAGGTTGAGTTGATTGACAAAGCTATTCATAGTTTGCAAATCGAGGATTTCGGGAGAGCCACCATTCGCGAGGTAAAAGCCATTGCCGCGCAGGCGGAAAGAGAGTCGGGAGTGGAGTTCATCAAAATGGAGATGGGAGTTCCGGGGCTTCCCCCCTCTGAGATAGGTGTAGAAGCAGAGATAGCGGCGTTGCGAAGCGGAGTGGCGGGTCTGTATCCGGATATAAACGGGCTTCCGGAACTTAAGGAGCAGGCTTCGCGGTTTATCAAGGCATATATCGATGTGGATTTACTGCCCGAAGGTTGCGTGCCGGTCACAGGCTCCATGCAGGGAACTTTTGCCGCTTTTCTGACGTGCAGCCAATGCGATGAACGAAAGGATACGATTCTGTTTATCGACCCGGGATTTCCGGTTCAGAAACAACAGTTGGTGGTGATGGGACAGAAATTTGAAACTTTCGACGTGTATGATTACCGGGGAGACAAGCTGAAAGATAAACTGAAGAGTTATCTGTCGAAGGGAAACATCTCGGCGATCATCTATTCTAATCCGAATAATCCCAGCTGGGTGTGTCTGAAGGAAGAAGAGTTGCGCATCATCGGAGAACTTGCCACTCAATACGACGTTATCGTATTGGAAGATTTGGCATACTTTGCCATGGACTTCCGTCAGGATTTGGGTAAACCTTTCCAACCGCCTTTCCAGCCATCGGTGGCGCACTACACAGACAATTACGTGTTGCTGATTTCAGGTTCCAAAGCCTTCAGTTATGCCGGGCAGCGCATCGGAGTCAGTTGTATTTCCGATAAACTTTATCACAGGCATTATCCGGGACTGACGAAACGTTATGGTGGAGGAACTTTCGGTACGGTATTCATTCACAGGGTACTCTATGCCCTCTCTTCGGGAACGTCTCATTCGGCGCAATATGCGCTTGCGGCGATGTTGAGGACGGCATGCGACGGTTCGTATGACTTTTTGCACGATGTAAAAGCATACGGTGAACGTGCGCGCAGGCTGAAAGAAATATTTCTGCGCCACGGATTCTATCTGGTGTACGACAATGATTTGGGCGAACCGGTGGCGGATGGTTTCTACTTTACAATCGGATATCCCGGAATGAAGAGCGGAGAACTTGCCCGTGAACTGATGTACTACGGGGTTAGCTCCATTTCGCTGATAACAACCGGCAGCAAGCAGGAAGGGTTGCGTGCCTGTACCTCTTTTATTCAGGAGCATCAATATGCCCAACTTGAAGAGCGCATGCGCTTGTTTGCAGAGAACCATCCGGTAAGTTGATGGAAAAGAATCCGATTTTTTGTGATAGAGTACGTCTGAAAGAGACTCCGCTGACGGATTACCCGGAAAAGGATAAACGTCGCTTGCATCCGCAAGCGACGTCTTTGTATAGTAGCGTGAGTTCGGCGTAAGCAACAAGATTGTGACGCCATGTTATAAATGTAATGGCTCATAGCCCGCCTAAACACACTTTCGTCACCCAAGAATCAAATGCAGTACGCCTGTCATGACCATTGCAATTCTGGTGCAGAATTACTTTGTTTTCTTGAAGTGGCCGGACTGATACTTCTTCTCCTGTAACCGAAAGACTGTTGCTTCCTTTACACTTAAGACCTGATTCTCCATGTGTTTGATAACGGAGTATGAGATTCTCCGGATTGTGTGGATCATTGATGACAACAATGATAAAATTGTTTTCTGGGGGGAGGAGAAGTTCAAACAATCAATGAACTAATTATTCAGGAATAGTGTACAAGGCAATACAAGTTTGTATTGCCCCTTTTCTCCGAGCCGTTCGTTTTTAATCCTGATTTCCCCGAGCAGAATTTCCACGGCATTCCTCCCAATATCCACAATGGGCATCTTTGCCACATGAATTTGAGGAGCCAGTATCTTAAACGAAGAAATCCCATGAATACAAGCCAGACGGAATTGACGGTTAAAGTCTATTCCTTTATTATTAAAGTAAAGAAAGGCTTCCAATGCAAGAATATGGGTTGTGAAAAAGAAACCGTCAATATCGGGCACTTTTTCAAACATACCATCCAATACTTTTATTATTTTATTTTCATAGTCTTCATATTCTACATTCCCCATCAATGCAGGATTAAACTTAATGCCGGAGTCCGATAGCGCTTGTTTGTATCCTTCGTTTCTATCGCCCATAGTAATGAGGTGTGAATTCGTTGTGATCAGCGCAATGTTTTTGCATCCTTCGTTTATGAGATGTTTGGTCAGCTTGTAACTGCTTTCTTTGTTATCAATGATGATATAGCTGGCCTGCAGCTCCGGGAAATAACGGTCGAAAGTTACCAAAGGGAATTTTTCCGCAATCAGGCGTTCGATTTCAACTCTCGACCGCTTCGTGGGCGCTATGATAATGCCATCTACCCCTTTCGACTTAAACATTTGAATGACCTGTTCTTCCTTGTTGAAATCCGACTCCGAGCTGGCTATCATAAGCGAGTAACCGTGTAAATTGGCTTGATTCTCGATCTCCTTAGCTATCGAAGAGTAAAAGAAATCCGATATGGAAGGCAGAATAAGTCCTATTGTTTTTGTCTGCCCTATATTCAGACTGCGCGCAATCAGATTAGGTTGGTAATTCATCTCTTTCGCACAATTCCGTACAATCTCTTGCGTGTGCTTGCTAATACCTTTTTTGTCTGCCTGTCCCGTAAGTACCCATGATACTGTGGTCTTGGACAGGTTCAACTTTGTAGCAATATCTTTAAGCGAAATTCTTGTTCTCATATTTACTTTATCCATATGAATTATAAAACAATCAGATTGAATCTACGCAACAACAAATATATTAAGCTAATCTATGTCTTCGTCAAAATATGCGCATTACTTTAACGTTAAAAACAAAATATTAAGATTTTATTTGCAGCATGCATCCCCCTTGATTTATAAGCCTCAAAGCGAGAGGGGCAAGCATCCTCAATGCCTAAAGACCGGATGAGATGGTTACTGCATGGAGAATAGCTATGCGATATGCCGGTCTTACTTCCTCCTCAACAAAACATATCATAAAATACAAGATATGATTTTGATACGAATAATCCAAATAAGACTGATTTATTTATTCTCTCCCCTTGATTTATGGTTAAATAAATATAAAAATATTATTTTTGTATGGATTATTATTGTTATATCATGGATTATGAATAAATTCAGGCACTTAAACGGTTAAATTAATGTTTGATTCAGTGAGGATTCATGCAGTTTATTTATCTCGATGAGGGTTAT
>JBHADT010000153.1:0-52162 GCA_041855205.1 Bacteroides sp.
ACTGTTTGGTTGGGATTGTAAGGACGAAAATGTATCTTTGTCATAGTATAAAATGTTATGCTTAAAGATACAAAATCTTTAGGTAATAACAAAGCCCCGGCTTGTGAAAGTCGGGGCTTTGTGCATTTTGACACACCTCCTTGGCGGTATATGTAACTTTCTCCCTTCTCGTGGAGCAGTATTCCGGTTTTTACATCAAGAATCCCAAGAGGATACCTGCCGCAACTGCCGAACCGATGACTCCCGCCACATTGGGACCCATGGCATGCATGAGCAGGTAGTTGTTGGGGTCGTATTCCAAGCCGATAACTTGCGAGATACGAGCCGAGTCGGGTACGGCGGATACGCCGGCATTGCCGATGAGCGGGTTGATTTTGTTGTCTTTCTTCAGGAAGATGTTGAACACCTTGACGAACAGTACACCCGATGCCGTGGCAATGATGAAAGACAATGCACCCAGCACGAATATCAGGATGGAGTTGAGCGTAAGGAACTCGGATGCCTGTGTGGAAGCGCCCACGGTGAGTCCCAGCAGTATGGTGATGGTGTCGATGAGCGGACCGCTGGCCGTGTTTGCCAGACGACGCGTCACACCGCTTTCTTTCAACAGGTTACCGAAGAACAGCATACCCAGCAGAGGCAGACCCGAAGGAACAAGGAAAGTGGTGAGCAGCAATCCCACGATGGGGAACATCACTTTCTCCGTGTGCGAAACCACGCGTGGCGGACGCATGCGGATGAGACGCTCCTTCTTGTTGGTGAGCAGTTTCATGATGGGGGGCTGTATCACCGGCACCAACGCCATGTAGGAATATGCCGACACGGCAATGGCACCCATCAGATTGGGAGCCAGCTTGGAGGAGAGGAAGATGGCCGTGGGACCGTCGGCACCGCCGATGATACCGATAGCACCGGCCTGCATGGGGTCGAAACCCAGTTCGAGGGCTATCATGTAGGCACCGAAAATTCCGAATTGAGCTGCCGCACCGATGAGCATCAGCTTGGGGTTGGATATCAGGGCGGAGAAATCCGTCATGGCCCCGATACCGAGGAAGATGAGCGGAGGATACCACCCCGATGTGACGCCCTGATACAGGATGTTGAGCACGGAGCCCTCTTCGTAGATGCCCACTTTGAGTCCGGCTTCCATATTGAAAGGAATATTACCCACCAGAATACCGAAGCCGATGGGTATCAGCAGCATCGGTTCGAACTCCTTGGCTACCGCCAAGTAGATGAAGAACAATCCGATGATGAGCATTGCCACGTGTCCCCAAGTTGCGTTGGCGAAACCCGTGTATCCCCAGAAATCGTTCAGATTGTTTCCTATGAATGTGATAAACTCTCCCATATTATTCAATGATTACGAGGTCAGTACCTTCCAGAACAGAGTCGCCCTTGTTGACGTTGATGGCAACCACCTTACCGTCTTTGTCGGCGTTGATGTTATTTTCCATCTTCATGGCTTCGAGGATGATGATGGGCTGTCCTTTCTTCACCGTGTCGCCTACGTTTACCTTGATGTCGAGAATCACACCCGGCAGCGGCGATTTCACACCCGATTTGCCGGAAGACACCGCAGCGGGCTTAACCACCGGAGTGGTGGGTGCCGCCGGTGCCGTCGACATAGGACGCACAACGGCTCTGGGAGCTTCTTTGGGCGCTTTTTCCATTTCCACTTTGTAGGTCGTTCCGTTCACTTCTATGTGAGCGATGTTGTCTTCGATATCTCCAACGGCCACTTTATACAGGTTTCCGTTGATCTTGTATTTATATTCTTTCATCGTTAAAATCGTTATTTTGTATGGAGTTACTTTTTATGAGGGGTTTCACGCAGAGTGTATATCTTGGAACTCCACGGTGAGTAGGCACGCTTGATGCGGGCGATGGTAAGTACGGTGTCTTCCACGTCGTGTACCTCGTTCTGCATCTCGTGCATCGCCATGGCGATGGCCGCGAACACTTCGCCCGGGGCTTCTCCGAGCCTTTTCTCTTTGGCCTCCTGCTTGTCGGTAATGCCTTTGGCTCTCATGGCGTTGCGCTTGCTCATGGCTACGGCTATCTTGCCTATGCCTTTGAATGAGAAGTAAAGCAACAGCAGACCGAAGAACACCACGCTCATGGCGGAGAAAGACATGCCCACGCCGCTCCGGTCGTGCTGAACGAACTTGTCCATCTTCTCATTGGTTTCAATTGTCTGGTTGTTGGTGCTCGGAGTCACGTACTTGTCATCTCCGGTTTTCACTTCCCACCGGTCGTGGGCATCGTTCACACGGGCATACGACTGGTTGGGCTGCATCGTTCCGGCAGGGATGGTCACCGCATCGAGCAGCATTTTTCCCGAGTCGTAAAGACCTATCCAGTTAGTGCGTGAGGCATCCAGCCTGAAGTTCGTATGGAAAGTTCCGCGTTTGGGCTCGCCGTCCGCCCAGAAGAGCGCATGCTGGCGGGGCTTCACCAGGGTGAGCACATCGCCTTTGGGAATAAAGTATTTGGCGGTGTCGCCCGGCATACTGCTGCAATAGATGTAGCAACCGGCAAGGTCGAAACTGCCGTATGTTCTGTTGAACACCTCGATCCATGCGCTGTGTTGCCCGTAGTCGTCCTGAAAGTTGCTTTCGTTTTCAATCAGCACCTCGTTCAGCAGCACTTTCGACTTGGGTTGCTCCCCGTTACACGAAGAGAACAGCCCCCACATCAACGCCAGCGAAAGAAATGTTCCGATTTTTGTTTTCTTCATAATCGTTTTGTTTTAGTAATGTAAGAGCTTTTGCCTACAAAGGTATGTTGCCATGCTTCTTGGCGGGGTTCGCCAGCTTCTTGGTCTGCAACTGCTGTAGCGCGCGGATGATGCGGAAGCGTGTGTTGCGCGGTTCGATGACGTCGTCGATGTAACCGTACTTGGCGGCATTGTAGGGGTTGGCAAACAACTTGGTGTATTCGGCCTCTTTCTCTGCAAGGTATTGGGCGGGATTTTCCTGCTCTTGAGCCTCGCGGGCGTAGAGAACTTCCACCGCTCCGGCTCCTCCCATCACGGCGATTTCGGCTGTGGGCCATGCGTAGTTCATGTCGCCGCGCAGTTGCTTACAGCTCATCACGATGTGCGAGCCGCCGTATGATTTGCGAAGCGTGATGGTAACCTTGGGTACGGTGGCTTCGCCATAGGCGTAGAGAAGTTTGGCACCGTGCAGGATGACGCCGTTGTACTCCTGTCCTGTTCCCGGCAGGAATCCCGGAACGTCTACCAGCGACACGATAGGGATGTTGAAAGCATCGCAGAAACGGACGAAGCGTGCGCCCTTGCGCGATGCGTTGCTGTCGAGCACGCCGGCAAGGTATTTGGGCTGGTTGGCCACAATGCCCACGGACTGACCGTTGAAGCGTGCGAAGCCGATGATTATGTTCTTCGAGTAATCTTTCTGTATTTCGAGGAACTCGCCGTTGTCTACGATGGCGCCGATAACCTCGTACATATCGTAAGGTTTGTTCGGGTTGTCGGGGATGATGTCGTTGAGCGAGTCTTCCAGACGGTCGATGGGGTCGGTACACTCCGTGTAGGGAGCTTCCTCAAGATTGTTTTGCGGGATGTAGCCCAGCAATTTGCGGATGAGCGCAAGACCCTCTTCCTCCGTCTGAGCGGTGAAGTGCGTAACGCCCGATTTGGTGGAGTGTACGCTGGCGCCACCGAGATTTTCCTGGCTTACATCCTCACCCGTAACGGTTTTCACCACTTTCGGGCCGGTAAGGAACATATAAGAGCTTCCTTCCATCATCAGCGTAAAGTCGGTAAGCGCCGGAGAGTACACCGCTCCGCCTGCACAAGGACCGAATATGCCTGAAATCTGCGGAATCACACCTGAGGCGAGAATGTTGCGCTGGAAGATTTCGGCATAGCCCGCAAGCGCGTTGATGCCTTCTTGAATGCGTGCACCGCCCGAGTCGTTGATGCCGATGACGGGAGCACCCATCTTCATCGCCTGATCCATGATTTTGCAGATTTTCAGCGACATGGTTTCGGAGAGCGAACCGGCCGAAACGGTAAAGTCTTGAGCGAAGATGTACACCAGACGTCCTTCGATGGTTCCGCATCCTGTCACCACGCCGTCGCCGGGATAGTGTTTCTTGTCCATGCCGAAGTTGGTGCAACGGTGTTCCACGAACATATCCATTTCCTCGAAGCTACCTTCGTCGAGCAACATGGCTATGCGTTCGCGAGCCGTGTATTTTCCCTTTTCGTGTTGCTTGGCTATTGCCTTTTCACCTCCGCCTAAGCGTGCCGCGGCGCGGCGGTCGATAAGCTCTTTAATTTTTTCAAGTTGATTACTCATCTTATTATTCCTATTAGGTTATTTTTTGTTTTCTGTGCGCAGGATTCGCTCGAAGTCTTGTCCTGCGGTTTGTATGGTTTTCTCCCTCTCCGGTGGAGTCACGTTTGTCCGCCACCGGAGAAAGAGAGGGTATTTTTTGTTAGGGATGTTCGCAAAGTTCGGTGAGTACTCCCAAAGTGGATTTCGGGTGCAGGAAAGCGATGTTCAAACCCTCGGCGCCTTTGCGGGGAGCCTGATCGATGAGGCGTATGCCTGCCGCCTCAGCCTCGCTCAGGGCATTGGCAACACCGTCGGTTACAGCAAAAGCCACGTGATGAACACCTACACCTTTGTTTTCGATAAATTTGGCTATGGTACTTTCGGGACAAGTAGGCTCCAGAAGCTCTATCTTGGTGTCTCCCACCTTCAGAAAAGCTGTTCTTACTTTTTGGTCTTCCACTGTCTCAATGTTGTAGCACTTCAGTCCTAATACATTTTCGTAGTAGGGAAGGGCTTCCTCAATGCTTTTGACGGCAATACCCAGGTGTTCGATGTGTGAAATCTTCATAACTTTATATTTAATGTTAGTGTATGATATCCGCCTTTTTAAGAAAGGCCTAAAACAGCACAAAGAAAGATAATTCTTGCATAATAAAGAAATATTTCACCAATTAATTCGCAGGGAAAGGGTTGTCTTTCAGGACGGTTTTCAGGGATGAAACAGAGAGGCGCAACAGGTTATTTATAAGTTGAAAACAACACTGCGGCGGCGCGGATGCTTCCTTTCTCCTCAGTATGTTTACGGCATTCTGTCCGTACTCCCGGAAGGGGGAGCTTCCCGGGGGTGGGGCGGAGATTTTCCGGCGTGAGATAAATCTCCTTATTAACCGCTTGACTGATAAACGGTTTTTGATACATTTGCCGTAGAACTAATCCGAAAAAAAGCCATGAGACATTTGATTCTTTCCTGCATCGCCGCCTGCCTGTGCTGTGTGGCAAGTGCGCAGCCCGGAGTACTCCGCAGCAAGGTGGTTACCGACAGTATCTACAGTGAAAACCTGAAGGCGCAGCGCGCTTTCACCGTATATCTTCCGCCGGGCTATGAGGAAGAGACGGAGAAGAAATATCCCATTCTTTATCTGTTTCACGGCATGTCGGGTGTAAACACCAGTTGGTTCACCGACCAGCGCGTGCAGAATGTCATGGATCAGTTCATCGCTTCGGGGGAGGCGTGCGAGATGATCATCGTCAGTCCGAATGCCGGGGGCGATCCGTCTGCCTGCTGGAACGGTTACTTCAACATGCCCGGTTGGGCGTACGAGGATTTCTTCTACGAGGAATTTCTGCCGTACATCGAGCGGACTTTCCGTGTAAAGGGCGACAGGAAACATCGTGCCATTGCCGGACTCTCGATGGGCGGAGGCGGAGCCACGAGTTATGCTCAGCGTTATCCGCAGCTGTTTTGTGCGGTTTACGCCATGAGTGCGCTGATGAATATTCCGGCAGGTGCCGAACGGGTATCCTCCGACCCGGCGGATAAGTTTGCCGTGCTCACCCGCTCGGTAATAGAGCACAGTTGCGTGAAGTATGTGGAAGAAGCCGATGAAGCACGTAAGGAGCGGTTGCGCACGGTGCGGTGGTTCGTTGACTGCGGCGACGATGATTTCCTGCTGGATCGCAACATCGAGTTTACGCAAGCCATGCGTAAGGCGCAGATACCTTGTGAGTTCCGTGTACGCGATGGTGGGCATACCTCGGAGTATTGGCACTCGGCGCTATATACGTGTTTGCCTTTCGTCGCCCGTTGCTTTAGCGGGTGTGCCGTAGATTAGTTGCCATCGCGGATAAACCGTGTGTCAATACATATAAACAAGGTTGACACACGGCTTAAAGGTTTCCGAATTTATCGGACCCGGATTCTCCGGAACATATTTACGCTGTTTGGGGTTATTATTGGATACAGGTTTAATGTACACTCTTTAAAAACGCACTGCCATGAAGTATTTGGAAGAAATTTCCGAGTTTCGCTATTCTCCCGCACTCGTAGAAAAACTCTATAAGTACGGCATCCTCAAGGTTTACAAAGCCGGAAGCGTTATCCTTAGCGAGAATGCGTACATTCGTTCCATACCCATTGTCGTAAAGGGGGTAATGAGGGTGATGCGTACCGAGGAGGATGGCAGGGAAATTCTGCTCTATTACATCAAGGCAGGTGAAAGCTGCATCATGTCTTTTCTCGGCGGACTGCACAACGAGACAAGCAAGGTGAAGGTGGAGATTGAGGAAGACGCCGAAATCCTTTTTCTGCCCGCCGACAAGGTGTCTCTTCTCATGAAAGAGCATCCCGAATGGCTCAACTACATATTCCGCTCCTACCACAAACGCTTCGAGGAACTTCTGGATACAATCAACGCCATCGCTTTCAAGAAGATGGATGAGCGCGTATTGGCTCTCATACGCAAAAAAGCGGAGCTGGTTGAAGGCAACACCATACAGATAACGCACGAACAGCTTGCCAATGAGTTGGGAACAGCCCGCGCGGTGGTGTCGAGACTGTTGAAGCAGCTCGAAGATTCCGGTATCGTACGCCTTGGGCGCAATAAAATCACCCTTATGTGACCAAAGTAGCTGTATAAGATTCCGTAGATAACGACTTTTGCCATATAAACAATAAAATCAAGGTCTTATATGGTAGGTTATTTTGCATCTGTTTTAATCGGTCTGTCGCTCGGGCTCATAGGTGGCGGGGGAAGCATCTTCACCGTGCCCGTGCTCGTGTATCTGTTCGGCGTGAATCCTGTGTCGGGCACAGCCTATTCCCTCTTCATCGTGGGTGTTACGAGCCTCATCGGTAGCATATCCTATTTCCGCCGTTCGCTGGTGGATGTGCGCACCGCGGCGGTTTTCGGCTTGCCCTCCATCCTGTCGGTATATCTTACCAGAGCTTATGTTGTGCCGGCTATCCCGGCGGAGGTGTTCAGTGTGGGCGCTTTTGTCATCGACCGCAACATGCTGCTGATGCTTCTGTTTGCCGTGTTGATGCTGGCGGCATCGGTGAGTATGATTAAGCCTTCGGGCAAGAACCCCGGTGAAGAATCCCGGGCTCAATCCTCCGGGCGATTCCCTTATCTCTTGATATTTCTTGAAGGAACCGTGGTCGGTATGCTTACGGGGCTTGTGGGCGCGGGTGGGGGATTCTTAATCATCCCGGCGCTGGTGGTTCTCGGCGGGTTACCCATGAAGCAAGCCATCGGCACTTCGCTCGTTGTCATTTCCGCCAAGTCTTTGCTGGGTTTTCTGGGCGAAAGCAACTTGGCGTTGTTCGACTGGACGCTCCTGCTCTCGGTTACGGCGTTCGCCATCGCCGGAATATTCATCGGTATGAAAATCTCGCAATACATCGACGGGGCCAAACTTAAGCCGGCATTCGGGTGGTTTGTGCTCGTCATGGGGCTATACATCATTGTCAAAGAAATTATGTTCGCATGAATATGTCTTGTGTGACTAAAGTAGCTGTACGGATAAAGATGCGGATTTATCTTTGTGTCATCAACAAAACTTAATACTCAACAATTATGAAAATAGAACAAATCTACACCGGTTGCCTTGCACAAGGCGCATATTACATTACTTCGATGGGCGAAGCAGCCATCATCGACCCGTTGCGTGAGACGGCTCCTTACATCGAGCGTCTTAAACGAGACGGCGTACGGCTCAAGTATATTCTGGAGACTCACTTTCACGCCGATTTCGTGAGCGGACATCTCGATTTGAGCCGTGCCACGGGTGCTCCCATCGTGTACGGACCGACGGCTGCTCCGGCGTTTGACGCCGTTGTGGCTCAGGATAATCAGGTCTTTGAACTTGGCGAGGTAAAAATCAAGGTGCTCCACACGCCGGGGCACACGATGGAAAGCTCGTGCTTCCTGCTCATCGACGAAGAAGGGCGCGACACGGCTCTCTTCAGTGGCGATACGCTCTTCTTGGGCGATGTAGGTCGCCCCGATCTGGCGCAGAAGGCGGCGAATCTTACGCAAGAGGAGTTGGCGGGCTTGCTCTACGACAGTCTATACACCAAGATTCTTCCGCTGTCGGACGACATCACCGTGTATCCCGCCCATGGAGCCGGTTCGGCTTGCGGCAAGAACATGATGTCGGAAACGGTAGACAGCCTCGGTAACCAGAAACGGGTGAACTATGCCCTCAATCAGCCTGACAGGGAGAGTTTCATCGCCTCCGTGACGGAAGGTTTGCTTCCTCCTCCGGCATACTTCGGAGGTAACGTAGCCATGAATAAGCTGGGGTACGACAGTTTCGAGCAAGTGCTCGGACGAAGTCTCTCCGCACTCTCTCCTTCCGATTTCGAAGTGCTGGCGGAAACCTCGGGAGCCTTGATACTCGACGTGCGAAATCCTGATGCCTTTGCACAGGGATTCATCCCCCGCTCAATCAACATCGGTCTGGACGGGGATTTCGCTCCGTGGGCGGGCGCCATGATGGTGGATGTGAAACAACCCCTGCTGCTGGTTGTCGATTCCGGGCGCGAAGAGGAGGCGATTACGAGGTTGAGCCGTGTGGGCTTCGACCATGTGCTGGGTTACTTGGCGGGAGGTTTCGACGCGTGGAGATCCTCCGGTAAGGAAACCGACCATGTGGAACGTATCCCGGCAAGCGAGTTTGCCCGCCGGTTCTCATCCGGCGAGAACTTCGTGATAGATGTGCGCAAGGAGAGCGAATATGCCGCGGAGCATGTGGAAGAGGCGTACAGCCGTCCGCTCGCCTATATCAACGATTGGATAAGGGATGTGCCGCGCGACCGCCACTTCTACCTACATTGCGCCGGCGGATACCGCAGCATGATTGCGGCAAGCATCCTGCTTTCCAGAGGTTACCGCCACTTTACCGACATCGAGGGCGGCTTCGAAGAGATAGCCCAGACCGGTGTTCCTAAAACGAATTTTGTATGTCAGAGCAAAACAGCAAGAAAGTAATATCATTCTTCACACCCTTAATCATTATTACAATCATCATGTTCGGATTACTGAGTTTTTTATTCCCGCAGCCCGATAATCAGGCGTTGGCGGAAGCGATACGTGGCGGAGCTTTTTTAGTGGATGTGCGCACTCCGGAAGAGTTCTCTTCCGGTAGTGTGAGCGGGGCGGTGAATATTCCGCTGGACCGCTTGGAGGCGCGGATCAATGAGTTTAAAGATAAAAAAAACATTGTTGTTTTTTGTCGCAGCGGCAACAGAAGCGGTCAGGCGAAGAGTATCCTGAAACGTCATGGCTTTGATAACGTCGTCAACGGAGGCACATGGCAGCAGGTGGCTTCGGTCAAGAGCCGCTTATGAAACGGGTTTGCCTACCTCTTACTCCGCAAGCGGTTGCCGGAAGGTGCATCCGTTTTTCCATTCGGAACAGCCATACGCCGTTCTGCCCTTGATGACGGTTCCTTTGCCGCAAAGCGGGCACGGCGTTCCTTCCAACGCATGGCGGGCGGGAGGAGTGGAGGGCACGGCGTTTGCCGGAACGGGAGCATGGCGGGCGGAGGTTTTATCCGCGGGCTTGGCGGCGGAGGCATTTCTCTTTGCAGTGGCGGACTTGGGAGATTTTCCGGCAGCGGATTTTTGTTCCTGCACGGCTTCCTGAGTGGTGATGCGCCGGTAGTTTCTCTCCTCCTTTACGTTTTCCACGATGTTTGTCACCATCTGTTTCAACTCGTCCAGAAAGCCCGCCGTGTCGTAGGTGCGTTTCTCTATCATGCGCAGTTTTTTCTCCCAGCGTCCCGTGAGTTCGGCGGACTTCAGCAACTCCTCCCCGATGGTCTGAATCAGTTCCACTCCGGTGGGCGTGGCCACGAGGTTCTTCTTCTCCTTGCGGATGTAGTTGCGCTTGAATAGAGTTTCGATGATTGCCGCACGTGTGGAGGGGCGGCCGATGCCGTTCTCCTTGAGCACGTCGCGCAATTCGTCCTCATCCACCAGCTTACCGGCGGTCTCCATGGCTCGCAACAGCGTGGCTTCCGTGTAGGGGCGAGGAGGTTGCGTCCATTTTTCAGCCAGCACGGGTGTGTGCGGTCCGCTCTCGCCTTTCGTGAAAGCCGGCAGCACGCCTTCTTCACCCTCGTTCGGGGCGTCTTCCTTGTCATCGACGTTCTGTCCGGCAGGAGTTGTGCCGAACACCACCCTCCAGCCCGGTTCCAATATCTGCTTGCCGGTGGTCTTGAACTCTACTCCGTCGGCTTCACCCATGACGGTGGTGGTAGACACCTTGCAGTCGGGATAGAACACGGCGATGAAACGGCGCGCCACGAGGTCGAACACGCGGCGTTCCATATCCGTCAGGTTCTGCGGATGCTGCCCTGTGGGGATGATGGCGTGGTGGTCGGTGACCTTGGAGTTGTCGAATACTTTCTTCGATTTGGGCAGCGACACGCTTTCCAACGGTTGCGTAAGGGATGCGTAGTCTTTAAGTCCCTTGAGAATGGCGGGACACTTGGGGTAGATGTCGTCGCTCAAGAAAGTGGTGTCTACACGCGGGTAGGTAGTTACTTTCTTCTCGTAGAGCGATTGTATGAGCTTCAGTGTTTCGTCCGCCGAGTAGGCGAACTTACGGTTGCATTCCACTTGCAGGGAAGTGAGGTCGAACAGGCGGGGGGCGTACTCCCGTCCCTCTTTCTTGGTGACGCTTCGCACTGTAAAGGGAGCGTTGCGGAGGCGTTCTACGAGTGTCTCTCCCTGTTCGCGGCTCTCGATGGGTTCTATCCCTTTGTTCTCTTCCGCTTTTCGGGAAGTGCCGGCGTTTTTTTGCGCTTCGGCTTCGAGCACCAACTCTTCTTCGCTTTTCTTCACCACCGCCGAAAAGGTGGTGTCGCGATACACGGTTTTCAATTCCCAATACTGCTTGGGTACGAAGCCGGCAATCTCCAATTGTCTGTTGACGATGAGTGCCAGCGTAGGCGTCTGCACCCTGCCTATGGAAAGCACCTGTCCTCGCTGTCCGTACTTCATGGTGTAGAGTCTGGTGGCGTTCATGCCTAAAAGCCAGTCGCCTATGGCACGGCATAGCCCGGCCTCGTACAGAGGTTGCAGTTCCCGCTCCTCTTTCAGGTGAGTGAAACCCTCGCGAATGGCTTCTTCCGTAAGCGAGGATATCCACAATCGCTTCACCGGACAGTTCACACCCGACTTTTGCATCACCCAACGCTGTATGAGCTCGCCCTCCTGTCCGGCATCGCCGCAGTTCACCACCATGTCCGCCTGCTTCATCAATCCTTCGATGATGCGGAATTGTTTCTCGTAAGTGGGATTGCTTATCAGTTTGATGCCGAACCGGGGTGGAATCATCGGCAGACTTTCCAGCCGCCACGATTTCCATTCGGGGGTATACTCGTGAGGCTCCTTTAGCGTGCAGAGGTGTCCGAACGTCCAAGTCACCTGATAGCCGTTCCCTTCGATGTATCCTTCTTTCCGGTTTTTAGCACCGAGCACATCGGCTATGTCGCGTGCCACGGAGGGCTTTTCGGCAATGCAAACAATCATGGGCGGTATAAGTTGTTGTTACGTTGTAGGGGCAAAGGTACAAAAAGTCCGGGTTTTTCATAAAAGCTTGCCATGTGGATGTGCCCGTCCGTTTCGGTTCAACGCATAACTTCTTCTCTCATTTTTTTGAACGACTCATCCATATAAGAAACGGCAGGCAAAGAAACAAGAGATGGAAAGAAAACGCAAAGGATGCAAGAAAAGCGGAAGAGGGGGCAGAGTGTTAAGAGGAAAGGTAGGGACATAAAAAAAGGAGTACCGCTGTACTCCAACCTTTGTTAACCTTAAATCTAATACTATGAAAAACACATTGCAAAGATACGGACTTCCGGGATATCTGCAAATTATCTAAGGGGAAAAAGTATGTTTTATAACATAGATTAAGAAAAAGGAGCGTACATAGCATTGTATGTCGCTCCTTTTTAACAGTTCTATTTATTCATTCACTAACCGTTGCGCTTCGTCCTTGCCCGCGTCTGCTTTTCGTGGGAGGGCAGGTGATTGGGAAAGGTGTTCTCCTCCTCCATGCGGCGGATGTCTGTGGAAGGGTGCAACCGCGGGGAGGGGAGAGTGCCGGCGCAGCCGTGGCGTTACGCCTCCGTATCGTCCATCAGGATTTCCAGAATCTGGCAAGCCGCCTTTGCCACGGGAGTACCCGGACCGAAGATGGCAGCCACTCCCGCCTTGTACAGATAGTCGTAGTCCTGCGCGGGAATCACACCGCCGGCAATGACGATGATGTCTTCGCGTCCCAGTTTCTTCAATTCGTCAATAATCTGCGGAACAAGTGTCTTGTGTCCGGCAGCGAGCGATGATACGCCCACCACGTGCACGTCGTTCTCCACAGCCTCGCGTGCGGCTTCGGCAGGAGTTTGGAACAAAGGTCCCATGTCTACGTCGAATCCGCAGTCGGCATATCCCGTTGCCACCACCTTGGCTCCACGGTCGTGTCCGTCCTGTCCCATTTTGGCTATCATGATACGGGGCTGACGTCCCTCTCTCTTGGCGAACTCCTCGGTCAGCTCGCAAGCCCGTTTGAAGTCGCTGTCGTTTTTGCTTTCTGATGAATACACGCCTGATATAGTTCTGATTACTGCTTTATAACGTCCTACAATCTGTTCGCACGCGTACGATATCTCGCCCAGTGTGGCACGTACGCGGGCTGCTTCCACAGCCAGTTCCAGCAGGTTGCCCTTGCCGGTCTTCACGCACTCGGTGATGGCTGCCAGCGCCTTGTCCACTTCCGCCTGGTTGCGTCCCTCTTTCAGCCGGGTGAGGTTTGCTATCTGCTCCTGACGCACGGCGGTGTTGTCTATCTCCAGAATGTCGATGGGAGCTTCTTTTTCCAATCGATACCTGTTCACTCCCACGATTGTCTGCGAACCGCTGTCTATGCGGGCTTGCGTACGTGCCGCGGCTTCCTCGATGCGCATCTTGGGGATGCCCGTCTCGATGGCTTTAGCCATACCGCCGAGTCTTTCGATTTCCTGAATATGTTCCCAAGCCTTGTGGGCGATTTCGTTCGTGAGCGATTCCACGTAGTACGAACCTCCCCACGGGTCTACATTTTTGCAGATGTAGGTTTCTTCCTGAATATAGATCTGCGTATTACGGGCGATACGTGCCGAGAAGTCGGTGGGCAGTGCGATAGCCTCGTCCAATGCGTTGGTGTGGAGAGACTGCGTATGCCCCAAAGCAGCCGCCATGGCTTCGATGCAGGTGCGTCCGACGTTGTTGAAGGGGTCTTGCTCGGTGAGCGACCATCCCGATGTCTGCGAGTGCGTGCGCAACGCCAGCGATTTGGGATTCTTGGGATTGAACTGCCTCACAAGTTTCGCCCACAGCATACGCGCCGCGCGCATCTTGGCTATCTCCATGAAGTGATTGGTTCCTATCGCCCAGAAGAATGACAAGCGGGGTGCGAAGGCGTCGATGTCTATACCTGCGGCGACACCGGCACGGAGGTATTCCAGACCGTCGGACAGTGTGTAAGCCAGCTCGATGTCTGCCGTGGCTCCCGCCTCCTGCATGTGGTAGCCGGAGATGGAGATGGAGTTGAACTTGGGCATCTTCTGCGAGGTGTACTCGAAGATGTCGGAGATTATCTTCATGGAGAATGCGGGCGGATAGATATAGGTGTTGCGCACCATAAACTCCTTGAGAATATCGTTCTGGATGGTACCCGCCATCTCTTCCAGTTGGGCGCCTTGCTCCAACCCGGCGTTGATGTAGAACGCCATGACGGGGAGTACGGCTCCGTTCATGGTCATGGACACAGACATCTTGCTCAGCGGTATGCCGTCGAAGAGCACCTTCATGTTTTCGAGCGAGCAGATGGATACGCCCGCCTTACCCACGTCGCCCACCACACGTTCGTGGTCGGGGTCGTAGCCGCGGTGCGTGGCGAGGTCGAACGCTACGGACAGACCTTTCTGCCCGGAAGCGAGGTTGCGGCGATAGAATGCGTTGGATTCCTCGGCCGTGGAGAATCCCGCATACTGGCGGATGGTCCACGGACGCAGGGTGTACATCACCGAGTACGGTCCGCGCAGATAAGGCGGTATGCCGGCGGCATACTCCAAATGTTCCATGCCTTCGAGGTCTTCTTTGGTATACACGGGCTTCACGTCGATGTGCTCCGGTGTCTTCCAGTCGGCGGTAATGTGGTTCGCCTTTTGCCACTCCGCTCCATTTACGGGAGTAAAAGCGGCATATATATCTAAGTTTTTGAAATCTTTTCTCATATTAGATTGTTTTTATTGAACGTTGTGAGGGCGAATTATGCGTCCTCCTGCGTTCCGTTTGCGAGCCGTCTCTTCGTGAACCGTGCGATAAACAACCGCAGTTGCGGCAATGCCGCACGACGGGGAAGAGCGGTCCGGTCAACTTACTTGATTAATTTCGCGTTATACTCCTTGAGGGTTTCCAGCACATTGACACGCACATGGATGAAGTTTTCGATGCCGGCGGCTTTCAGTTCGTCCATGCAGGCAGGTGCTCCCGCCACGATGAACATTGCTCTGCCGTTGAGCGCCTTGAATGCCGGAACGGCGTATTCGGCATACTCGTCGTCGCTTGAGCACAGCACCACGATATCCGCTTCCGCCGCCATGGCAGCTTCCACTCCTTCTTCCACGGTGGAGAAACCGAGGTTGTCCACCACCTCGTAGCCGGCGCATGCCAGGAAGTTGCACGAGAACTGTGCGCGTGCCTGACGCATGGCAAGGTTTCCGATGGTCAGCATAAATGCCTTGGGACGTTTGGTGGCAGCTTCCGTTTCGAGACGCAAGGCTTCGAATTCGCTTGCCGCACGGTCGAAGTTTAGCGTGGCGATGCCGTGTTCGCATGCTTCATCCGAAGCTTTGCAGCAGCATGCGGTTGCTGCGGGACGCTTTTCGCCCGCCTTTTCGGTGAAGTTGGGGAACTGGTTGGTGCCCAGCAGAATCTCACGTCGTTGCGCCACAGACTTATGTCTTGCCGCATTGCTTGCGTTCACGGCAGCCTGCACCGTGCCTGCTTTCAGTGCGGCATGGAATCCGCCCTCTTCTTCCACGGCGAGGAAAAGTTCCCAAGCCTGTTTGGCGATGGATACGGTAAGGTTTTCGATGTAGTACGAGCCTGCGGCGGGGTCTATCACCTTGTCGAAATGAGATTCCTCTTTCAGCAACAACTGCTGGTTGCGTGCCATTCTTTCGGAGAACTCGTCGGGTGTTGCGTAGGTCTTATCGAAAGGCGATACGGTCATGGAGTCTACCCCTCCGATTGCGGCGCTCATGGCCTCAGTCTGTGTGCGCAGCAGGTTTACGTGCGCATCGAACAGAGTAAGGTTGAAGTTGGAAGTCTCGGCATGTACGTGCATCTTGGCTGCGCATCGACACTCATCGTCTGCTCCCTTGTTGGAGCATTCGCGCGTGCACTCGGCATCATACGCCGCCACGATGTTCGCCCACAACATGCGTGCGGCGCGGAACTTGGCTATTTCGAGGAAATAGTTGGCACTGATGCCGAAGTTGAATTTTATCTTTTTGGCGACTGTGGTTGCCGGTATCCCCGCCCCGGTGAGGAGGTGCAGGTATTCATTGCCCCATGCCAGCGCATATCCCAGTTCTTGGTAGATGTAGGCTCCGGCATTGTTGAGCGAAATCCCGTGCACGTTGAGCACGCGGTAACGGGGCATGTCTGCCGTGGCTTCGATAAGCGCCTTGGCGGTTTCCTCCATGTTGCCCTTCTCTTTGCCTTTGACCAGCATTTTGTCGAAGTAATCGTAGTTGATGGAGCCGTGCAGGTGCGCCGGGTGGTATCCTTTCTGCCGGTAATAAGCCGCCAGCAGTTCGGCAAGCTTCACTACATGCCCTTGGCAGGTCGAGAAATTGAGTTCCACCTTTTCGGCGTCGATTCCCTCGAGCAAGGTTTCGATGTAGTCTGCATTCAGTTCTTCCGCTTTTATGTGGAAAGAGAGCGAGTCTATTCCCTTGGTGAGCAAGTCCGCTGCCTTGGCATTGGCTTCGCGCACCGACTCCACCCGGATTTCCTGCCTCACACGCCATTCGTTGTTGGTCTTTTTCGTACCGCGCAGGTAAGGGAATACGCCCGGAAGCGCGTCGGTGGTTTTGAGCCCTTCGAGGTCTTCGGTACGGTAGAAAGGTTTCACGCTAAATCCTTCGTTTGTCTTCCAAACGAGTTTCTTCTCAAAATCGGCGCCTTTGAGGTCCGCCGTAACCTTGTCCATCCATTGCTCGGTAGAAACGGGTGGAAAGTCCGAGAAGAGTTTTTCTTTACTGTCTGCCATAGTTTATTTAAAAAATTAAAGGATAATCGGGTGAGAAGTCGTCAGGAGATTGCCGCGACCGGTAGATGAGGAGGGCAAAGTCAAAAACGTTTTCCACTCTTTATACATTCCCATATCGTGCTGTAAATAAGACGGTATGAAGGATATGCAAAGATATACATTTACTTATAATAACAAGTTTTTTCATGGAAAAAGAAGCCGCCTGCCTGGTATGTACAGCGTTTTGACTGTCATTTTGTTTAAAGATGGATTTTGCCTTGCCCGTCGGAGGGGGAGACGGGAAGGAAAAAGTTAAGTAAAACTTTTGCAACCATTATGCAATTGGCTACCTTTGCGCGGTATTTTTCCGGATATGCTTCCGGTATATCCGGAAAACGGCACGGGTACGGTACCCGAACCGCACGGGTATGGTATCCGAACCGCAAGGGCACGGTATTCGGAACCACACGGGTGTGTTTCGGATGCTTTTATAACGGTTTGATTGCGAGTTGTTTATGCAAAATAAAGAAACTCCGTCAAGCGTATTGAAAGCTCTTGTCTCCGGTTCCGGTTAATTGTAAGACATCATTATATAAAAAACTCAAATACTTATGGATTGGTTATCGACCCTCTTATGGGATCCCTCATCCGTCGCTCACATCGTGTGCTTGTACGCATTCGTCATATCCCTGGGCGTGCTGATGGGAAAAGTCAAAATTTTCGGAGTATCGCTTGGTGTTACCTTCGTTCTGTTCGCAGGTATCTTGATGGGGCATTTCGGCTTCACGGGCGAGAAACACATTCTGCACTTCATCCGTGAATTCGGATTGATACTGTTCGTCTTCTGCATCGGTTTGCAAGTAGGACCATCGTTCTTCTCCTCGTTCAAAAAAGGCGGCATGACACTGAACCTGCTTGCTGTGGGCATCGTGGTGCTGAACATTGCCGTGGCGTTGGGGATTTACTTCATCGACGGCAGCATCGAACTGCCCATGATTGTGGGTATTCTGTATGGAGCGGTTACCAATACTCCCGGTCTGGGAGCCGCGCAGGAAGCGTTGAACCAGCTTCACTACACGGGCGACCCCATCGCGCTGGGTTACGCCTGCGCTTATCCGTTGGGCGTGGTGGGAATCATAGGCTCCATCATCGCCATCCGCTACATCTGCAGGGTGAATATGAAGAAAGAGGAGGAAGCGCTTGCGCAACGGGGGAGTGACCTGAAACATACGCCGCACATGCTTCATCTGGAGGTACGTAACGAGTCGATAGACGGCAAGAAGTTGCTTCAGGTAAAGGAATTCCTCGGACGTCCGTTCGTGTGTTCACGTATCCGTCATGAAGGACATGTGACCATCCCCAACCAAGACACCCGTTTCCACCTCGGCGACCAATTGTTCATCGTCTGCTCCGAAGAAGATGCTGAAGCCGTGACGGCTTTCATCGGACGCGAGATTGAGGTAGACTGGGAGAAGCAAGACCTGCCGATGGTTTCTCGCCGTATTCTGGTGACTAAGCCCGAGATTAACGGGAAAAAACTGGGCAGCCTGCATTTCCGCAGCATGTACGATGTGAACGTGACACGCGTGAACCGTTCAGGCGTAGATTTGTTTGCCGATCCCAACCTCACCCTGCAAGTGGGCGACCGCGTGATGGTGGTAGGACAGGAAGACGCCGTGAAACGAGTGGCGGGCGTGCTGGGCAATGAGTTGAAGCGATTGGATACGCCCAACATCGTCACCATCTTCGTGGGTATATTCCTCGGAATCTTTCTCGGCAGCTTGCCCATCGCATTCCCCGGAATGCCTACGCCCGTTAAACTGGGCTTGGCGGGAGGTCCGCTGGTGGTTGCCATACTCATCGGACGCTTCGGACACAAACTGAAGTTGGTAACCTATACCACCATGAGTGCCAACCTGATGCTTCGCGAAATCGGTATCGTACTCTTCCTTGCCAGCGTGGGCATCGAGGCGGGCGAACGGTTTGTACAAACAGTGGTCGAGGGTAACGGATTGCTCTACGTGGGCTACGGATTCCTGATTACCACACTGCCGCTGCTCATTGTGGGCACGATTGCGCGTTTCTACTGCAAGGTGAACTATTTTACGCTGATGGGATTGATTGCCGGAAGTAACACCGACCCTCCCGCTTTGGCATATTCGAACCAAACGGCCGATAACGATGCTCCCGCCGTAGGTTATTCCACGGTGTATCCGCTCACAATGTTCCTGCGTATTCTCACCGGACAGATGATTCTGCTGTTGATGCTGGCATAACGGCATGCGTGAGATTTCCCCTGAAGGAATTTCCCTGAAAGTATATATATGACAAAATACCCTCGCAGCAATAGAGTGTTGCTGCGAGGGTATTTCATATTCTCTCCGTTTCCGGTACAGCCTTCTTTCGTTGCCATACGGAAACGCCCTTATGTTTACATTCGGAAACCATCTTCCCTGATTGCCCGGGAACGCGTAAGGATATGGCTTGAACGGCTGATCGGTGTCTTGTTCCGTTACGATATATCGCTATGAAAGGCGAGCGACTTGCGTACGTATGAGGCGAGAAAATCCACCGTACCGGCTATTCCCAGCACAGAGGAGTCTATGCACAAGTGGTAGGTGGAGGCTACTCCCCACGGATTGCAACTGTAATAATCGTAGTACTCCGCACGTCTTTTGTCCATTTTCTCTATACGGCGCATGGCTTCGGCGGCGGAAATATCGTGTCGCCGGCAGAGACGTTCCACCCGGATGTCCTTGGGAGCGGAAACAAAGATATTGACACAGTGGGGATGCTCGCGCAGAATGTAGTCGGCACAACGCCCTACGAACAGGCAGGAACCCTCTGTGGCGAGGCGCCGGATGACATCGCTCTGCACCTTGAAGAGGGCGTCGTTGCTCAGGCAGTTCTGTGTGGGCAGCATGCCATCGCCCACATAGGGGAAGCGAACACCCAACAATCCGCCCACGAATCCTTGCGAGGTACGCTCGTCCGCCCGTTCGAAGAACTCCCGGCACAGTCCGCTCTCTTGTGCGGCAAGTGTCAGCAACTCCTTATCGTAATAGCCGATACCCAAACGGGCAGCCAGTCCCTCTCCGATTTTACGTCCGCCACTACCCAGTTGGCGACCGATGGTTACAACATAGTTTGCATTCATAGTATCCGTAGTTTGCCGGTTACGGGTTGTTGCACCCGTAGCCGGATGAGGTTGAAACAAACAAATATATGTATTCTTGCCGGAAAGCTTGCCGAGAAAAGTCTTTTTTTATCGGGATGCCGGTAAAAAGAGACTGAAGCAGAATATCTCGCAGGCAGCGGCAGTTTTATGTCTGGGATGCAATAGCCTCGGTTCGGGAAGCGAAAGCCGTTATAGATCGGGTATATATCACTTTCAGGAGAACAGGCTTCGGATTGCAGTGAGCCGTTTACCGCTTTCTTGTATCGATATTGAAAAGGACGCTTCGAGAATATTGAACAAGATTATTCCGGATTCGGGTGAAGTAACTTGCTTACCTTTGCTTCTTTTCGTTTTTAATAGTTACATTTGCCTGCCGGAGAAATACATATCTACATGCCGGACGATTCGAACCCCAATCGAGACATCTGCACGTCACGATGTCCGGAATAAACAAACCTTTTTCATGCAAGACAGACACACCGACAGAGAACGATACTTCAAGGAACTCGCCTCCACCTCCGGGGCGTACTATATGGATTACGTGCGAACACAAAAAGATTTCGGATACGGAAGCCGCATCCTCGAGATTGGCTGCGGCGAGGGTGGCAACCTGCTGCCCTTTGCCCGGGCAGGATGTGACGTGACGGGGCTGGACTTGTCTGAAAACAGAATACGCCAGGCCCGTATGTTCTTTGAACGGGCGGGAGCGGAGGGGACGTTCCTGCACCGGAACTTTCTGTATGCCGAGACTCCTCCCGAAGAAGAGTTGTTCGATGTGATTCTCATCCACGATGTGATAGAACACGTCGAACAGCCTCATAAAGCGGCGTTCGTCATGCATACCAAACGGTTCTTGAAACCCGACGGAGTCATCTTCTGGGCTTTCCCCGCATGGCAGATGCCTTTTGGCGGTCACCAGCAGATTTGCCGCAGCGGTATTTGCGCACGAATGCCGTTTGTTCACCTGCTGCCCGATGCGCTCTACAAGCGTTTGTTGAAAGCGTGCGGCGAGTCCGATGCGCGCGTGGAGGAACTGCTCAGCATCAAAAAGTCCCGCATGACGACGGAAGCCTTCGAGCGGCTGTGTCGCCAATGCGGGTATAAGATTGCAGACCGGACCTTATGGCTCATCAATCCGCACTACAAAGAGAAGTTCCACCTGCCTGCCGTGAAGCTGGGGCGGGCGTTCTCGGCAATCCCTTACGTGCGAAATTTCCTGTCTACTTCCTGTTTTTATCTTGTCGTACCCGTGTGAGAGCGTAACGAACACTCCCTGAGAGACCTCGCGGAGCGGTGCGGTCAGCGTTTCACGAAAGTCCTCACCGCACCGTTCCGGGGCGCTTTCACTGTCACCGTGAAGCCTTTGTCGCGCAGGAGTTTCACCAGCGGTTCGGGGGTGAAGGGAGCGATGAACTCCAGTATCTCGCCCGCTTGCAGGCGTCCGGCGGCTTCGAGCACCATCTCTTTGGGGTGCTCTCCTGCTGCAATGACGGGGCGTACGTCCAGCACCTGGGCGGCTGTCTTTTTTGCCTCACGGTCTGTCAGAGGCGATGCGGCTTCCTCTGCGTCCGGTTCGTCCATCAGGGTGCAGCACGCGGCGAGTCCGGCTTCCCGGCGCAATTCGTTCACCAGTTCCGCCACACTCACTTCGCCTACTTTGGCTGCCTGTCTCAAGGAAGTTACGCGCGCCACTGTGCGGCGGAGTACGGGATTTTTCAACGCCGCGAATGCCGGCGAAAAACTCAGAAGAGTCTTCTCCAGTTCGGGGTATAGGTTGAGTAGCTCCGCCACTTTCATTTCGGGCGTTATGTCCGCCTTATCGTTGCTCATAGGAAAGTAGCCGTTGGTCTCCCTCAAGAGTACGGAGGGTGGTGATGTCTTGGGTCACTTCCACCACGCCGAGGTAGTTGCCTTCCTTGTCTCGTACGGCGGTGTATTCGATGTAGATGAACCGACCTTTGAAGTTCGACATCCAGAAAGCCGCCTTGTTCTCCTTGCCGCTCTTGAAGTCGGTGAGTATCTGTTCCACGATGTGTACGCTGCCGGGCGGGTGACACATGCGCACGTCGCGTCCGATGATGGAGCGGTTGCGCTCAAACACCCGTTTGGGGCTGTGCGAGAAGAAGCGCACCTTGTCGTTCTTATCCACAAAGGTGATGTCTATGGGCAGGTGGATGAACAGCGCCTCCAGTTCTTCCTGCGAGAAAGCGCCCGATGAGAGGCGGATGGCGTCCGCCGTCGCATATTCCTGTTTCTCCACTTTCACGTCTTGGGCGGGAGTCCACTCCTCTTCGGGGTCGAAGAGGCAGTAGCCGAACTCCGGTGTCTCCTGATAAATCTTGTACCACTCCTCTTCGGTGAGTGTATCCAGCGCCATGGGAAAGAGGATTTCCTCTTCCTTCATTATCATACCTTCTATTTGTGCGATTACCGGGTCGAATGCCAGTCCCAGCAACGACTTCAGTTCAGTTGCCGTAGCCACCGGTGTTGAGAGCACCTCGAAAGCGGATTTCAGCAGTGCACGCACCTCGTCGTGTTTGCCCCACATCACCTTCGGCGGACCGGTGATGAGGTGTTTCTCCAGAAACGGGAACACGAGATACTCCTTTCGCTTGTAGTGCTTGTCGATGTCGGCAAGGTTGTTGAACACCGTGCGCAGTTGCAACACGCACCCCGGCACCTGTGCGTCGGTAAGCGCGTCTATCCTGCCCTTGAAGGCGTTGTATTTGGCTATCTCCGCCTGCAAGGCTTCGTTCTCCCGCTTAAAGGTGTCCACCGGATGTCCTGCCGGTACGGTCTTGGCTCCTTCGAGGTCGATGCTGCCATCGAGCACTGCGGTGTGCAGGTCGCAGAAGTCCAGAATTTCCTCTTCGGAGAGAGCGTTGCTACTGATGAGTTCCTGCTCCACCTCCACCACCTCGTTGTAGGGGATGCTTTTGAGTACTTCCACCAGACGGCTTCTCAGTACTTCCGGATTCTCGCCCTCATGAAGTCTGAGGAGCAGATGACGCAGCAGCTCCTTGCGCTGTGTCGAGTTGTTTATCAATTCGCTCATATATCTGTTGTTTCAGTTTGTTACTTTTATTCTTTCGCTCTCTGCGGCTGTTGCCCATACCTCCGGGGAAAGAGCCGTCAGTTATTTGCCATGCGGATGGTTTTCGCGTTTATTCCGCACCGCGGATCATGGTCAGCAGCATTTTGAAGCGTTCCACCGCCTTCAGCGCGTGCGGATGACCGGCCGGCATGATGATGCAGTCGCCTTTCCCAAGCAGGTGCGGCACGCCGTCTATGCGAATCTCCGCCGTCCCGTCGAGCACCTGCACGAAAGCGTCGAAGTTGGCGGTATGTTCGCTCAAGCCCTGATCTTTGTCGAAAGAGAAAATCGTGATGTTGCCCGCATCGTTGCGTGTCACTTGTTTGCTTACCACTCCGCCCTGTGTGTATTCCACAGATGCTTCGAGAGAGATGACTTTTGATTTTTCGTAAGTTGCCATAACTTTCATTGTTGATTCATTGATTTATAATGACAAAGATAATATTCGGCACTGCCCCGTATCGTAACCTCGGTTACATCTCGCCGCTTTTAATGCTCTTTAACCATTTGAGAGGGAAAAATGAGTCGGATAACGCCGCTCAGGGATAAGAGGACCGTGTGAGGACACTCGTTGGCTGTCCGGGCGAACGACACAGGTACGCTGCTCGAACCGCATGGGCATGGTTCCCGAACGGTACCTGTTTCGTATCCGGAACCATACGGGCACGGTACGGACAACGCATCCCGCCTCTAAGAAAAGCTGCCGCGAAGGGCATATAAAAAGTATCATGAGACTACCTTTTGGGCGCCTCATGATACTTCATGTGCTTATGCAGTGTTGTTTTGAGGGGATTATGCTCCCAACAGCAGTTTCATGTCCTCGTCTACGGTGGTGATGCCGCCGATGCCGAAGTTGTTTACCAGTACATTTACCACATTGGGCGAGAGGAACGCCGGCAACGTGGGACCGAGGTGAATGTTCTTCACACCCAGCGCCAGCAACGCCAGCAGCACGATTACGGCTTTCTGCTCATACCATGCGATGTTGTAGGCGATGGGCAGATCGTTTACGTCGTCCAAACCGAAAGTATCCTTCAGCGCGAGCGCAATAAGCACCAGCGAGTAGCTGTCGTTGCACTGTCCGGCGTTCAGCACGCGGGGTATGCCATTGATGTCGCCCAGTGGCAGTTTGTTGTAGCGATACTTGGCGCAACCCGCCGTGAGGATTACCGTATCTTGGGGAAGCTTCTGCGCAAACTCCGTGTAGTAGTTTCTTCCGCTCATGCGCCCGTCGCAACCGCCCATCACGAAGAACTTGCGAATGGCACCCGTCTTCACCGCTTCCACCACCTTGTCTGCCAGACTTATCACTTGGTTGTGTGCGAATCCGCCCACGATTTCGCCCGTTTCCACCTCTTTGGGAGGAGCGCACTTCCTGGCGTGCTCGATAAGGGCGGAGAAATCTTTCGGCTGCCCGTCCTTGCGGTCGGGGATATGTTTGAAACCGTCGAACCCCGATGCGCCGGTGGTGTACACACGGTCGGAATAGGTAGAGGTCTTGCGGGGCGGCACGATGCAGTTGGTGGTAAAGAGTACCACGCCGTTGAAGTTTTCGAAGTCCTCGGTCTGATGCCACCACGAGCTGCCGTAGTTGCCCACGAAGTGGGCGTATTTCTTGAATGCGGGATAGTAGTTGGCGGGCAACATTTCGCTATGCGTATATACGTCCACTCCCGTACCCTCGGTCTGCTTGAGGAGTTCTTCCATGTCCTTGAGGTCGTGACCGCTGATGAGGATTCCCGGATTGTTGCGTACGCCGATATTTACTTTCGTGATTTCCGGATTGCCGTAGGCGGTTGTGTTTGCCTTGTCCAGCAGCGCCATTACCTGCACGCCGTACTTGCCGGTCTCGAGTACCAGCGCCGTCAGCTCGTCGGCGGTGAGCGAGTCGTCCGTTACGGCAACCAGCGCGCGCTGCATGAAGCCGTAAATCTCATTTTCCTCGTAACCGAGGTTGAACGCATGTTCGGCATACGCCGCCATGCCCTTGAGTCCGTACACGGTAAGCTCGCGCAGGGAGCGCACATCTTCGTTCTCGGTACTCAACACGCCCACAGCGGTTGCCTTCTCCGCCATTTCGGCTTCGGTCTCACCGCTCCAGAAAGCGCCGTCGAAGGTTATGCCCTCCGTATTGCCTCCCTCGGCGAGCAGGCGTTCCTTAGCCGCGTTGCGCATTTCGCAGGCTTTCAGAATACGCACGATGAAACGGCTCTTGTCGAAGTTGGCGTTCGTGATGGTCATGAACAGACTGTCGGTGATGAACTTATTGATTTCGGGCAGCTCCACGCCGAAAGCTCTCAAACGCACGGTATAGCAAGAAATACCCTTGCACAGGAACAGCAGCAAATCTTGCAGATTGGCAACATCGGCACTCTTTCCGCAAACGCCCTTCACGGTACAGCCCTGATTCTTGGCCGTCTCCTGACATTGGAAGCAAAACATATTCTCCATAATCTCTTTGTTTTTATGTGTTGATGAATGAGTTGTTTTTCGATGATGCAAAACTACGGCCTGCCCTCCGCATAAAGCGTAACCGAAGTTACA
This sequence comes from Bacteroides sp., assembly GCA_041855205.1. GTDB lineage: Bacteria > Bacteroidota > Bacteroidia > Bacteroidales > Bacteroidaceae > Bacteroides. Next base: position 25,432 of record JBHADT010000153.1, read on the forward strand.
GTCCCCTGTTTTAGTGTTTTTTAACCTTGGGATTACGCTACATACCCCCAACCGATTCTATCTTTAACCCACTCTACATCATAAACTCCCCACGGCGTATGCAAGAACCTGACCTTTCGGTATGCCCGCTCTTCACGGGCATAGCTCCCGATGAGATACAAGCAATCCTTCTTCGTGCCCATGCTGAACTGCTTACAGTGAGCAAAGGTGCCACCATCGTTCGTCAAGACGACCCCATCAATCATCTCTACCTGCTGGCGACGGGGCTTGTACGCACCGAGATGATTACCAAAGAGGGTAACGTGCTCGAAATCGAATTCATCGAACCCGTGCGTCCGCTGGCTCCCGCTTTTCTCTTTGCCAACCGGAACCGCTTTCCGGTAGATGTCATCGCCATGGAAGATTGCACGCTCTATCTCATCTCCAGACAAGCTTTCCAAAGAGAGATGATGCAGAACGAGACTTTGCTGAACAACTTCCTGCGGCTCAACTCCAACATCATGGTGTTCCTCACGGGGAAAGTGCAGATGCTCTCCATCAAGAGCCTGCGGGCGAAGCTGTCGGTGTATATTCTGGAGAATACCTCTCCGGAGAATCCCTCGTTCACCATGAAGCGTACGCAGACCCAACTTGCCGAATACTTCGGCGTGCAGCGCCCTTCGCTGGCACGCACCATCGGCGAGATGACGGAAGACGGAGTGATAGCCGTGTCGCGAAAAGAAGTTACCGTACTCAACCGTAAACGCTTGGAGAGTCTTGTGTGAGAAATCGCGAAATGCGGTTTGCGGGCATCACCGAGTGGGAAATATAGGTTTCTCACGGTGAGAATAGCCTCTTGAGAAGGGTGAGGCGTCGGGTGGAAAAAGGAGAATGAAGAAATGAAACGAGAGGCTCGTCAGGGCATGGGCGTTCTTCTTCCGGAACGCCCGTTCATACCTGACTTGATAATCATCACTTCTTCGACGGATGGACTTGTTGCCCTTCGTTGACTTTCATATAAATGTGCGGAGAAACAATGTCTATCCCCGCAAGGGCGAATTTGTCCTGAACCTTCTTATGAAGCTCCGAATATACCGCCGCCAGAGCGTCCGCGTCATGTACATAGGCATTGATTTGATAGGCGGCATACCAATCCTGCAAACTCGTGATGAGTACGAACGGGCGCGGTTCGGGTTCCACCCCGGTTGTTTCCAATGCGGCGCTGATAAGGGTCTCTTCCACCAAACGCCACGAAACGTCATACCCCACGGTAATCTCCGAATTGATGATCAGACCGTATTCTTGTGCCGAGAGACTGTAGTTGACCGTATGCGAGGACATCACAAACGAGTTGGGAATCGTGATGAGCTCGTTCTTCGGCGTGCGGATGCGCGTTACAAGCGGAGTTTTCTCCACCACTTTGCCCATTCTGTCGTTTAACTTAATGAAATCTCCGTTTCGGAACGGACGCATGTACGTAATCACGAACCCCGCTATAACATTGCCGATGACAGTGGTGGAACCCAAAGAAACGATGATTCCCACAAATACCGAAATACCCTGGAATACACCCGAATCGGCACCCGGCAGGTGAGGATAGATCATGGCGATCATGAAAGCATACAGCAAGAACCGTGCGATTTGATAGGTAGGTTTCGCCCAATCGGGATAGAATCCCTTGATATTGATGCGAGAGGATTCAATCTCATTGGCAAGGAAATAGACAAATTGCACCAGTTTCCTTACCGCATACCATATGATAAGAATGGTGAACAGATTCGGGATGTACTCCGCCACTCCCCGGAGAATGTGCCTGATCGGATCCCAGATATAGCCGAGCAAGCGATAGGCGAACGATTCGGTCTGAGGGAAGATGCTGAAGATGAGTGACACGCCAATCAGAAGCTGGAGAAGAATAACAACCCAACGGAGAATGTTCTCGCAGAAAAGAAGTATCCTGATTTGTCGCTTCCTGTTCAGCAGCTCGTAACCTTGTATGGTGATGGAACTGATGTGCATGCCTTTGATACGTAGCGAACGTTCTTTCAATCTGCGGAACAACCAATTTGTAGCCCGCAAAAGCAAGTACTGTCCCACGACAATCAGCAGACAGTAGAACACCCGCTTTATCAAACGCCATAAGCTGTATTCCTCTTTCATCTTCGCCAGTTTACCGATAATCACTTTCCGGTATTCCTGCGAAAGCGATTCGCGTGAGGTTTGCGCCCATAGCGCGTCCTTGTCGATGAGGGTAAGCAGCACTTTGTCCTCGTACATCAAGTCGGAACCGATGTCCGTATATTCGATATAGACAGAGTCGGGATGGATGCCGAAACTCTTACCCACCTTTTCGATGGCTTCGGAGGTAAGGGCGGCACGCTGCCCCGGCGTTCGTCCGCCACGTTTGGCGTAAAGATAGAACAGCGTATCGTTGTCGACCACCACGGGCGAACCTTGTGTCGAGCTGCGCAACGAATCGATTTCAATACGCAGTTTGTCCAGCTTAAGCGAATCGGCAGAGAGCAGATTGAAGCGCAGATCTTCCATCTCGGCCTGCATGTTTTTCTTTTTAAGGCGAATGCTTTCAAGTTCTTTCTGCAGATTCAAGATGAACAGAAGGGTGGTGTCTTCTTCTTGCATCGCTGCCCGTGCGGCAACCGTGTCTCTCCCTAAAATTTTATTTACCGCTTCTCTTATTTGAGCCTGACCGGTGGTTACTGTTCCCAAGAAGAGGATAAAGAGCAGTATCTTCTTGCCTGTCCGATTGATTTTTCTGCGCATGACATTATGTTGTTTCTTGTCCGGAACTCGTGGTGAAGGATGAACGCCGTTTACGACAATACCGCTGCCATCCTTGCCGGGAGACGGTTTGTTCAGCGCTCCTCAGCTACGCAAATATAGGGATTTTCCTTACTAAGCGATATTTCCGCTTCTTTTTTCTTGGGCATGTGCCAATGCCGGGTGCTTTGATACCGTGCATACACTCTTTCCGTCGGCTACACTTTCAGGCGGGGAAAGCCTTGTGCAGGCAATCCGAAGCGACTTCGCAGGCGAGTAAGGCGAGAGGGATGAAGAATCCCGGAAAAATCGAGAATCTTCATCCCTCTTTATTCATTCGGCTTGACGGATTCCGTTTGCACCGGCGGCTTCACAATGTGCCTGGAAGCGGGCGGAAACATTGTCAATAACCTGTGTTCTGTCCGAACTCTTCCGCATTGGTAATGCTTTCGAGGTATTGGGTGGGGATGGGACGCAGATAGTGGTTTACGGTAAAGTGTTCCGCCGCGCGTTTGTTGTATGCGGCCAGCCGGCTCTCGAAAGCATGGTTACGCTTGAGCAGATACCAGCGTCCGCACTCCCCGCAAAGTTCACGGGCATACTCGTCGAATACGTAGTTGATGTCTACGCCGGACTGGGACACTTCGGCAGCTCCCGCACGCTTGCGCAACTCGTTGATATACTTGGCGGCGTCGCCTTTGTTGAGTTGTACCGATGCTTCGGCGGCAATCAGATACACTTCGGCCATGCGCATAATCATTACGTCGACGGTTTTACGCTGCACGTTGCTTCCCACATAGCGATTGCCCGGCATGTTGAATTTGGAAAGCGCCGGATAGATGGAGAGCCAATAAGTGCTTCCGGGAGTGGGAAGGTCGTAGGTGACGCGGGCTACACCCTGTTCGTCGTAAAGGTCATACACGTTGAGCACCAGCCCCGGGTATTGTGCCTTCTCTTCGTCCGATAGCTTTTGCAACGAGCAGTAAACGGCATACTGATGCGCCTCGGCGGTGTTCAGTGGCAGCGCGGGATGCAGGATGTTGCCGTCCGTCTTTTCATGCAGGGTTTTGGCGCTTCCGTCTGCATTCCATATCGCCAATTCGCCGTAGTTGGGTTCGGAAGTGCTGTTCGCCTCCAAGTTGAAGTGCGGGTAGATGGTTTTCCCAATGTTGGAAACGGGGATTCCGAACTGCTCGCAGAGCTTTTGCGTGATAACCTTGGAACATGCCGAGCCTTCGTACTCAAACGTGCTTCCCCATGCGGGCATGGAGTACGAGGAATAAGCGGAGATGAACGAGTAGCGATAGCGTGTGTCGTTCAGGTCGGCGGAGAAACAATCCATGAGGTACTTCGAGGGCAGGAAGATGTTGCTGTTGGGGCGTCCGTATACGAAGTTCGAGGTTTTGTCCACCAATCCCAACGCGGTGTACGAACCCAGCAAAGGCAGGAAGTGGCGGAACATCTCGCTCTGCGTATAGTTGCCGTTGGTGTAGGCCTCGCTGTTTCGTTCGGCGCCGGCGGCGATGAACAGAGCTTCGCGGTTGTTGCGGTTGTTGTGCTCGTTAAACACATCGGCAAATGTCGGATGCATGAACCAGTCATACTCCTTTTGGTTGGCTATCATCTCCGTGGCCGTGTCGTATGCCTTTTGCAGAAAGCTCACCCCGTCCGTGTCGTTGAGTTGGTGTCCGGCGCCGTTGATGTAGGCACGTGCGAGCAGTCCCATAGCCGTCTTTTTGGTGACACGGCTGTAATAGTCGGTAAACGAGACGGGCAGATGTTCCACGGCATACTTCAGGTCGGCGATGATAGCCTCGTATATTTCGGGAATGGTAGAGCGGTGCGCCTCGAAGGAGATGTTTTTGCTGTCGGCTTGTTGCAATTGCAGCGACACGTTTCCGAACTGTTCCACCAGATTCATGTAATAGAACGCCCGCAGACAGCGAGCCTGCGCCACACAGCGGTTTATTTCCACGGGGTCGCCCGACACGCGTGCGGCTTCGTCCACCACCACGTTGCAGCTGTTGATGCACTGGTAAGAGAATTGCCATACTTTGTAATAATAGCTGTCGTTGGTGCGTATGCCGTTGTAGCTATGGTAGCGTTGATAGCTGGAGCCTGAGCGGGGTTCTTCCCAGATGTCCGTACCCGCTTCGGTACATACCAGAAAGTCGCTGCTTTGATAGAGATTGTTTATCAGTGCGCGGTAGCAGGAGTTGGTGAATGCTTTGTAGGCCTCCAGCGTGTAGGAACCGTCGGAACTCAAGTCTGAACTGTTGGGGTTTATTTCGTCGAGCTCGCATGAGTTCAGGGCAAAGATTCCCGCCAGCAGTAGTATTAATCTGTATATTTTTTTCATATCGTTTCTTAGTTTAGAAAGTTAAGTTGAACCCAAAAACACAATCGCGCGACAAGGGGAAGTCGATGCTTCCGTTCATTTCGGGATCATAGTCTTTCACGTATTTGTCCGGCGAATAGGTAAACAGGTTGGTGAGTGTGGCGTAAACCCTCAGATTCCCTATTCCCAAACGTTTGGTAAGATTTTGCGGCAAGGTGTACCCCAGCGTCAAGTTTTTGAGTTTGAAGAATGAGCCGTCTACGTAGTACATGGAGTCGTACCCGTCGTATGCGCTTCTGTTCTTCGAATTGTCCACGGCATAGAAGAGTACGTCCTGGTCGGCAGCCACTGTCTTGTCGTAGTATGTGAAATAAGCGGGAATGTTGTAGTCCGGATTGGGCGAGAATTTGCCTATCACTGTGCCGTAGTTCATCATTTGTCCCCAACGTGCGTAGAAGAACACGGAGAGGTCGAAGTTCTTATACTTCAAGTCGTTCTTGAAACCGAATGTCCAGTCGGGGTTCTGATGTCCGATGATCTGTCGGTCGTAGGCGGGACGCAGGGCGTAGGGCTTGTCGGCGGTGATATCCACCCGGTTGCCCTCGGCGTCGTTGTAGTAGTAGCCCGTAGCGTCTTTAAGCACACTTGGCAGGTCGAGTTTGATGTCGCCCGGTTGATTGCCGAACAACGCCGCGGTTTCGGCTTCGCTGTGTTGCCAGATGCCCAATACCTTATATTTATAGAACGAACCTACGGCTTCGCCTACCTTGAACACACGGTCGGTATTGAAGGCGTTTGTAATCATGTCCTGATTGTCAATCAGGACTTTGATTTTCTCTTTGTTGGAAGCGAAAGTAAAGGTGGAACTCCACGAAAAATCTTTCCGTACGATGTTGCGTGTGGTGAGTGCGAGTTCGATACCCCGGTTTTCCGTTTGTGCGGCGTTGCGGTTCATTTTGTAGGCGGTGGTGCCGGTGTACGTACCGATGATGGAGGTCGGCAAGTTTTGCGCTATGATTACATCCGTCGTTTTGGTGCGATACAGGTCCAGCGTCAGGTCTATGCGTCCGCCGAGGAAAGAGGCGTCCACGCCTATATTCCAGTCGTGTGTCTTTTCCCACGTGAGCGAACGGTTGGTGATGTATTCCGTAAATTTGGCGGTGGGCACTACCTGTCCGCCCAGCGTACCCTTGTCGTATACCAGCGATGCCATGGAACTGTACTCGCTGATGCCGGCGGTGGTTCCCGCCACACCGTATCCCAGACGCAGCTTCAGGTTGTCCAGCCACTGTTTGGTAGCTTCCATGAAAGGCTCGTCCGAAATTCTCCAACCCAGTGACACGGCGGGAAACACATCCCACTTGTTGCCTTCCGCCAAACGCGACGAGCCGTCGTACCGCACGGAGGCGGAGAACAGGTAGCGTCCCATCAGCGAGTAGTTCACGCGTCCTATCAGTCCCAGCCCTTTGGACATGGTGTAGTTGCTGCCGAGCGATTTGTTGTCGGCATTTTCCAGTGCATACCAAAGCATGTCGTTCTTTGCGGGGTTTTCGCCGTAGATGTTGTATGACTCGCTCTGGTTGTGATTCCATGTACTTACGCCGGTGATTTTCAGGTCGTGAATCTTGTTGATGATTGTCTGATAAGTAAGAATGTTTTCCCACTTATAGTTGTATCCCGTGGTGTTCCGTGCTGAACCGTAGGGAGGATTGTTGCGGAGTACGTTGTATGACCCTTCTCCCTGTAATCGTCCCTGACGCGCGTGCGAGTAGCTTCCTCCCAGTTGGGTGCGGAACGAGAGTCCCTTGAGCGGCTTCCAATCCAGATATCCGTCTACGTACACCCTGCCTGTCTTGGTGTTGTTCTTGAACACACCGTCCTGTTCGTCGGCAAGCGGATTCGGATCGCTTGACGACCCCGGAATGGGATAGTCGTTGATGGATCCGTCTTCGGCATAGGCTACCCCCAGAGGCGTTGCGAACAGCGCCCGTTCGAGCACTCCGTTGCGTGCTTCCCTGTCGGTAAACGAACCTTGAATGTTGATACCCGCGCTTATCCATTTGTTTATTTCCTGGTCGATGCGTATGCGTGTGGAGTAAATCTTGTTCTCGTCGTTTTTGTAACTGCTTTTCTCATCAGCGTAGTTCAGTGAGAAATAAGCTTTTGTCTTCTCCGTGCCTCCGGCAACGGATACGCTGTAGTTTTGTTTCAGTCCGGAGTGCAACACCTCGTCGGCCCAGTTCATCCAGCGGTTGTTTTGAATGGCATCGTACTTTTCGCCGAATATTTCTTCTTGGTTTGTGATACCGTTTACCTTGTACGCATCCGTGAAATAGCTGATGTATGAATCGCCGCTGCGCATCTTGGGCAGTTGTGCCGACAGGCTCGTTCCTGCGTAGAAGTTGAAGTTAATGACCGGTTTTCCGCTTTTGGCGCTCTTGGTGGTGACGATGATTACGCCGTTTGCCCCGCTGGAGCCGTAGATGGCTGTGGACGAGGCGTCTTTAAGCACTTCTACCGACTCGATGTCGTTGGGATTCAGCGTGGAGATGTCTCCCGGCATACCGTCTATGATGTAGGTGGGCTTGAATGCGTCGGACGAGATGTTCCCCTGATTGTCGAGCTGTAGGGAGCGCGTACCGCGCAGTTGCACCGTGGGTGTGGCTCCCGCCTGTCCTGAAGAGGTGGTGATGTCCAGCCCGGCGATTTTTCCTTGCAGGGCGCTCATGGGGTTGGCTCCCGGATTCAGTGTGATGTCTTCGGACTTTACCGAAGCCACCGCCCCCGTAAGGTCGCGTTTCTTAACCGTACCGTAACCTATCACCACCACTTCGTCCAACGTCTGCGTGTCGGGTTGGAGGGTCAGATTCAGTTGGTTCTGGGTCGTTACCGTCAAAGTTTGGGTGGTGTATCCTATGTAGGACACTTCCAACGTTTGGCGTCCGGCAGGTATCTCCAACGAAAATTCGCCGTTGAGGTCGGTTACGGTACCCGTGCCGGATGCTTTCAGCAAGATGGAAACGCCTATCAAAGGCTCTCCCGTTTCGTCCACCACTTTCCCCTTCAAGAGTCTTGTCTGTTCCACGGTACGGACAGCCGCTTCGTGTGCTCCCTGCGCCGCATGCAGGAGAGATGCGGGAACGGCATGCGTAAAAAACAGTCCTAAGATAAGAAGCGTGCGCAGCCGGCACATCCTCTTGTTTGTTTTTAAAGCAACGTAGTCTTTCATTCGATTAAAAATTAAATTAACATGTATGTTGATATGTATGTGTTTGTATGTGTTCGGAAAGTTGTTCAAGCCTGCTTCGGTGCGGAATTCATCACAGGTGTTGTCCCCGTTTCGCCGTTTGCCGTTAAAAGAAAGACGGATGCAGCGAGGCGGTGTACTCATCATTCTTCATTCCTCCCGGCATGCGAACTTTCCTCATGACGATAAGCAGCGAGGCAGCGCGGGCGGGAAAGCAGGCGGGGATGCCCCGGAAGGCTGAGAACGAAGATAGATAGAATGAGTGTGGAAATAAGACAAACGTCCGTGTTTGCCGCAAGTGTGCGAAATGCTTGTTCGCATGCGAGGGGAGTTTATTAGAAGAATGTGATAAATGGTTGAAAAACAGTACATTAAGAATATTCCGGAAACTCTTTTGTATATTGCTCGAACCGTACGGGCACGGTACGCGAACCGCATGGGTGCGGTGTTCGAACCACACGGGTGCGGTTTGCCTGTACGGTATGCTTTCCGTTGCGGTGTGCGCGGAATCAGTGTGTGTTGAAACCTTCTTTACCGGGAAATATCCCGGCAAGGTGCTTCGTCCGCAGGCAATCCGCACCAATTGCCTGCGGAACGGAAAAACAAACTTTTTTTATTTCTCTCGTTTTTTCTTGAAAAAGGTGATTACAAACAGCATGAAGAATCGTCTTAACACATAATAATAACGCGCAATATTTAATTTTAGAATGGGTATTGGAAAACATATTATCACCTCCCTGATGCTTTTCTTGCTCTTCTCCGTGAGTGCAGAGAGTAAGGCGCAGACGACCGATGGGGCACGCTACAAGATAGCCGCCTGCGACTGGATGATGCTCAAACGGCAGAAGCTGGGGGCTTTTTCCCTGATGAAAGAGCTGGGTGGCGATGGCGTGGAGATGGACATGGGTGGCTTGGGCAAGCGCGACACGTTTGATAACAAACTCAGGCAACCCCACTTCCGGAAACTGTTCAAGGAAACAGCTGCCGAATGCGGCGTGGAGGTTCCATCGGTTGCCATGTCGGGTTTCTTCGGGCAGTCTTTCCTCACTCACGGCAACTACCGGGGGCTGGTGGCGGATTGCATCGCCACCATGAAAGCGATGGGCGCACGGGTGGCGTTTTTGCCGCTGGGAGGCATCAAGGAAGATTGGCGCGTGCAGGGTGAAGCACGCCGGGAACTGGTGCGCCGCCTGCATGAAGCGGGCGAGATGGCTGCCGCCGAAGGAGTGGTGATAGGGATACGCACCGGGGCGGACGCACGCACGGGCATACGCTTGCTGAAAGAAGTGAAGTCGAAAGGCGTGCGCATATACTACAACTTTCAGGATGCGCTGGACAATGGCTGGAATCTTTCCGAAGAGCTTCGCCTTTTGGGGAGAAAACGTATATGCCAGATACACTGTACGGATACGGACGGGGTGACCCTGCCCAGCAACACACGCCTTTCCCTGCCTGAAGTGAAGAAAACACTGGACCGGATGAAGTGGAGCGGATGGCTCGTGGTGGAACGTTCGCGCGACGCGAAGGAGGTGCGCAACGTGAAGAAAAACTTCGGAACCAACATACGGTATCTGAAAGAGGTGTTTCAGCAACGGGACGCGCACACGCCGCAGACCGACGATTAAAGCATAAGGAAAATAAAGAAGAATAAATACTTTGTTTAATTTCAACATTAAATCTATGAAGATCAAATTAAAGATTGCAAGCAGTGTTTGCTGCCTGTCGTTGCTACTCCTTGCCGGCTCATGTGCCAAAGGGCTGGAAGATACGGAACGATTCTCGGCAGGTGTGACAAATGCGCAGTTAGAGTCTCCCAAACTCGACGAGAAGTGTTTTACCACACTGGTCAACTCCGACGGTTCGGAAAGCGTAAAGGTTACGTGGCCCGTGGTATATGGAGCCGGCGGGTACAAGTACAGCCTCTCCATCGTGGACGATCCCGCCAAACCGGAAGTCCTTGTGAAAGACAGTGTGATAGACGGATTGACCTCCATCTTCAAGAAAAAAGAAGATACGAAGTATGAAATCACACTCTTGTCGATGGGTAACGCAAAACTCAACAACAAAGAGGCTGCCACAGCCACCGTATATGTCTACAACACCGCCGTGCCCGCGACAGTGATTCCCGAAGGAGCGGATATCGCCGAATACGTCAAAGCCAACATTCAGGCAAGCGACCAAGAGCAAGGCTTTGAGTTGATAGGCGGAAAAACCTATACGCTGAACGCTCCCGTAGACTTCGGGCTGAACACCGTTACATTCCGTGGCGACAAGCTCAACCGCCCCATCGTTGTAGTGGGAGAAAACGGTTACATCAGCACGCAGGGCGGACTGAAAGTGAAGTTCATCAACTTCGACTGTACCGCAATGGGAGCCCTCGGCGTACTGACCCTGAGCGGAACCCCCGACGAGAGCATCTCCACCGAAACGCTGGGATACAAAGCCAATGGAGCTAACCAGAACGGTTACGTAATCAACGCTCCCGTTATCTTTCAGGAATGTAACTTCAAGAATGTACCTCATGGTATCCTCTATGGCAACAAACAGCCTTGGAGCTTGCGCGACTTCCGCATGAAAAACTGTATCGTGCAACTCAACAACAGCGGCTCGAACTCAGTCATCAACCTGTACGGAAGCAGCAACGGACTCATCAAGACACTGACGCTGGAAAACAATACGTTCTTCAACCTCAACACCATCAGCAGCGCCTACTTCATCCGTTACAGCAACTCAAGCAACGCGCAGCCCCGGAAGATATTCGGAAACAACGACGCCACGGGCACGATGGAAATCACGCACAATACGTTCAGCCGTACATTCGCTTCCAAAGACTTTGCCAACAACCTGCCCAACACCAACACGCTGGTGACCACCATCAACTATAACATCTTCTACGATGTCTTCCGCCTGTATCAGGCGATTCAGTCGCAGGCAAAGAGAACTACCATCGGTAATACGCTCATTGCACCCACCAAAGGTACGCAGAGCAACGATGTGGGCGGAAGAACCGATAGTAGCGGTCGTCCGTATGCCACGGAAGAAGACCCTCAATTTGCCGGACCCATCGATGTCGAGTTCAACCTCGCTTTGCCCGACGGCGGAGTGAACTTCAAACCCTCGGGCAGCGTAGCTGTGGAAAACAAGAGCGGCGATCCGCGTTGGTACGAATAATAAATCCGGAGAACGAATACATTCATTTTTATACAGAAAACAATGAAACAGCATAATATCTTCAAACTTTGTTTTATGCTTTTGGCTTTCATCGCGGCGTTGCCGGCAATGGGGCAGAAAATGCAAACATACAGGGGCACCGTAGTGGACGAAACGGATAGCCCCATCATAGGAGCCACCGTGAAAGTGGCGGGACTGGCTTCCGGAGTAATCACCGACCTGGACGGAAACTTCCAGTTGGAAGTACCGGCGGGGCAACAAGTTGAAATCTCATTCGTGGGATACGTCACACAGAGGATTTCAAACTTCAAGCAGACCAAAATCACCCTGAAAGAAGACAGTCAGATGCTGGAAGAAGTGGTGGTTGTGGGCTACGGCACACAGAAGAAGGCGCACCTCACCGGAGCCATCGCCACCGTACCGGTAAACGAACTGCAGGATCTCTCGTCCGGCAACATCGCCAGTATGCTGAGCGGTATGGTTACAGGGCTTAGCGTATCGGGCGGAGAATCCCGTCCCGGTGAGGCGGCTCGTGTGCGTGTACGTGGCAGCGGTGTGTTCGATGAGATCGGCAGCCGTTCGCAGGAGCCTTTGTATGTAATCGACGGTTACATCTACCCCGATGAAGTGAAGGTGGGCAATACCACCACCAACATGGGCGCCATCGCTTTCAACAACCTCGACCCCTCGAGCATCGAAAGCATCAGTGTGCTTAAAGACGCTTCGGCAGCCGTGTACGGAGCACGCGCCGCAAACGGTGTAATCCTCGTTACCACGAAGAAAGGAAAACTGGGAGCTCCGCAAATCTCCTACAACGGTTCATTCGGTATCACCGATGAGGTGAGTCGCCCCAGTATGCTGAGCGCATACAACTACGGACGTCTCTACAATACGGTGGCGGCTGCCGACCCCAGAAAGACTACCTTGAACCGCCTGACACAACTCTATCAGGCAGACGAATTGGAGGCGATGAAAAGCCTTAACTACGACTTGCTGGACAAATATTGGAAATCGGCATTGACCCAAAGACACAGTATCAACATCACCGGGGCTACCGAGAAAGTAAATTATTACGGCGGAATCTCTTACTTTGAGCAGGAAGGTAATCTGGGTAAGCTGGACTACAACCGCTGGAACTTCCGCTCGGGTATGGATGTGAAATTCAGCCAATGGGTGAAAGCCGGATTGCAAATTTCGGGCGACTACGGCAAACTCGATAAACCGAACGTGAAAGTGGGCGGAACGAACAACGAGAAAGACTACTACCTGTTGCTCAACCATCCCAGATACATTCCCGAAGAAGTGAACGGACTGCCCATTGCTGCCTATGGCATCTCCAACTCTTCGTCGCACAACGACCAGCACTATTCGCACAGCGTGCTGCAAAACTCCGGCGACTATACCCGCAACATGAGCTCCAACCTGAACATCAGCGGAAATGTGGAATATGACTTCGGCTGGAACAAAGTGCTTAAAGGTCTGAAACTCCGCCTGTCTTACTCCAAGAGCATCTCTACCGATAAGAACAACCAGTACGGTTCCGCCTACAAGCTCTATACCATGGATATTCGTTCGGGAAGCGGTAAACACCTCTACACGCCGGTGCCCGGTACAGACTACGACGCTTTGCTCACGGAGTCTAATTTCTTGCTTGCCAACAAAGGCGCGGCGGTGAGCAACGGCGATTATCTCTCGCGCAACATGTCTCGCTCAGACCATTATCAGATAAACTTCGTGGCGTCTTATGCACGCGATTTCGGTAAGCACCACGTAGGCGGGCTGTTCTCTATCGAACGCTCGGAAGCGGAAAGCGAATACCTCTACGGATACGTATCCGAACCGTATGAGTTCACTACCGGTCAGTCCAACTCGGCGGTGGGTTCTACTAAATACCCCGTGTTCACACGTTCCGAATCGGGTACGCTCTCTTACATCGGACGTTTCAACTACGGCTATGCCGACAAGTATCTGGTGGAAGCATTGTTCCGTGCAGATTCTTCTACGAAATTCTCGCCGTCTAACTTCTGGGGATTCTTCCCGTCGGTTTCTCTGGGCTGGGTGGTATCGCAAGAAGAGTGGTTCAAAGAAAGATTCAGCAGCATCGATTTCTTTAAGTTGCGCGCTTCTTACGGTATGACCGGACGCGACAATACCGCTCCCTGGCAATGGATGCAGATTTATGCACAGGACGCGAGCAAAGGTCCCGTATTCGGTAGCAACACCGCTTCGGGCAACCGCATCACCATCAACAAGAACAATTCGGCGGTGAACCGAAACATCCATTGGGACAAGTCTTACAAAACCAACATCGGTTTTGACCTCAATGTGCTGAACAACCGTCTCTCTTTCAACGTAGACGCATACTACGACCGCAATCGTGAGATGCTTCTTCCCATCAATCAGGAAATACCCACTACGGTAGGTACGCAGACAGCCGCCGTCAACTTCGGCGAGATAGACAACTACGGAATCGAGGTAGGAATTACGTGGAGAGACAAGATTGGCAAGGATTTCAAGTACAAGGTGGGCATCAACACCGGTTATGGCGACAACAAGGTGCTCAACACCGATTGGAAAACCGAATATATTTACCGCCAGATTACCAAGAACGGACGTGCGGACATCGGTACATGGGGTATGCAGTGCATCGGAATGTTCCGTAGTTTTCAGGATATCGAAGAGTATTTCCAGCAAAACAACATCACCTCGTACATGGGTAAGTCTAAAGACGAGATACGCCCGGGTATGTTGATTTATAAGGACGTTCGCGGAAAGCAACTGGAAGACGGCACTTACGAAGGACCGGACGGAATCGTGGACAAGGACAACGATCAGGTTCGCCTCTCGCACCGTAGCAATCCCTACGGATTCACCACCAACATGAGCGCCGAGTGGAAAGGAGTTTCCGTTACCGCGCAGATGAGGGCAAGTTGGGGAGGATACAGTATCATTCCGTCGGACGCGCTGAAACCGAAAAACGGCATCGAAGCCACTAATATGCCTTCGTTCTGGAATCCGGACAATGTGTTCGTGTACAATGATATCTATGATGAGGCCGGTAACCTGCTGATGTCAGCCAATCGTGAGGCACACTATCCGAGTCTTGCTTACACGGATGTGAACAGTGTGGTGTCCTCATTTTGGCGTGTGAGCGGTACCCGCGTCATGCTGAATCGTGTGACGGTTGCTTACAGTCTTCCCTCCAAGTGGATGAAGAGAATAGGTATCCAAAGCTGTCGTCTCAACTTCACAGGAGAGAACCTGCTGAGCTTGTACAATCCTTACCCCGACAATTTCATCGACCCGATGACCAGCTACGGCAGTTATCCCACACTGAGAAAGTTTACTTTGGGTGTTAACGTCTCATTCTAAAAACAACCATCATGAAAAGAAACGCAATTAAATATATGGGCTATGCCCTGCTGGCAGCCATCGCCACTACTTCTTGCAGCGATGACTTCCTGAAAGAAAAAAAGAACTACGACAACGTGAGCGTTGACATCTACGACAACTTCGTAGGTGCCAATGCCCGTATCTCCGACATCTATGCGTGGGCATTGCCCGATGTGAACGCCGAGGCCAACTGGAAATACAACAGTACGGGTGCGGCAGACTCACAGGCGAAATCTACCGAGGAGTATAGCGGTTTCAGTCTGTTTGTCGACCCACAAAATCCGCTCAGCGTATCGGGAGGTACGCGTGTGCCCGATTACTTCCACAACCAGTCGAACAACATTCAGGCGTCTGTGTGGGGACGTATCCGTAACATCAACGACGTGATTCGAGGCATAGAGAACGGTTCGCTCTCCGAAGCCGAAAAGAACCAATTGTTGGGACAGGCGCACTTCTTGCGCGCATGGTGCTACTACAACCTCGTGAAATGGTATGGCGGTGTACCCATTGTAACGGTGCCTCAAGACCCTGAAGTTACGGCGGTGACCCCCCGTTCATCGGCTAAGGCATGTGTGGAGTTCATCTGCGACGAGTTGGATAAGTCGGCTGAAATGCTTCGGGCGGCGACCACTTCGGGCGGTTGGGCTTCGAGCAGCGACTACGGACGTGTGACTTCCGGTACGGCATTGGCTTTGAAGGGTCGCGTGCTCGTGCTTTGGGCGAGCCCCATGTTCAACAGAACTAACGAGACGGCTCGTTGGGAAAAGGCGTATCAGGCAATTCAGGCATCCATCCCCGTACTGGAATCGTGCGGACACGGACTGTATCAGGGTAAAGCCGAAAACGCCACCGCATGGGCTACGATGTTTGCCGTCATTCAGAACAAAGAGGCTGTGTTTACCACACTGTACAACGATCAGAAAGACGGCGATGGACAGAAGAACAACGGTTGGGAGCACAGCATACGCCCCGCCAATGCGATGGGGGGCGGAGGCAAGGAGGCATCTGCCATGCTGGTAGACCTCTTTCCGATGGCAGACGGTAAGCGTCCTCCTCTCTCGGAGACGTATAGTAAGCTGGAAACCTCGGATCTCTCTTACGACAGTGAGTTCCCCTTTATGAACCGCGACCCGCGCTTCTATCGTACCTTCGCTTTTCCGGGCGTACGCTGGACGTTTAATGGAAATCCCCAAAATGCGCTGAACAACAATCCCTATGAGGGTTCGAGCTATGAGCTTTGGAACTATGTGTGGTACACCTCTGCCAACGATCAGGGCAATGTGGAAAGCGGAAACTCCTATGGGGCCGACAACCTGTTGAGCAACAAGAAAGGTATTTACGTGCGCAAACGCTCGGACGATGCCGATCTGGGCACTTCGCTTTACTCTTTCAATGCGGAAGGAAACGGATTCAAGTTCAGTTCAGCTCCCTACATGGAGATTCGCTATGCCGAGGTGCTGTTGAACTATGCCGAAGCTGCATGCGGCGCCGGGCACATGAGCGTTGCCGTGGAGCAGTTGCAGAAGATTCGCGAACGCGTGGGCTATACGGCCGACAATAACTACGGCTTGCAGGCAGACTTGGTGAGCGATCAGGCGGCTTGTATGGCGGCGGTACTCTACGAGCGTCAGATAGAGTTGGCATACGAGGGTAAACGTTTCGACGACTTGCGTCGCTGGATGTTGTATGACGGTGGTGCGGTAAGCGTGCCGGGAGCTCCCGAAAGTTGGAAACTTACCGGTTGGGGCGGAAACACCTGCACTTACCTCGGATTCAAACCGCTGAACGGTCAGCGCCGCGAAAACATGGAGTTTCGCATTCAGGACCAGTATGGCATAGGCGGAACCACTTTCGACAGCGATCCGCTGAAGAAAGAAGGAAGTACGGCTCCCGCACGTCCTGCCGCCGTAGACTATCGCCAGGAACTTACCGCACAGTTGGAAGCTCTGAAAAACTTCTATAGCCAGACATTGGTGCGCAAGCTGAAAAAAGGCGATGCGCGCGATTCCGACAAGATAGACCTTTACATTCAGTTCCAACCGCACTACTACTTCCTCGGTCTGTCGCAGGCTGCGCAGAGCAACAGCAAAGCCTTGCCGCAAACCATCGGTTGGGACGACTATAACAACAATGGCGCTGCCGGAACCTTCGACCCGCTTGCCGAGTAAAACTCAGACATATGACTTTTGCCCTCATTCTCCCGGAAGAGAGTGGGGGCAAGTCGTTTTATATGCTGCGAGGCAAGGCAATCCCGGAAATCGCGAGAGCGGTTTTCTGACTTACAGTCCGTAAGCCAATAAGGTTCCCTTCGTTCGGGATAAGTTCATCCAATATGCTTTTCGGGGAAAAGAATAAATTCGTATAAATTCATGATAATGAAACTGTTATCAGAGGGAAGCGAAAAGGTTTCCATACCGTATCTGTCTGGTTCGGAAACCACACGGGCACGGTTCGGGTACCGCACCCGTGCGGTTTGAATACCCTGCCTGCACCGTTCTCCGGGTATGTCTGCGGACATACCGGGGTTTGTCCGCCACAGATGGAAATCACTCCGCTCCGGTATGCTTCTTCTTGGAATGCTTCCTTACTCCGGGCTGATGTAATAAAGAGAAAAATCATTCATCGATAAACCGGAGGTTATGGCTTTTGCCGGAAAAGAAGCACGGCTTCACGTCTTTCACTTCTAAACGGTAAGTAACAATAAGGGGCTATCCGGTTTTTCCGGATAACCCCTTTGTCTTTTTTATTCTGTCAGGCAGATTCCTGACACAGGCACGGTGTCAACTCTTTTCTCTAATTTCGACCCTGCGTATCTTACCGCTGATGGTTTTGGGTAGTTCCTCCACAAACTCTACTACTCGTGGATACTTATAAGGAGCGGTAATCTTCTTCACATAATCTTGCAACTCCTTCACCAATTCCGGTCCGGCTTTTGCCTTGTATTCCTTTGCTAAGATGACAGTTGCCTTTACCACTTGCCCGCGGATCTCATCGGGTACGCCGGTGATGGCGCATTCCACCACGGCGGGATGTGTCATCAGCGCGCTTTCCACTTCGAAAGGTCCGATGCGGTAGCCCGAACTTTTGATGACATCGTCGGCACGTCCCACGAACCACAGATAGCCGTCTTCGTCTCGCCATGCCACATCGCCCGTGTAGTAAACTCCGTTGTTCCACGCTTCGTGCGTGCGTGCGGCATCGCGGTAATACTCCTTGAACAAGCCCAGCGGCTTGCTCTTTTCTGTGCGGATAATGATTTGCCCCTGTTCGCCGGCCTCCACCGAACGACCGTCGTTGTCTATCAGGTCTACCTCGTACTGCGGATTGGGCAATCCCATGCTGCCCGGCTTGGGCTCCATCCAGGGCATGGTAGCCACGGTGAGCGTAGTCTCCGTCTGCCCGAACCCTTCCATGAGTCGGATGCCCGTAAGTTTCTTGAAAGTCTCGTACACGGCGGGATTCAACGCCTCGCCGGCAATGGTGCAGTACTTCAGCGAGGAGAGGTCGTATTTCGTGAGATCTTCGTGTATGAGGAAACGGAAGATGGTGGGTGGTGCGCACAACGATGTAACCCGGTGTTCCTGTATCTTCGCCAGAATGTCGGCGGGTGCAAACTTCTCGTGGTCGTAGACGAAGACATTGGCACCCGCTATCCACTGTCCGTAGAGTTTTCCCCACACGGCTTTTCCCCAGCCGGTGTCGGCGATGGTAAGGTGCAGACTCTCTTCATTCAGGTTGTGCCAAAAACTTCCCGTGACGATGTGTCCCAGCGGGTAGGTAAAGTCGTGGGCCACCATCTTGGGCTGTCCGGTGGTGCCGCTGGTGAAGTACATGAGCGAGATGTCGTCGTTGGTGTTTGCCACGGCGGGACGCACAAAAGCCGGCGCCTGTGCGATACCCGCCTGGAAGTCGTCGAAGCCCTTGGGAACTTCGGGTCCCACACTCACCAGACATTTCACACTCGGCGATTCGGGTAAAGCCTCCTCGATGTGTCCGGTAATCACCGGTTCGCCCGCCACCACAATCATCTTGATGTCCGCAGCATTGCAACGATACACAATGTCTTTCTTCGTGAGCAGGTGTGTGGCGGGGATTGCCACCGCTCCCAGCTTGTGCAGCGCGATGATGCTGAACCAGAACTCATAGCGGCGTTTGAGGATGAGCATCACCATGTCTCCTCTGCCTATGCCCAGCCGGCTGAAGTAAGAGGCGGTGAGGTCAGTATAGTGTTTCATCTCGCCAAAAGTGAATTGGCGTTCCTCCCCCCGGTCGTTGGTCCACAGTAGTGCCGGTTTATCAGGTGCCTTGGCAGCCCATGCGTCCACCACATCGTATCCGAAATTGAAGTTATCCGGCACATTGATGTGCAGGTTGCGAATAAAGTCTTCCTGCGAGGTGAAGGAAGTTTGCGTTAAGAATCTTTCTATCATGATTCAATGAAAAATGTTTTTTTATAGAATGACTGCGAGGAAACGTACCCGTTTCCCATCGAGGGCTTTCATGCCGTGCGGTAATTTGGAGTTGAAGTAGAGACTGTCTCCCTCGTTCAGAATGAGTTCTTTGCCGCCGATGCTGATGAGCATGCGCCCCTCGAGCACGTGGTTGAATTCCTGTCCGGGATGGCTGTTGAGATGAATAGGTTCCTCATCGGGTTTAGCCTCCACGGTGACGATGAACGGGTCGGCGTCCCTGTTCATGAATCCCGCCGCGAGCGATTGGTACTTGTACGCTTTGGTCCGTTCGATGCTTGTGCCCTTGCCTGCGCGAGTCAGGAAGTAAGAGTTCATTTTAGGCTCTTCGCCGAACATGAGAGCATCGAGTGCTACCCCGTATCGGCGGGCTATCTTCTGAAGCATGCTAACTGAGATGTCCGATTCGCCGGACTCTGCAGCGCGATATTCCTCGGCGGTAATCTCGCAATCCTGCGCAATGTCTTCCACTTCGAGCTCCAGCACCTCGCGCAATCCGCGCAGGCGTTCGGCTATCTGTCTGATTTGTTCGTCCATAAGAGTGTGGGAGAATTAGTTGTATGTAACGTTTCTGTCTGTTGTTTTGTCTATATTGTCTGCATCCGTCGGCGGGTCGACTGTTTTGCTCATCTCGATTTCTTCATCGCGCTGATGATGGCGGAAGAGAATCCGGCATGCTCCAGTTCGTTGATACCCTTGATGGTGATTCCGCCCGGTGTGCACACTTTGTCTATCTCCACCGCGGGGTGGGTGTCTTCGTTCAGGATAAGTTCCGCAGCACCTTTTACCGACTGCGCCACCATGCGCATGGCATCGCGGGGATAAACCCCCATCTCCACACCTGCCTGCATTGCCGCCTGTATGTATTTCAGTACATAGGCAATACCGCAGGAGGTCAATGCGGTGGTTGCCGCAATCTGCGCTTCGGGCACGAGCATGGCAAGTCCCATCTCGTTAAACACATCCAGCAAGTAGCGTTCTTGCTCCCCGGTGGCGTTGCGCGAGGCTATCAGCGTCATGCTGGCACGCTGGCTGATGGCGGTGTTGGGTACCATGCGAAACATGGTCATTCCCGGTTCGGCAACGAAGTGAGCCAGCTCCTCGAAAGCGACGCCTGCCGCAATGGACACGAGAACCTGCGTACTCTTCAACTTGAGTTTGCCCAATACAGATTCCACAAGCCAGGGCTTCACGGCAAGCAGCACCATCTCCGCACCCGTTACGGCTTCCTGATTGGCGTGTGTTACGTTCATTGCCGGAAACTCTGCCCGGAGTTCGTTCAACTTCTCTGCCGAGGGGTCGGCAACAACAATGTCCGAGGCGGCAATCAGGCTTCCCTGAGCCAAACCGCGCGCAATGGCTCCGCCCATATTCCCCGCACCGATAATCGCTATTTTCATATCAACTTGGTTGTTAAAGCGTTTGTTCAGGGGCAAAGATAACGTTTACTTCGCTAAAACACCTTCATTTTGTTGCAGAAAAGTGGGTGGGGATTGAAAAGGAAATGCCGATGCTTTCCAAACAGAAACATCTCCCCCGCCTTTCAATAGAGAGACGGGGGAGATGCAAATCCTGTCTGGCGCTTTGCGATGACGCACTGTGTTCGCCGCTTTCCGGTTTACGCGGGTGTTTGATATTCGATGCAGCGGCGGTGTGCCCGAAAGCAAAGCACACTTCCGCTTGCGGAGGGGCTTACAGCAGACGCTCCAGCCGTTCGAGGAAGGTGTCGGCTTCCTGCATACTCAGGCAGAGGGGCGGAAGCAGACGGATGACGTTGGTGCCGCTCACACCCGTGAACACGTGCTGCTCCTTGAGCAGGCGGGTGCGAAGTTCCTTTACGGGTTCTTCGAACTCCATGCCTATCATCAGACCTCGTCCGCGCACTTCCTTTATCTGCGGGAATCGCTTCAGCTCGTTCATCAGGTGGTTGCCCACGGTTGCCGCATTCTCCACGAGGCGTTCGCTCTTGATGACCTCGAGCACAGCCAACGCCGCGCTGCATGCCAAATGATTGCCTCCGAAAGTGGTACCCAGCTGTCCGTGTACGGGAGCGAACTGCGGGCTGATGAGCATGCCGCTCATGGGAAAGCCGTTGCCTATGCCTTTTGCCACGGTGATGATGTCGGGGCGGATGCCGCAGTGTTGATGTGCAAAGAACTTGCCGCTGCGTCCGTAGCCGCTCTGTATTTCGTCGAGTATCAGTATAGTGCCATACTCGGTACAAGCTTTGCGCAGGGCTTGCATAAACTCGTCGGTGGGCAGTTGTATGCCTCCCACGCCCTGAATACCTTCGATGATGACGGCGCAAACGTCTCCTTTGCCCAGTTCAGAGAGCATGGCTTCGATGTTGTTCAACGGCAGGAAGGTAACGTGCCCGCAGTCGTTGATGGGAGCTATGATTTTAGGATTGTGCGTAGCTTCCACTGCCAGAGAGGTGCGCCCGTGAAAAGCTTTGGCGAAAGAGACGATACGTGTGCGTCCGTTGTGAAACGAAGCCAATTTCAGGGCGTTCTCGTTCGCCTCGGCGCCGCTGTTGACCAAAAACAGCGAGTAGTCTTCGTAGCCGGACGCCTCGCCCAGCCGCTCGGCAAGTTCTTCTTGGAGTTTGTTCACCACCGAGTTGGAGTAGAAGCCCAACGTGGCGGCCTGCCGGGTGAGCATTTCCACATAACGGGGGTGTGAGTGACCGATGGAGATGACGGCATGCCCTCCGTAGAGGTCGAGATAAGATGTGCCCTGCTCGTCCCACACGTGGCAGCCCTCTCCGCGCACGATGTTGATGTCGAAAAGGGGATATACGTCGAATAGTTTCATGATGATAATTAATGTGCTACGTCGTTTGTTTTGTTGCGAAGCTTTCCTTTGCCGGAGCAAGTCAGAAAGCCGATGGTTTGAGTTGCAGCCCCACCGTTTCCTCCAGGTTGAACATCAGGTTCATGTTGTGCACAGCCTGTCCGCTGGCTCCCTTGAGGAGATTGTCGATGCAGGAGATGATGAGCAGCTTGTCGCCATGCTTCTCCAGATGAATCAGACATTTGTTGGTGTTGACCACCTGTTTCAGATCGATGTTTTTCTTCACGATGTGCGTAAAGGAGTCTTTGGCGTAGTATTCCTCGTAGATGCGTTCAATCTCTTCGAGCGCCACTTTGGTTTTCACTACGATGGTGGCGAAGATTCCTCTGGCAAAGTCGCCCCGGTAGGGGATGAAATCGATTTCCGACTTGAAACTGTTCTGCAACTGTTTGAGCGACTGTTTGATTTCGGGCACATGCTGGTGCTCGAATGCCTTGTAGACACTGATGTTGTCGCTGCGCCAGCTGAAATGCGTGGTCGAAGCCGGTTTCACTCCCGCCCCGGTGCTGCCCGTGATGGCATTTACGCTGATGTCGCTGTTGAGCATCAGGTGCTTGGCAAGGGGAAGCAGCCCCAACTGTATGCAGGTGGCGAAACAGCCGGGATTCGCCACACGTTGCGCCTTGCAGGTGGCCCGGCGGTTGAGTTCGGGGAGTCCGTACACGAAGTCGTGTTCGGGCGAGGCCAGCCGGTAGTCCATCGAGAGGTCTATCAGCTTCAGGTCTTCGGGTAACTCGTGGCTTTCGATAAACTTCTTCGTGTCGCCGTGAGCGGTGCAGAAGAACAGTACGTCGATGGCATCCAACGGCAGTTCATCGGTAAACACTAAGTCTGTGTCTCCATACAGTCCGCCGTGCACGTCGGTTATGCGGTTGCCCGCATTGCTGCTGCTGTTTACAAAAACGATTTCGGCGTCCGGATGATTCAGAAGCAGGCGTATGAGTTCGCCCGCCGTGTATCCGGCTCCGCCTATGATTCCTACTTTGATCATTGCGATAGTTATATTTTGAGTTTTTCCGGTATGTATCAACGTTGCACACGTGCCTGCTTGGGCACGTATGCTTCCGGTGCGGTGTCTCAGATAGCGTCTTTCTCGTCTTTATGATTCGCGTAGTATGCGCGGAGGGCGGTCGAGGTCACTTTGATGAAGCCTTTGGCGTCGTCCGCCGTCCAGCCTTTCTGCGTTTCGCCATATTCGCCGAACTTGTTTTTCACAAGGTCATCCTTGCTTTCCACGCCTACAGTAAAGAAGGAGAGTGGGCGAAGTTCCAGAATAGCCGTACCGTTGACATTGCGCTGCGAAGACTCCAGCATCGCCTCGATGTCTCGCATCACGGGTTCCAGATATTGACTCTCGTGCAGGAACATTCCGTACCAGTTGGCCACTTGATCCTTCCAATATTGCTGCCACTTGCTCAGGGTGTATTTCTCCAGAAAACGGTGTGCGCCGATGATGAGCATCGGAGCCGCCGCCTCGAAGCCTACGCGTCCTTTGATGCCGATGATGGTGTCGCCCACGTGCATGTCTCTTCCTATGCCGTAGGCGGCGCCTATCTCTTCCACTTTCTGAATGGCTTTGACGGGGTCGTCGAACGTTTCGCCGTTTACCGCTTTCAATTCGCCTTGCTCGAAAGTGAGGCGCAGTTCCTCGCTACCCTCTTTGGTGCAATGTTTCAGGTAGGCGCTTTCGGGCAAGCCCTGTGCCGAGTCGAGTATCTCTCCGCCGCAGATGGATGTTCCCCAAAGTCCCACGTTGTAGGAGTACTTCAGCTTGGCGAAATCGGCTGCAAAACCGTTTTTGTTCAGGTAGTCTATCTCTTCCTGACGGGTGAGGGTCATGTCGCGCGTGAGGGTGATGATTTCCACGCCCGGCGCCATCACGAGGAACGTCATGTCGAAACGTATCTGGTCGTTGCCCGCGCCGGTGGAACCGTGGGCTATGGCGTCGGCGCCTATCTCGTTGGCATAGCGTGCTATTGCCAGCGCCTGAAAGATGCGTTCCGAGCTCACCGAGATGGGGTAGGTGCCGTTGCGCAGCACGTTGCCGTAGACCATGTATTTCAAACTCTTTTCGTAGTACTCCCGGGTAACGTCGAGCGTGACGTACTTCACGGCTCCCAGTTTGTAGGCGTTCTCCTCGTTCGTTTTCAGTTGCTCTTCGCTGAATCCGCCCGTGTTGGCACAGGCTGCATATACTTCGTATCCTTTTTCTTTGGCAAGGTACATTACGGTGAACGAGGTGTCCAGACCACCGCTGAAAGCCACCACTACTTTTTTCTTCTTTTCCATATCGGGTATGTTTTGCGCATGCGCTCGCGGCGCGGATGGATGCTCCCGGCTGCGGCGCACAACTGTTTATATTCCTATATTATATATGTATGCCGGATGTTTATTGCCGGCGTCCGGCATGCGGCGGGGATGTCTTCCCCCCACAACTATCCGGTGTTATATCTTATCGTCCTCGTGCTTGGCGGGGTCGTAGAGCATGGCTGTGCAGATGCAGAATTTACGTTCTTTCGCCATCAGTATGCTGTGGTTCACGCAGCCTTCGCAACCTTTCCAGAAGGCGTCGTCGTCTGTGAGTTCGTTGAACGTCACGGGCACGTATCCCAACTCGGTGTTCATCTTCATCACCGCCGCTCCGCTGGTGAGGCTGAATATCTTGGCGTTGGGCCATCGCAGACGCGCCAGGCGGAACGATGCCGTCTTGATGCGTTTTGCCAGCCCTATGCCCTGATAATCGGGATGAACAATGAGTCCGGAAGTTGCCACATATTGCTTGTTTCCCCAGCTCTCTATATACGTAAACCCGGCAAACACGTCGCCGTGCAGGGCTATGATGGCTTTCCCCTCTCTCATTTTGGTTGCCACATACTCATGCGTGCGTTCCGCTATCCCAGTTTTACGCACTTTGGAGGCTTCTCTGATGGTATCCAAAATCGTGTCCACGTAAACTTCATGTGAGGCGTCCGCCACCATCACATCAATTTCCTTTGTGTCCATTTTTCGTATTGATTCGACTTTATTGATTGTTAGTTAGTGTAAATTCGGAATGATTCGTGCAAGAAAGTCCCGTACCTCTTTATGAGAAGCCGTTTCGTGCACTACCAGCATGATGGTGTCATCGCCTGCTATCGTACCCAGAATGGCGGGGCACTCACGGTTATCGATATCGTACGCCATGCTGCTGGCATAGCCCGGACGGGTGCGGATGACAGCCAGGTTACCGGAAAACTGCAATGAAATGAATCCGCTCGTCATCAACATTTCACTGGGTGTCTGGTCACTGGTACGCTTGTACATAATGTTATTGGGCAACACATACACATACTTACCGTTCATGTTGGCCGCTTTGGCCACTTTCAGCTGCTTCAAGTCGCGCGACAGGGTTGCCTGTGTCAGTTCGAAGTTCTCTTTTTCCAGAGCTTGAAGCAGTTCTTCCTGCGAACTTATTTCCTGACTCGATATTATCATTTTGATAGCATCTAACCGGCTGGCTTTTTTCTTCTTCATGTTCTGTGCTATTTGCATATTTATTCTAATGACGATGCAAAAGTAGAGAATATATTTAAATAATATGCATGTTTGACGGATTTTTTACAGATTTATACTTTAAAAATAGCTTTTTTATGCAGAAAAGGAAGAATTAATGTATAAAAATGATTGGTATTCAATTTTTCATGCTCATGCGCAAGTTCCAAACGTTCAATGGCAGGGCATGTTTCTGTACCGGGATGATGTCTGGACACACCCGCTGTATATTGGAAGAACGGTACAGGTGCGGTAACCGAACCGCACGGGCATGGTATCCGAACCGCACGGGTGCGGTACGAACGAAGTTCAGACTTCGGAAAATAAGCAGTCTGCATGCCGGGAGTAAGATACCGGAATGTTCCGGAACCCGATTCTCGAGCGACCTGCCGGATATGCCACCTGATGCCATATCGACCTCCGATAAATGAAAAACCGGTTTATGTAGAGCCGGTGCGAAAAGGGAAAAAAGAAGCCGGATAATGCAGAGATGAAGAAGTATAAAAAAGAAACGCATACCGATTGCCCGTGGTGAGCGATCGGTATGCGAATAAAGTTTAAGAAAGAAAGTGGAGCGGAATCATACGCCGCTGAACGCGCTGAATCCGCCGTCTATCGGCAATATGGCACCGGTGACGAAGCTTGCCGCGTCGCTGCACAGGAACTGTACGGCTCCGTTCAGTTCGGTGATGTCGCCAAAGCGCTTCATGGGTGTCTTGGCAAGTACCTTCTGACTGCGTTCGGTGAGCGAACCGTCGGGGTTGATGAGTACGGCACGGTTCTGGTCGCCGATGAAGAACCCCGGAGCGATGGCGTTTACGCGTATCCCGTCTCCGTACTTCAAAGCCAGTTCGCTTGCCAGCCATTGGGTGAAGTTGGACACCGCCGTCTTAGCCGCCGAGTAACCCGGTACGCGGGTCAGTGCGCTGTATGCCGCCATCGACGAGACGTTGACGATGCACCCTTTGCCCT
>JBHADT010000154.1:0-15720 GCA_041855205.1 Bacteroides sp.
ATATCCCCTCTTTCATAATGATAAGCCGAGGCAGACTGCATCAATGTCAGATTCAGCGCGTGCTTACCGGCGAATGTCCTATTATAGTAAATCAGATTGTCCAGGGTCCACGAACGGCTTTGGTCATTTCTATATTGAGCTTTGTTGTTTCCATCCCCATTAATTCCGCCGGCGGCATTGGCAATGCCCAATGTGTAATACCTAAATTCGGGACCAAATTGAAAACGATAGGAAAGCCCTTGCAACGGTTTCCATATTTTACCGAAGTCCACTTGTGCATACAAACTGGCATTCCCCCGGAATGTACGGCGCTGATTAGTATTATAATCCAACTCACGAATTGGATTGATGATATTGACATCTCCGTTCGGGTTACGGATATACTCTCCGTTCGCATCGTAAGGAACCGTCCAAGGGAGCATACTGCGTAAAGCATTGTAGAGATCGCCCGAACCTGTTGTCGATTTGGAGAAGTTATAACCATAGTCCTGATCTGCATAAGAGGCGTTAATGGCAGCACCCATTTTAAAATAGTCTATGGGGGTAATATCAAAAGACGTTTTCAGTGTGTAGCGTTCGAAATTCTGACCGGGTTGGGTTCCTTTCTGATTCAGATATCCGAAAGAAACATAGCCTTGAAATTTTTCCGAGCCGCCCGATGCACTCAACGTATGTTCGTGAGTAATCCCGGTCTGTTTGCCGTGCGAAGCCCAGTCATAAGAACCAACCTTCGATGCATCATAGCTACCGCCCGCCCAAGCTTGCTCTATGTTTGCCCAAGAAGCTGCCACGCTGCCGAAAGCTGCCTTATCAGCCTCGTAATCTGGAACAGCGGATTTATATCCTTTCATATTGTACTTTGCCAAACGTGCATAAGCCAACCACTCTGCCGCCGACATCATTTTTGTAACATCGTGCAAGGTTTCAAATGTCACCGTTCCGGCATAGTTTAGTGTCACCTTACCACTCTTTCCTCTCTTCGTGGTGATTTGAATAACACCATTGGCACCGCGAAAGCCGTAAATGGCCGTGGCGGAAGCATCCTTCAATATGTCAATGGATTCGATATCCGAGGGATTGATGTTTTCGATACCGCCGTTCTGAATAATCATTCCATCAACCACATAAAGCGGACCTTGCTCGGCACTGATGGAACGAACACCACGGATATTGATATTACCCACTTCACCGGGACGCTGGCTGGAAGTTATATCCACACCTGCTGTTTTTCCCTGCATGCCTTCCAGCGCATTCTTTACGGGCATGGCTTTCAGTTCCTTTTCACCTACGCGTGCCATAGCACCCGTCACATCGCTTTTCTTCTGAACACCGTAGCCCACTACCACCACTTCATCCAATATTTCCGTATCCTCTGCAAGAACTGCTTTGATAACAGATTTCCCGGACACTGCAACATCCAATGTTTTATAACCCACAAAGCTGATTTGAATCGTACCGGCATCGGGAACATTTTGCATTATAAAATTGCCGTCAATATCTGTGATCACCCCATGGGAAGTCCCCTTTAACAGTACACTGGCCCCAACCACCGGTTCACCGAAAGAGTCGGTTACCGTACCGGTCAATGTTTTGGTCTGCGCCGAAACACCTATGCCTACAAACGCAAAGAGAGTAATGAATAATAACCGCCGAAAGTATTCCGAATACCCCGGCTGATTTAATAATTCGCCGTTTTTCATACTTTAAATATTAAGTTAAACAAAAGTTAATGACTTCATCTCTGAAAAAAAGGTTCTTCATTCTTGAAAAATCATCTCGCAAATGTAAACCGACAGTTCTGAAATAAAATAGAATATCATACAAGAACATGGAAAATAAGACACATGAACAAAAACGCTTTCAATTGTATCATTTTCAGGATATATGCAGGCAATGTGAGACTCAATAACCGGACAAATACTTACTGTTCAAAAAGAGTGATTCGAACCGTACCCGTACGGTTCCGGAAACATCCCCGTGTGGTTCGAATACCGTGCCTGTACGGTAAAAACGCCACGCCTGTGTCGTATTCCGGGTATAGATGAATCTCCATAAATTTAGAAAAGATATAAACCGTAGAAGGATAAAAGAATACAAGCGAGATTAAAGATAATGAGCCCGGCATTGCTGCCGGGCTCATATATGAAAGTCTGAAAAATAACGTATAATTAAACGTCAGACCTTTCGAGGCATATCAGAATTAGAGTCTTCTCTTTTCTGTCGCTCATCTCTAAAGTAAAAGAAAGTATCCTATGTCCGGTATCATAATTTCATGCTTCGCAAACGGAGCGATGATAAAACAACCGACACACTGGAAAAGGCCATAGCCGCACTTGCCAGCATAGGATTCAACAACAGACCGTTAATCGGGAAAAGCACTCCTGCCGCAACAGGGATAGTAATGAGATTGTAAATAAAAGCCCAAAAGAGATTGCGGTGGATAACTCTTACCGTTTGCCGGGAAAGGGAGAAAGCCTTGGGTAATAACAGAAGGTCGGAAGTCATGAGCGTAACCATGGCTACATCCATCGCAATGTCCGTACCCTTTCCCATTGCAATGCTGACATCCGCACACGCCAAAGCCTGTGAATCATTGATCCCATCTCCTATCATTGCTACAGTCTTCCCCTCTCTCTGCAGTTTCCGGACAAACTGTTCTTTGTCATCCGGATAAGCATCTGCCATATAATTAATATTACCCAATTGTCTGGCAACAGTGGCGGCAGTACGTTCGCCGTCACCTGTCAGCATGAAAACTTCAATTCCTTGCCGGCGTAATTCGTTTACTGCTTCTTCCGATGTCGGTTTTACTCGATCTTTAATGACAATGACAGCCAACACTTCCCTCCCGCAACCGAAATAAATCACACTACCGCCTTCTCTCTCATATGAATGCAACCTTTCTTTCTGCAAATCGGAAAGCCCGGCTCCATAATCCGCCAACAGCCTGTGGCTACCCACCCAATAGGTCGCCCCACCATAGGATATCCGTATTCCTTTTCCGGTGATACTCTCAAAATCGTCCAAGGAAACAAAACTCCGTACCCCTTTTTCTTTCAGAAAAGCTACGATAGCCACCGCCAACGGATGTTCGGATTTTAATTCCGCAGTCAACAAAATGCTTTTGTGCTCTTCCGTTCCGGCTTCTAACCACAAACACTCGGTAACCACCGGACGACCTTCTGTCAATGTCCCTGTCTTATCCAATACCACCGCATCTACTTTGCGCATTTGCTCCAATGCCACTGCGTCTTTTATCAGGATATGATAGTCTGCCGCTTTTCCGATGCCCACCATCAACGCCGTGGGGGTGGCTAAGCCCAAAGCACAGGGACAGGCTATGACCAATACAGAAACAGCCGAAAGCAAGGCATGAGAAAACATCCCCACACCTCCGAAAACGAACCATACGACCACCGTCACCAATGCAAGCGCCACGACAACGGGAACAAACACTCCGGTTACACGGTCCACAATACGTTGCACGGGAGTTTTACTTCCTTGTGCCTCTTGTACCATGCGGATGATACGCGCCAGTACGGTTTCGCCCCCCACCTTTTCTGCTCGAAACACGAATGCCCCCCGTTGATTGATGGTACCTGCCAACACATGCGAATCTTTTTCTTTAAAAACCGGTACGGGTTCTCCGCTAATCATACTCTCGTCTACGTATGAACTTCCGTCCAACAGATAACCGTCGACGGGAATCTGCTCACCGGGACGCACACACACTTTGTCACCCACCCGCAATTGCGACACCGGGATTGTGGTCTCCTCACCATTACGCAGAATACGGGCTTCTTTGGGTGTCAATTTCATCAACTTGCGAATGGCGGCAGAGGTGTTTCCTTTGGCTCTTTCCTCTAACAGTTTACCGGTAAGGACAAATGCGATAATCATTACAGAAGCTTCGTAATAGACATGGGGCTCCAGTCCGCGAACCGTCCAGAACGATGGATAAAACGTATTAAAAACACTAAAAAGAAAAGCGATGGACGTACTCAAC
The DNA here is from genome assembly GCA_041855205.1 of Bacteroides sp. Taxonomy (GTDB): domain Bacteria; phylum Bacteroidota; class Bacteroidia; order Bacteroidales; family Bacteroidaceae; genus Bacteroides. The sequence goes on from JBHADT010000154.1 coordinate 4,007, forward strand.
GCCACTAACGTATCCATATTACTACCTCCCGTTTTCAGTTGTTTCCAAGCTCCGATATAGAAAGATGAACCAGCTCTTATCATCACCAACAACGTCAATAACATCTGTATCTCGTATGAGTATGGAATATTCATAGAAAACATGGAAAGCAACATCACGGGCATGGCTAATATCCATGTTTCAAGCACTTTTCTCTTCAGCCCGCCATATCGTTTCTCTTTCTCTTCCTGTAAGTTTTCCGAACTGTCTTCCTCTACAATCAAACTATATCCCGCGGCCGATAAAGCGGTATGCATATCCTCCGGAGTTATTTTGTCATTATCCCAAACGACAGACAACGTATTTGCAGCCAGATTGACCGAGGCCTCCGACACGCCATCTTGCTTACGAATGATTCGTTCCACATTATTGGCACACCCTGCGCAATGCATATTTAATACGGGGAATATTCGTTTCTCTGTATGACTCATAGCATATTATATCATTTATTAATCTATAAAAAAAGAACAAAGCCATAACGGCTTTGTTCAATAAAGTAGAATCGCATGACTCTCGACTATTTCTTGGATTCTTGTTTTGTTTCTTTCAAAAACTCCGCCTCATAGTGAAACTTTTTGAAACCGGCCTGTAACTTCTCCACATCCGTTTTTTCCGCGTCGTAAGTAATGGTAACTATTTTTTCCTTGACATCTGTGGAGAATGTTTTTATACCCTTCTCAAAACGTATGTTTTCTTTCACTTTCCGCTCGCATCGCTCACAGGTCATTTGCGATACTTTAAATACGGCCGTACGAATATCCTTTGCCATCAGACATACCGTACTCAACAAAGCTGCGATAAACATGACAAACGCTCTCTTTTTCATTTCAATTGTTTTTTAAAGATTAGTATACTTATATATATTTAATGCCCCTATATCCTGTCTCAACCTCTCGGTAAGTTGAATCTTAAACCAATGTATCCTTTAATACCATGCATCGGTCCCCAAACCATGGTCGCATCAAAATGACTCCCCCAAGGATTAGAAGCGTCTATGATGGCATTCTTCTGCCTGAAATTGGTAAGATTCTCTCCACCCAGATACACGGACCAACGACGGAAATAGCGAGTAATTTGCGCATTAAGCATACGGTAGCTTCCGTAACGATGCTCCCACGAAAGTTTACCGCCGGGAAGCGCATACGGTGAAGGCATTCTTCCACCTCCATTTAACTGTAAGGTGGCATCAAACTGCCACAAGCCCAGTGGGGTTTGATACGAAGCAGTCAGGAGTCCTTTGTAACGGCTTGTCAATGGTTTTTCCAACAAAAGCCCATTGTAAGTGGTCTTTGCATCAGTCATACGGTATGCCGCAGTCAACGTAAACCCCTCGAATACGGGATAATGGGCTTCTATCTGAAACACATGGGAGTAAGAGCGTCCGTCCAAATTATAGAAAGAAACTTCATGCGGATTACTATCCATATCCATCACCACCTGATTGACAAAGTCGGTATAGAAATACTCTGCATTCAGATTAAGAGTTTTACCCAATAAAGGCAAGTAAGCGGAAAAACTCGCTCCGTAGTTCCATGCCTCCTCTTGTAGCAGATTCGGCATGATATTTATCGAACGGCTACTCGCCAGAAGATAATTATTCTCTGCCAGAACATGAGCATAGCGATACCCCTTTCCCACTGAAAATCTCGTATGGATGTATTCGTTCAGATTGTACTTTATATGAGCACGCGGGGTTACAAAGAAACCGTACTCACTGCTGTAGTCTCCACGAATTCCACCCATGATAATGAGCCTGTCATTCAGGTTCAGCGTATATTGTGCATAAATTCCGGGAACATTCTCTTTTATATATTTCTTCGACAACTGTACACCTTTAAGATTCTCCGGGAGGTAGGACTGGGTATAACTGTCATGATTAAAACTCAGTCCGGAAGAAAGACTTTGATTCTTTCCTAAATCGGTTTCGAACAACAAAGACGCATAAAAAGTTGTTTGATTCACGTCATACTGTTTATGCCCGTATACGGCATCCTGATTATGTATTACGCCTTGGAGTATCAGCGCGAGGTTCGTATTCTTCTCTTTATTTATTATATAGGCATTTTTGGCGAAAGCTTCGTATCTATTCGTCTCTATTCCTATTCTGTAAACATCATCGGAGATGTGAGTGCCACCATGTGTTGTTTGTCCGCTACTTCTTCTTTCGTCCAAAGCTTTCAAACCCACCTGAAAGCGATAACGCTCCCCTACATACGCCCAACGATTCCAAACGTTGTACTGTTCTATTTGCGGCAAATCCATGAATCCATCTTTATCCGAATCATGAGATTCTTTTTCATTCTCATAATGCGCCAGCAAAGCAGTACTCCAACCTTTAGATAGTTTTAAGGAAGCATCCGCATTCAACTCATACCGTCCCGTGCTTCCTGCAAACACATTGCCCGACAACAAATCCGCTTCTGGCAGTTGAGGTTTTTTAAATTCTACGTTTATCTGCCCCGTGAGAGATTCATATCCGTTTTTTACCGAAGAACTCCCCTTACTGACCTGTATGCTTTCCATCCAAGGTCCCGGCACATATCCCAATGCATAGGGTGCGGCAACACCACGATAGTTGGGAATATTCTCCGTCATCATCTGTACATAAGTACCCGATAGTCCCAACAGTTTGATTTGTTTGGCACCTGTAGCCGCATCCGAATAGCTCACATCCACCGATGGGTTAGTGACAAAACTTTCACCCAAATTACAGCATGCATCTCTGGTCAGTTCCTTGCTGGTAATCATGTCTTCATTCAGCACGCTGTTCCTCAATTTCAAGGTTCCCAACTTCCTGCTTACGACATTCACTTCGTTCAGTTCCACTCCTTCGCGAAGCGTAATATCAAGTTGTTGTTGCTTTGAAGTAATATGTAATGTATCACTCTCGAAGCCTATAAAGCTAATCACCAGTTCATGAACCTGAGATGTTTTTTCGATAGAGAAGAAGCCCTCAGCGTTTGTACTGACTCCGCTATGTGTGTTCAACCACGACACATGCGCCCCTGCAATAGGCAAGCCGGCAGCATCTTTAACCGTTCCCCGTATTTGAGCCCGCAAACCGGGAGTCATTATCAATAATAAGAATAATATATTATGGTAGATATATTTCATTGCTTGTTCCGTTATTTATATTTCCAGAAATAGACTTTTATAAATAGAAGTACTATCTGCTTAAAAGAAAGAGCGACATTGAACCGTCCATCTTTTTCCTGCTCTTACAAGTCCGTACCCTTTTATGAAATGGAATAATAGGAATAAAGAGATAAATAAGGATATGACACGGAGATTCCGGCTGTGACTCAAAGCAGATGGAATTGTTCTGTAATTTCTAAAAAGGGTTTGCAAGCACTAAATAAGCAGAACCGTATATAAAGAAAGATAATGTCTTGAAGTTTTGTAATATGGAGGTGGAAGATATGATAAGAAACCACTTTTCGCTAAAAAGAGGGAAGAAAAGGTAAAATCCGGTAATATCCTGTCCGGAAGTTGTATGAGAGTTGGTTCTGATATTTTTTCCGGCGAATGTTTTATCAAATCGATCTTGTATATAACCGATGAACAAGACCCCTCAAGACACGATTCACACACAGGATGAAAAGTTCCCGACATCTCATCCTGCCCACCCGGACAACACGAATGTTTACCTATAGAATGTTTCTGGAGTATCTCGCAGTCGGCACAACAATATTGAATAATAGCAACTCCCGCTCCTACATAAATAATTAACAAGGAGCACAGTAGCATCGATATGCAATATATTCTTTTCATACACCGGGCAAATATAGACAGATAAAAGATTTCTTATTCATTATTTTTTCTTTTTTTATCAGTTGAATATCATTTATATATCCTATATTTGTCGGTAACGAGCATAAATAAAGCTATTGATTTTAATAAAAACAGTCAATGAACAAACAATATGCCAGTCTGTTTATCATCTTGTTTTGGATGAGCAGCCTATTTTTTTCATGCAAAAACAATGCAAACGCCAATATAGGCGCATTGGAGTTCGATAGTGTGTATGTAAACGAAACCGCACATCTCTTCGGAGATACCGCCAAACCGGCCTGCAACATCATTGTAAATTTTGCATACGTACGGAATTCCTCCGACAAGGATCTAAAAGATAGCTTGAATGCACTCTTCCAAACCCTTTGCTTAGATACTCAATATGCAGCCATGAAACCGAAAGAGGCGGTGCATATGTATAAAGAAAGATACATAGCAGACTATCGCAAGGATTTGGAGCCGATGTATAATCAGGATACGGTCGAACAGGAAGAAACCTCCATATTATCATGGTACTCATATTATAAAAAGGTGGAAGGACGTATACAGTCATATAGCAACGATTTATTGATTTATCGGATAAATTATGACGAATATACCGGGGGAGCTCATGGTATCTACATGTCATCTTTTCATAATATCGACCTGCGTACAAAGACTCCACTGAATCTGAATGACATATTCATTGCCGATTACAAGGAACCACTTACAGATCTATTGTGGAATCAACTTATGGCAGACAACAAGGTGGCAACTCGTGACGAACTGGAAGACATGGGTTATACCAGTACAGGAGAATTGGAACCTGTGGAAAATTTCTATCTGAAGAAAAGAGGAATCTGCTTCTATTATAATGTGTATGAAATAACACCCTACGCCATGGGAACAACGGAGATTACGCTTCCTTATGAACTCGTAGAACACCTGCTCAGCGAAAAAGGGAAAGCCTGCATGAACTATGAATTATAATTTCCCGGTCACATGATTATTTCCGATTATTTTCCGAATCTCACCGCAATACAGCAACAACAATTTGCTGCTCTTTATGATTTATATACAGACTGGAACTCTAAAATAAATGTCATATCACGCAAAGACATAGAACATCTGTATGAGCATCACGTCCTCCATTCGTTGGGTATAGCCAAAGTCACTTCTTTCGTTCCGGGCACACGGATCATGGATTTAGGTACCGGCGGTGGATTTCCCGGTATTCCTCTGGCCATCCTTTTTCCCGAAGTACATTTTCATCTGGTAGACAGTATAGGGAAAAAGGTTCGGGTAGCTTCGGAAGTCGCACAAAGTATAGGGTTGAAAAACGTAACGTTCCGGCATGCGCGAGCGGAGGAAGAGAAAGAGTTGTTCGACTTTGTAGTCAGTCGTGCCGTCATGCCACTGGCAGATCTGTTGAAGATTATTCACAAAAACATCTCACGCAAGCAACGTAATGCCTTGCCCAACGGACTAATATGTCTAAAAGGCGGAGAGCTGCAACACGAAACAATGCTGTTTAAGAGTAAAACATTAATGTATGACCTGAAAGATTATTTCAAAGAGCCATTCTTTGAAACAAAGAAAGTAGTCTACGTGCCGGTATGATATCCCATACCGGACTTTGAAATCCTTCATTTATGAAAATAAAAAGATTTGAATTTAATATGTTTCCCGTAAACTGTTACGTGTTATGGGATAACACCGGTGAAGCAGCTATTATAGATCCGGGATGTTATGATGACGAAGAGAAACAAAGATTGAAGAATTTCATTCTCCAGAATGAACTCAAAGTCAAACACCTTTTGAATACGCATCTTCACTTAGATCATATATTTGGCAACACTTTCATAGCAAAAGAGTTTAACCTGCCGATAGAGGCTAACCAAGCCGATGAATTCTGGATTGAAGAAGCTCCCAAACAAAGCCGCATGTTCGGTTTCCAATGGAATGAAGACTCTGTTCCCATTGGCAAATACCTGCACGACGGAGATTTCATCACCTTTGGCGAAACCACTCTGGAAGCCATACACGTACCGGGACATTCTCCGGGCAGTCTGGTATATTATTGTGCGGCAGACAATTGTATGTTCTCCGGAGACGTGTTGTTTCAGGGTAGCATAGGACGTGCCGACTTAACAGGCGGAAACTTCGATGAACTCAGAGAACACATCTGCAGCCGTCTCTTTACATTGCCCAATGAAACGATTGTCTATCCCGGGCATGGCCCTGCCACCAGCATTGGCAGTGAGAAAGTGGAGAATCCTTTCTTCCGATAAGTCTCAAATCAATAATAGCACACTATGAAAAACGATTTATTAGCTCGCCGTCACATCGGTATCACCCCTAATGATGAGGCACAAATGCTGAGTAAGATAGGTGTAGAAAGTCTGGATGCACTCATCGCCCAAACTATCCCCGCCAATATCCGCTTACAGCAACCTCTACCGCTTCCCGAGCCAATGACGGAGTATGAATACGGGCAACATATCGCCAGTATTGCCTCGAAAAATAAACTGTACACAACCTACATCGGGATGGGATGGTATGCATCCGTGACTCCGGCAGTGATACAGCGAAATGTTTTTGAAAATCCGGTATGGTACACAGCATACACGCCTTATCAGGCAGAAGTCTCGCAAGGACGGCTTGAAGCATTAATGAACTTCCAAACAGTCGTTTGCGACTTAACGGCTATGCCCTTGTCTAACTGCTCTTTATTGGATGAAGCCACTGCCGCCGCCGAAGCTGTCAGCATGATGTATGCGTTACGCCCGCGAGAGATGCAAAAATCCGGAGCAAACACCGTATTTGTAGACGAAAACATCTTCCCGCAAACTTTGGCGGTCATGCAGACGAGAGCTGTTCCACAGGGTATTGAACTTCGCACCGGGAAATATGAAGATATGGAAATGACTCCCGATGTATTTGCCTGCGTACTCCAATATCCTAATGCCAATGGCAGCATAGAAGATTATCGCACGTTTGTAGAGAAAGCTCACAGTGCAGGATGTAAAGTGGCGGTTGCTGCCGATATCCTCAGCCTGGCGTTGCTTACTCCTCCGGGCGAATGGGGGGCCGATATCGTATTCGGCAGCACGCAAAGATTGGGTATTCCCCTATTCTACGGAGGTCCTTCGGCTGCTTACTTCGCTACCCGCGAAGATTTTAAGCGACATATACCGGGACGGATTATCGGACTTTCCAAAGACAGATACGGCAAGAAGTGTTACCGTATGGCACTTCAAACGCGTGAACAGCATATCAAAAGAGAGAAAGCAACATCCAACATCTGTACCTCCCAAGCACTACTTGCCACGATGAGTAGTTTCTATGCCGTGTATCACGGTCCGTCAGGCATCCGTAACATCGCAGCGCGTATCCATGAAACAACTGCATACATAGCAGAAACAATCACGAAGTTGGGATACAATGTATCTAACGACTACTTCTTCGATACACTGCGGATTTCTTTGCCTGCCACTGTTTCCGCCCAGCAAATACGAACTATTGCCTTGAGCAAAGAAGTGAACTTACGCTACTTTGATAATGGGGATGTGGGATTAAGTATCGATGAAACCACCAATCTGAATGCAGTCAACATCCTAACATCCATATTTGCCATAGCCATCGGTAAGGAGTATGCTCCTGCAAGCGATATTAAATCTTCATGGATGATTCCCGAAGGACTCCGACGAGACAGTAAATATCTGACCCATGAGATATTCAATAAATATCACACGGAAACCGAATTGATGCGCTATATAAAAAGATTGGAACGTAAGGACATCTCTTTAGCTCACTCGATGATTTCACTAGGTTCGTGTACCATGAAGTTGAATGCGGCTTCCGAACTGCTGCCACTCAATCGTCCGGAATTTTTATGCTTGCACCCATTGGTACCCGCCGACCAAGCCGAGGGTTACCGCGAGTTAATACATAATCTTGGAGAAGCACTCAAAATCATCACCGGATTTGCAGGAGTCAGTTTTCAGCCCAATTCCGGAGCTGCCGGTGAATATGCCGGATTGCGTGTGATTCGTTCCTACATGGAAAGTATCGGACAAGGATACCGCAATAAGGTACTGATTCCGGCATCGGCACATGGAACTAATCCGGCATCGGCAATCCAGGCCGGTTATGAGATTGTGACATGTGTATGCGATAACCGAGGAAACGTAGACTTGGAAGACCTGCGCAAAAAGGCGGAAGAAAACAAAGAGTCATTAGCGGCGTTAATGATTACCTATCCCTCCACGCACGGTATATTTGAAACGGATATAGCGGAAATCTGTCGGATAATTCACGCTTGCGGCGCTCAAGTGTACATGGATGGAGCGAACATGAATGCGCAAGTGGGGCTGACCAGTCCGGGATTCATCGGTGCCGACGTCTGCCATTTGAATCTGCACAAGACATTTGCCTCTCCGCATGGCGGTGGCGGTCCGGGTGTGGGACCCATTTGTGTGGCCGAACATCTGATACCTTTCTTACCCGGACATCCTTTCTTCGATAAAAATGCCAATACCGTTGCGGCAGCTCCGTTCGGCAGTGCGGGTATACTCCCGATTACCTACGGATATATAAGAATGATGGGAAACGAAGGATTGACCAACGCTACTCGCACCGCCATTCTTAACGCCAACTACTTGGCTGCATGCCTACAAGACACGTACGGGATTGTATACCGGGGAGCAAATGGCTTTGTAGGACATGAAATGATACTGGAGTGCCGTAAGCTGCATGAACTCACCGGTATCAGCGAGAATGATATAGCCAAGAGACTGATGGATTATGGCTATCACGCTCCCACCCTTTCTTTCCCCGTTCACGGAACATTGATGATAGAACCGACAGAAAGTGAGAGTCTTGCTGAGTTGGACAATTTCGTTCAGACGATGCTGAGTATCTGGGAAGAAATACAAGAAGTAAAAGAGGGTAAGGCCGACAAAGAGGACAATGTGCTCATAAATGCGCCTCACCCTGAATACGAGTTGGTGGCAGACGAATGGACACACAGTTACAGCCGGGAGAAAGCCGCCTATCCTACCGATAGCGTCAAACAAAATAAATTCTGGATAAACGTAGCTCGCGTAGACAATACGTTGGGCGATCGGAATTTGCTTCCTACTTGTTATGGTTGTTTCTAAACCGTGATTCAACACCAATCTTAAACTGACGAACCCGCCCCGTTTCTCATAACATTATGAGAAACGGGGCGAACTTTTTATAATCAACTTATTTCTTTTTAGTAATACTTAAATATCCTTTGTTTGCTACCTGAACCGCATGGGTATGGTTCGAGTAAGATACCAGTGTCGTAAAAGTAGCATACCTGTGCGGTTTTCGGAGAGAAGATAATAGCGCTGATATCAGTCGGCTGCGGTATTCATCATTGTTTCGTACACTCCATCCGTTCGCAAAATACTCTTATATACTGCAAGATATATGCAAGCTTTTTTGTACTTTTGCACCTTAAATTCAATATAAACAATTTTATGTTCGATAATCTGAGTGAAAGACTTGAAAGGTCGTTCAAAATTTTGAAAGGTGAAGGCAAAATCACCGAGATTAATGTTGCGGAAACCCTGAAAGATGTACGTAAAGCTCTGCTGGACGCCGATGTCAATTACAAAGTAGCCAAAAGTTTCACGGACAACGTAAAAGAAAAAGCTTTAGGACAAAACGTTCTTACGGCTGTGAAGCCAAGCCAATTGATGGTAAAAATCGTGCACGATGAATTGGCAACACTAATGGGAGGCGAAGCCGTTGAGGTGAACTTGAAAGGACAACCCGCCGTCATCCTTATGTCCGGTTTGCAAGGTTCCGGAAAAACCACATTCTCAGGCAAATTGGCACGCATGCTGAAGAGTAAAAAGAATAAAAAACCTTTACTTGTCGCATGCGACGTCTATCGCCCTGCAGCCATCGAACAATTACGTATATTGGCAGAGCAGATAGAAGTGCCCATCTATTCCGAACCGGAGAACAAGAACCCCATAGACATAGCTCAAAACGCCATTAAAGAGGCCAAAGCAAAAGGTTGCGACGTAGTAATCATCGATACCGCCGGACGTCTTGCCGTGGATGAGATGATGATGAACGAAATAGCAGCCATAAAGGCAGCTGTCAACCCTAATGAGATACTCTTTGTGGTAGACTCCATGACCGGACAAGATGCGGTCAATACGGCAAAAGAGTTTAACGACCGACTTGACTTCGACGGCGTAGTGCTCACCAAACTCGATGGAGATACTCGTGGCGGTGCCGCCCTGTCCATCCGTTCGGTGGTAAACAAGCCCATCAAATTTGTAGGTACCGGAGAAAAGCTGGAAGCCATCGACCAATTCCATCCGTCACGCATGGCTGACCGCATTTTGGGCATGGGAGATATTGTCTCGCTGGTGGAACGGGCACAGGAGCAATATGATGAAGAAGAAGCAAAACGTCTGCAAAAGAAAATTGCAAAGAATCAATTCGACTTTAACGACTTCCTCAGCCAGATAGCCCAAATCAAGAAAATGGGTAATCTAAAGGATTTGGCCTCCATGATACCGGGCGTAGGAAAAGCTATTAAAGACATCGACATCGACGACAATGCTTTCAAAAGCATTGAAGCCATCATATACTCCATGACTCCCGCCGAACGAAGCAATCCGGGTATTCTCAACGGTTCGCGCCGCCAACGCATAGCCAAAGGAAGCGGAACGAATATTCAAGAAGTCAACCGTCTGCTGAAGCAATTCGACCAAACGCGGAAAATGATGAAAGCTATTACAGGTAGCGGAATGGGAAAGATGATGGCAAAACGCAAATAACAAGGACATAAATTATCTGATTATGACTCTTATCGACGGAAAAGCCATATCCGAACAAGTTAAACAAGAGATCGCTGCAGAAGTAGCCGAAATGGTAGCAAGAGGAATGAAACGTCCGCATCTGGCAGCTATTCTTGTAGGGCATGATGGCGGTAGTGAGACGTACGTGGCTGCCAAAGTAAAAGCATGCGAGGCGTGCGGATTCCAATCATCGCTCATCCGGTATGAGGCGGATGTTACGGAAGAAGAACTATTACGTAAGGTGTGCGAATTGAATGAAGACCCCGAGATAGACGGATTCATCGTACAATTGCCTCTGCCCAAACACATTTCCGAACAGAAAGTGATTGAAACCATCGACTATCGGAAAGACGTAGACGGTTTCCATCCCATAAATGTCGGACGTATGTCCATCGGGCTTCCCTGTTACGTATCTGCAACCCCGAACGGAATTATCGAATTGCTGAAACGCTATAATATTCCCACTGCCGGGAAGAAGTGTGTGGTACTTGGACGTAGCAATATCGTCGGAAAACCCATGGCCTCTTTAATGATGCAAAAAGCCTATCCCGGCGATGCAACCGTCACGGTATGTCACAGCCGCAGCCAAAATCTCACCCAGGAGTGCCTCGAAGCAGACATACTCATCGCCGCTTTAGGACAGCCTGAATTTGTAAAAGGCAATATGGTAAAAGAGGGTGCTGTCGTAATCGATGTGGGTACTACCCGTGTACCGGATGCGAGTAAGAAGTCCGGTTTTAAACTCACAGGCGATGTGAAGTTCGATGAAGTTGCCCCCAAATGCTCATTCATTACACCCGTACCGGGAGGGGTAGGTCCCATGACAATCGTCTCTCTCATGAAGAATACGTTGCTTGCCGGCAAAAAGGCCATCTATTCCTGAGGAATGCTGTTCATCATTCATGCCAAGGAAAAACACAAGGCTTATTGATGGATGTATATTAATATAATAAAACTCCCGTATGTCTCACTGCTTCATGCATGATAGAGTAAGATATACGGGAGTTTTCCATTTCCTCATAATATATCGCAAACAGGAAACTGTTTGCGATA
>JBHADT010000155.1:0-5833 GCA_041855205.1 Bacteroides sp.
GCATTGGGATAAGCCGTACAGTAGGTTTGAGCAATCTCGTGAACATTGGCTTTCAAGGCAATGATAACAGGCTTATTGACTAGTCCTAACCGTTTTTTCTCGTATGAGCTTACGCACATGATTAGCGTTTTTCCTCCGCCATAGGCTAAGCACACGGTGCTTTGGCACTTTTTGAGGTGCCACGTTCCCATGTACTCGCCACCGAACCGTACGTACCCGTCTCCGAGTATACGGCTCTCCCTGTTTATCAGCAGTCTATTTCCCATAGTGAATTTTATTATAGCAACTTTGGCATACCGCAAGTGTCTTTCTTCTACGGGCAATCATGAGTCTTTCCCAACTCTGTTTGCCTTTCAAATCCTTGAGTTTGCGGACATGCACCATTTGCAGGTTATCAGTTGCTCCACAGTATTCACATTTGCAGGCAGTAAGTCTGTCCATAAGACTTATGTTCTGCATTCCTCGGTAGCTGGGGAGATGGTCGGCATCGTCAATGCGTGCCTCTTTTCTCCTGCAAAACCCTCCATGATAGATTTCACGCTCATGCGTCTTGCCTTTACCGTCAGTCCACTGCACACGGAAGATTTTGTCTCTTGTATAAGAGTGAATAATCTTCCTTACGGTAGAGTTGTACTTTGAGGAAAACGTCTTGTACATGCTCTCTTTCATGATTTGATAGAAACTGTTGAGTATATTGACATTATTGGCTATGCAGTAATAATTGTAGATACCCCGAATTTCTGAATTATATCGGTTCAGTATTTCAAGGTCGTCATTACTTCGCAGGTAGGGGCGTGAGGTGGACTCCCATTTCTCCTTGCCATCTTCAATCACAATTTTCATCGCACCGTAGTCCATGAGTTTCTTTCTCATGACCTCCATAGGTAGTAATACGACTGTTTTGTGGTCGAGTGAGCGTTTGGGCATTCCGTTTCTCCCTTTCCTTGTCTTTTCAGACTTACGGATAGTGACCTCAAAACCAAGGAATTTAGCATGGTCATGTCCGTGAGTTATGAGCGTCTTTTCATCTGACAGTTCAAGTTTGAGCCTTTTATAAAGGAAGTCTTTGATGTCTGCCTTTATTTTGACACACTCTTCTTTACTGCCGATTACACCGATTAGAAAATCATCGGCATAACGCACATATCTCATACGTCTGAAATCCTCATCCATATCCAGAGTTGCAGGATATTTCTGCATTTCGCGATAAAGTTCTATAATTTCATTGCGTATTACAGACCTTTTCTGCTCATCTGTTTCTGATTTCAGTTTCTTTACTCGTTTGTCCTTGCGGCTTGCAATCCTTTTGTATTCGGGATTACGCTTCCGCATCTTGCCCTTGTTGAACACCGAGATATATTCCACCATGTACTTATCAAGTTTATCGAGGTAGATGTTTGCCAAGATAGGACTGATAATACCACCTTGCGGAGTACCGCTGAAAGTGTTGTGGAATTTCCATTTCTCCATGTATCCTGCGTTGAGAAATTTACGGATTAGACGCAAGAATCTTTCATCAGATATGCGCTCGGAAAGGATTGCAATCATAATATCGTGGTCGATATTGTCGAAGAATCCCTTGATGTCGCCCTCAATGAACCATCTTGTACCGTCAAATCCCTCCATGATTGAAGCCATTGCAGTATGGCAACTGCGGTGCGGTCTGAATCCATGTGAACACTTTTCAAAATGTCCCTCGTAAATAGATTCAAGAATCATTTGGATGATTTTCTGCACAAGCTTGTCCTCAAACGACGGAATGCCGAGAGGTCTTTGCTTGCCGTTCTTCTTGGGTATGTAAATTCTCTTGGCAGGGTGCGGATGATAACTCTCATCACGCAACTTGTCAATAATGGATTGTATGCGCTTGACGCTCATACCACTGATGGTCAGACCATCAGTGCCTTCAGTCATATTGCCAGTTTTGGGGGCCATTGACTGATAGGCAAGTGCATACAGGTTCTCGTTGAACAGCAGTCGGTACAGCCGTTCAAACTTGTACTTTGGGTTTTGGCTATGTTCAGCCAGACTGTTTAATACATTTTCGGAATTTCTCATAATGTCTCACACATCATTCGTCAAACATATTAAAGATAAACACTGTCTCCCTTCGCCATGTACGAGGCTTTCCCTCACTCAGACTACTATGGAGACTCTGTTGCCATACAGACTTGCGTCTGCTAAGGCAATCCCCATTTAGACATATAGTAACATAGCATGATAGATTGTCGGATGCGATTTTCGCCCTTTTCCGCTTACTGCGGCTGACCTGCAATCGGTTTTCGGCTCTCGTGCCCGAAGTTGGAAGGCAGAAGTATTGCAGACCGACCTTTCTAACTACCTTAGGTCGGTGTTTACCAATTAACGTCTTGGGCTGTCGTTCAAACAGTTTAGTCTTCATCCTCATATCTATCGTTTCATTTAGACATTCAGTAGCAGCACGATAGTTAGCTGACTTATGCCGTTTCCAACATGCGATACTCCCCACCGCCTTTCGGCTAAGTGGATAAGTTGGCTAATGACCGGCGTTGAAAACCCTTACCGGGCAGGTTGCTAATCCTGCATTTACTATATGCCCTTATGGGCGCACAACTTCGTGATCGATAATCCCTCCGCCGTTGAGGATATCCATCCATACGGCATCTTTTTGACTCTTATATAGATCGGGAATACCTAATCCCTTCAAGTCCAGATCGGGAAAAGTCTGATGCGAACCGTCATAATCAGGACGTACAAAACAGTTGAATGTGCGGTTATACTTCTCTGCCAACCGTTCTTTGAACTCCTCGGATTGTTCATTCAACCAGTCGGTAAAGCCGTTTCGTATTTCATCGATCTTTGAGTTGGCAAGTTGAATAGATTCAGCGTCTCGTATCTTCACCTCTCTCAATTCTCCGTCAATGTATTTATTGACCTTCTTTGTAATGTCCGGCGATGTGTTGTGCAAGGCATGTTTCATCAGGGCAATGCCGTCGAACGTTCGACTTTGGGTCTTTACCGCAAATTGATCCCATATCTTTACGTTTTTACTGTTTGTAGTAAGGGTATATTCGTCCCGGCTTGGGGCATAGTGTATCGAAACGTCCGTGTCGAACAGGTATGAAGCATATTTACTGTAAATTCCTGTCGGAATCCATCGTTCGCCGAAATTAAAATCCAACTCATCGAAAAGAATTGGCCGGGGAATCGCTTCGTGTAAAGCCGAAAGAGACTCTTTGGCCGCTTTATGGTCAGCATGGCTCTCCAGAAAACGTTCCACCTGCTCGGCTTTGGAAATGACATTGCCACTGATGAACTTATCCTTGATTTCATAAGCCGCGATCATGGGATTGAAGTAAACCGTGCCTTTTAGTTCATCTAATAGCTCTTCGGATGTCCCTCCCGTGAGCTCCGCCATATATTCGAGGTTCACGGTTGCGTATTTGTTGAGAGAAGCAGTCAGGGCTTCTCTGGCATTACGGGCATGAGTTATCTCGTTCGGATTGAATGCGACCGGCTGGCGAAATATATCGGCTTTGATTGCTTTTCCGTCGATATAGCGTTCGAGCGAGAGGATTTCCGTTCCTCCCGCGTCCATCTTGATCAAGCTGAGATTTTTGGGGTCGTTGATGTTTCCAAAACGACAGATAAAATCGTCGTAAAGCCTGTTTAGCATCTCGCGGAGAGCGGGACTAGCCTCTAATCGCGTTGCTTCGTTACTATACAGGTGATGATAAGTGTCCCGTATCTCGATATAAAGTGATGCTTTTGCCTGTTGTGTAGTCGTCAGTTGGAGTGGATGGAACATCGGCTGCAATCCGTTCATATCCCGCAAATAGCCGATACGGTTGTTTTCATCTGTTACTAATGAACCTTCACGGTAATGAGATGGCATTTCTTCAGTTAGGTAATAAGGTATGGGAGTAGCTTGTTTTTTCTGTTCACTCTTTAATACAGTTTTATATGCCATCTCCTCTCTCCAATCCATAAATGGGATTTCGGGTTGTTGGGCTTTTGGTTTAAGTTGTTTGTTTTTTCTTTTAGGCTTTTTGACTTGGCTACGTTCCTCTTGTGAGAAACCGAAGAGGTCGTAAAGCGTAATGACCGGTGTTTGCGAAACAGAGCCGGCTTTCGCCTCCACATTCGGCTCATTGTTTACAGAGAATCCTTTGTCAAAAAGAGAGCGTTGGTGTATTTCTCCGGTAGTCTGTTTCGGTACAATTGTCTCCATTTCTTTTGGGGAGTAGTCTTCGGGCAATGGCGGACGTTCCAAAAAAAGTTTTTGGTCCGATTCGTTTATAAATTCACTAAAAGACTCTATATCCTCTTGCGTGGGTTGATAACGTTCCCTCGAAGGTAAAATTTGCTGAGCAGTTGATACCTCGTTTTCATTCGATTGCTCTTCGGAAAGAACGTCTTGAAAACCTAACGAATTTTCTTCCCAATCCAATTGTGCGGCACTTTTTATTTCTTCTTGATGAGTATAGATATGATAATGCCGCAAATCCAGATGCCGGGCAAAGTCTTCTTTCAGCATTTGTCCCAAATCCCGGGCAATACCGTCTATCCCTCCTTCGTGCGTAAAGACAATGGCCGGTTTACCGTAAGGATCGGTATCTACTTTTGAATGGGTTTGTACCACCCGTGAAAAGTCGCGAAACAGATTGTTGATCGAAATACCGTTCGACAGTTTCCGGCTTTCGATAAAATCCTGTTCTCTTGGGCTTAGAGATGTATTCTCACTTTTTCGTTGCAGGATGATCAGGTCGCTCCCGACATCCGTCCCGGCATAGTCTGAAAAAAGATTGTTCGGCAGACGGATAGCGGAAACGAGGTTGCAACCGGTCATCAGGTATTCCCGTACCGGCTTGTTCTGTTCCGAATTAAGAACGCCTTGGCTTGTAATAAAAGCGATGATTCCGCCCTCCCTCGCCGTTTGAACGCTCTTGGTAAAAAAGTAATTGTGAATAGCCTGTGTCGATTGCTTGACCGCAGGATGCTTGTGATTCGAGAATTGCGGGTCGAAGACGGCTACATCCCCGAAAGGAATATTGGAAGCGATGACGTCAAAATATCCGGAGTAACGGTTCTCGATTTTTTGATAGCCTTCTATTCTGATATACTCATCGGGATAGAGATGCGATAAGATTTTACCGGTTAGCAAATCTTTTTCAAATGCCATATACCGGGATTCGAGAGTCTCTTCCTTAAAAGCCTCTATAAACGCTCCTGTCCCTGCACTCGGCTCCAAGAAACACATCGGCTCAATCCCGCTTTCTTTCAATGTTTTTGCCAAGATGTCTACAACGGGCTTAGGCGTATAGAAGGCGGTGAGTACAGAGTTTTTTAACGAACCGATATATTGTTTATACGCTTCCGGTGTGGAGGAGTGTTCACGAAGTACCTGATGAAGTTCCGCGACTAAAGGGAAAAGTTCAGCCTCGGATTTAGACCAATGCCGGATGTCTTCAGGCTTATCAACAGGATTCAGGATGGCCTTGAGCCCCCCAAAGCCCGAATAGAGAGATAGCACGCTGCGCTCTTCGGGCGTAGCTTCCCGTCGTTCTTTGTCGAGCATCAACGCCAGCCGGATGGCGTCGATATTCTGTCGCAGATGAATACGCTTATTGTAGCCCATCGTCTAACAGCAATTGAATGATGCCGGCAAGCTCTGTATAGAGGATTGAATACTCAGGGGTATCGGCGTAATGATCGTTCAGGTGGTATTTGGCAAATACTGCCTGACATTCGGGTAACAATACTCTCGCTTTCTCTTCCGCTTCACCGGGAGAAACTTCGTCGTAAAACTCATTCCAAAGGATTTCGACAAGCATATTGTATGGGGAGAAGTGCA
>JBHADT010000156.1:0-9726 GCA_041855205.1 Bacteroides sp.
CCTGCTTAAAACCATGAACATGATGGTGGAAGTGGACATCCTGCTCATCAAGCAAATCGAACTAAAATACCTCCCTAAAATAAAGAAGTTGCTTTATCTGCTTGCCGTAGAGGGACCCAAAGCCCCCAACGTAAGCCAGCTTGCCAACGAAATACAAACCTCGCGCGCCACGGTGATGAACTACATCAAGTATCTGGCAGACGCGAGACTGATAAATATGGTGTATCCGCCCGGAGAGGAGTTTCCCAAGAAACCGTCGAAAATAATGATGCACAACCCCAACCTGATGTACTCCATCTATCCCCTGCAACTGGAAGAGGCGGATGTGTTGGACACTTTCTTCGCCAACACCATGTGGAAAGACCATAAGGTAGCCAAAGGAGATAAAAACATCTCATTCCTTGTGGATGATATAATGCCATTCAAGATATGTCAGGAAGGAGCCAAGATAAAGAACAATCCGAGCATAACATACGTGTTGCATAAAGCTGAGATAGGCAGAGGAAACATGATTCCGCTGTGGATGCTCGGATTTCTTTACTAAGACGAGAACCATCTGCCCGGAGAACGGCACGAGCGATCTCCGGTAAAAACGGATATTTTGAAAACAAAATAGAGAGAAAAGATATTTTTATTTTATAAACTCATTCAGTTATGACTAAGCAGAAAAAATTCATTACCTGTGACGGTAACCAGGCCGCTGCGCACATCTCATACATGTTCTCCGAGGTTGCGGCTATCTACCCTATCACACCTTCTTCTACGATGGCAGAATACGTAGACGAGTGGGCTGCCGCAGGACGTAAGAACATCTTCGGCGAAACAGTGTTGGTACAAGAAATGCAGTCGGAAGGCGGTGCTGCCGGAGCCGTACACGGTTCGTTACAGGCAGGAGCCCTGACCTCTACTTACACAGCCTCTCAAGGCTTGCTGCTGATGATTCCGAACATGTACAAAATTGCGGGCGAACTTCTGCCTTGCGTATTCCACGTTTCGGCACGTACCATTGCGTCGCACGCATTGTCCATCTTTGGCGACCACCAAGACGTGATGGCTGCCCGCCAGACCGGTTTTGCCATGTTGGCGGAAGGATCGGTACAGGAAGTTATGGACCTTGCGGGTGTCGCTCACTTGGCAACCATCAAGTCGAGAGTACCGTTCCTGAACTTCTTCGACGGTTTCCGCACATCTCACGAAATTCAGAAGATTGAACTGCTGGAGAATGAAGACCTCGCTCCGCTGGTAGATCAGAAAGCTCTTGCCGAATTCCGCGCACGCGCACTGAACCCGATGCGTCCGGTGGCACGTGGTATGGCTGAAAACCCCGACCACTTCTTCCAACATCGCGAGGCTTGCAACAACTTCTACGAAGCCGTTCCCGCCATTGTGGAAGAGTACATGAACGAAATCTCCAAACTGACCGGACGCAAGTACGGTTTGTTCGACTACTACGGCGCTGAAGACGCAGACCGTGTCATCATAGCCATGGGCTCCGTGACCGAAGCAGCGCGCGAGGCAATAGACCACCTCACTGCTCAAGGCGAGAAAGTGGGTATGGTGGCCGTACACCTCTACCGCCCGTTCTCTGCCAAGCACTTCCTTGCCGCAGTACCCAAAACAGCCAAGCACATCGCCGTACTCGACCGCACCAAAGAACCGGGCGCTAACGGCGAACCGCTGTATCTGGATGTGAAAGACTGTTTCTACGGCGCCGAAAACGCTCCCGTAATCGTAGGCGGACGCTACGGTCTGTCTTCGAAAGACACTACGCCTGCACAAATCATCGCCGTGTTCAAGAACCTCGCGTTGCCCATGCCTAAGAATCATTTCACTATCGGTATTGTGGACGACGTAACTTTCACCTCTCTTCCGCAAGAAGAAGAAATCGCATTGGGTGGAGAAGGTATGTTCGAAGCCAAATTCTATGGTTTGGGAGCCGATGGTACCGTAGGTGCCAACAAAAACTCCGTGAAGATTATCGGCGACAACACCGACAAGCACTGTCAGGCATACTTCTCATACGACTCCAAGAAATCGGGAGGTTTCACCTGCTCACATCTTCGCTTCGGTGATAGCCCCATCCGTTCTACCTATTTGGTAAATACGCCTAACTTCGTGGCTTGCCACGTACAGGCATACCTGAACATGTATGATGTGACACGCGGTCTGCGCAAGAACGGTACGTTCTTGTTAAATACCATCTGGGAAGGCGAAGAACTGGCAAAGAACCTGCCCACCCGCGTGAAGAAATACTTCGCCAAGAACAACATCAGCGTTTATTACATCAACGCTACGCAGATAGCACAGGAAATAGGTTTGGGCAATCGCACCAATACCATCCTACAGTCCGCATTCTTTCGCATCACGGGAGTTATTCCCGTAGAGCTGGCGGTAGAGCAGATGAAGAAATTCATCATGAAGTCTTATGGTAAGAAGGGCGAAGACATTGTAAACAAGAACTACGCTGCGGTAGATCGTGGTGGCGAATATAAGCAGCTTACCGTTGACCCCGCATGGGCGGAACTTGCCAATGACGCGAAAGTAGAAAACAGTGACCCCGCATTCATCAACGAGGTAGTTCGTCCCATCAACGCACAAGATGGTGATTTGCTGCCCGTGTCCGTATTTAAAGGAATCGAAGACGGAACATGGCATCAGGGAACCGCACAGTACGAAAAGCGCGGTGTGGCAGCGTTCGTTCCCGAATGGAATGCAGAAAACTGTATCCAATGTAACAAGTGCGCCTACGTTTGTCCTCACGCTTCCATCCGTCCGTTCGTACTGGATGCCGAAGAACAAAAAGGGGTTAACTTCGATATGCTGAAAGCCGTAGGTAAGTCTTTCGACGGCATGACGTTCCGCATCCAGGTAGACGTACTCGACTGTTTGGGCTGCGGCAACTGTGTGGACGTATGTCCGGGCAATCCGAAGAAAGGCGGCAAAGCTCTGGAGATGAAGCATCTGGAAAGTCAGTTGAATCAAGTGGAAAATTGGGATTATTGCGCAGCCAACGTGAAGACCAAACAACACTTGGTAGACACCAAAGCCAATGTAAAGAACTCACAGTTCGCTACGCCTTTATTTGAATTCTCAGGCGCATGTGCCGGTTGTGGTGAAACTCCCTACGTTAAGTTGATTACCCAACTCTATGGCGACCGCGAGATGGTAGCCAATGCTACGGGATGTTCTTCCATCTACTCAGGCTCGGTACCTTCCACTCCTTATACAACGAACGACAACGGTCACGGTCCGGCTTGGGCAAACTCTCTGTTCGAGGACTTCTGCGAGTTTGGTTTGGGTATGGAGCTTGCCAACGAGAAGATGCGCGAACGCATTGTTAAGCTCTTCAAGCAAGCCATCGAAAACGAGCATACTCCCGCCGATGCCAAGGAATTGATGCAGACATGGATCGACAACATGTTCGATGCCGACAAGACCAAAGAATTGGCACCGCAACTCGAAGCCGTTATCGAAGCTGGTATGGCAGCCGGATGTCCGGTATGCAAGGAACTGAAAGGCTTGACACAATATCTTGTTAAACGCAGCCAATGGATTATTGGTGGTGACGGTGCTTCTTACGACATCGGTTACGGCGGTCTCGACCATGTGATTGCTTCGGGTAAAGACGTTAACATCCTCGTGCTCGACACCGAGGTTTACTCGAACACTGGAGGTCAGTCATCCAAAGCCACTCCGGTAGGAGCCATTGCCAAGTTTGCCGCTTCGGGTAAACGCATCCGCAAAAAAGACCTTGGTCTGATGGCAACCACCTACGGCTACGTCTATGTAGCTCAAATAGCCATGGGCGCCGATCAGGCTCAAACGCTGAAAGCCATCCGCGAAGCGGAAGCATATCCCGGTCCGTCTCTCATCATCGCTTACGCTCCCTGTATCAACCATGGTCTGAGAGCGGGTATGGGTAAGAGCCAGGCTGAAGAGGAAAAGGCGGTTAAGTGCGGTTACTGGCACTTGTGGCGCTACAACCCTGCTCTGGAAGAAGAAGGAAAGAACCCGTTCCAGCTTGATAGCAAAGAGCCCGATTGGAGTGCATTCCAAGACTTCCTGAAAGGAGAAGTACGCTACTCATCGCTTGCCAAACAGTATCCGCAGGAAGCTGCCGAACTGTTCAAAGCAGCGGAGGACAACGCTAAGTGGCGTTACAATAGCTACAAGCGTCTGGCTCGTGAAAACTGGGGAGCTGAGGAATAAATCTCACATCCCTTCCAGGCAGCAAGTGTTGATAATCAGGTCTCGTTTCAGGAATCTATATACTGAGTGAGATATACTCTAAGGATGAGGGCTACGCCACCTAACGGTCGTAGCCCTCATCCTTTCTCTATATACAACAAGTTTATATAATACAACCTCTCAGAGTATCATAACTCACCGCCTCCATTCCCTCTTATTCTAACTCAGAGTATATTGCTAAGCCAAAGATTAATGAAAAGCATATAGCTATTTTAGAGTGCCCCTCCTATAAATGGTTATACAATTATAGAAAAATATCAAGCAATTTCTATTTACCCGGTAAGAGTATGGCAAGAGTATAAAGCGTTACTTATGAAAGAAACCCTTCTCGATGTAGCAAGTAATGTTCCAAACACTGCCACTTTCAGGGACAGTATCAAAACCTCAATCCGTTATACAATAAAAGCCGGAAAGCACTTACGAATTTCGTAAGTGCTTTCCGGCTTAAGGTGGACCAGCCTGGGCTTGAACCAGGGACCTCCAGATTATGAGTCTGTTGCTCTAACCAACTGAGCTACAAGTCCGGCATATCTTTTATCGAGATAGCGGGTGCAAAAATAGCGGTTCCCACTGATATTTCCAAGAGTTTTACCGGAAAAGATAGGTGATGAGGACTTAAAATTTGTATGTACGCTTCGGATTCTTTGGGAACCAACCTTTTCGTACACGTTTTTCCTGATCGAAGAGTTCTTTGATTGTCCAGAAGCATGAAAAAGCAAAAACTCCCAGAAGCGAGGCGCACAGTATGCTTTCGACAAACATGGAGGCTACAACTCCAATAACTCCCAACAAAAGGAATAGCCACCAAAACCTCGTACCCCAATGGTACTCTACCTTTACCACAACCGGATGAAACAAACCGATGATGAGAAAGGTACATATACCGATAAATAACCCGTCCAGATGAAAGTTACTCAAAAAAGTCATGTTGTTCAAATTACTTAGACGTGGTGTCGCTTAGGGGATGCGGGACGCTCGTGTACAGATGCAACGAGCGGACATTATATTGAAAAAAACATATTCCACCCTTTGGCTGCGCGGCAAACCACCTTGTTTTACCGGGGATATCGCACAACCCGACACCATTTCTTTCACCGGTTCTCACTTATCGGGGCAGATGGGTATTTCTTTCTTGATGCTTTGTTCCAGCGAGATGAGCGTTTCGGTAGCAGTCACTCCGGGGATTTCCTGCATTTTGTTGTTCAGCAAATCCATCAGATGTTCATTGTCGCGGGCATACACTTTGGTCAGCATGGTATAAGGTCCGGTAGTGAAGTGACATTCCACCACTTCGGGTATCTTCATCAGTTCGCCCACCACGGATTTATACATGGAACCTTTTTCCAGTTTAATACCTATATAAGTACAAGTTCTATAGCCAAGCGATTTCGGGTTGACATGATAACCGGAACCTACAATGACTCCCAAATCGACCAGACGCTGCACACGCTGATGAATGGCCGCACGCGAGACGCCGCATTCGGCTGCAACGTCTTTGAAAGGAATGCGGGCATTCTGCGAGATTATTTCCAGAATCTGCCTGTCAAGATTATCTATTTTCTCCATAATAACAATTTGTATTTGTCTTCAACTTGTCAAATAGTAAGCAAATATATAGATTTATTTCAAAATCCGTCTATAAACGAAGAAAAAAAACGAATGATTACGAAAAAGCGGGCGATACGGATAGCATTGCGCTTCCCGTATCGTCCGCTTTCTGTTACGAAATAGTATGGTTTCTTCGCCTTACGCTTACTTCTCGATACCCACGAGCTCCACTTCGAAGATCAATGTGGAGAAAGGCTTGATGTCGCCGCCGGTTTCACGAGCGCCGTAAGCCAGTTCTTGCGGGATGTAGAGTTCCCACTTGGAACCTACGGGCATCATGGTCAAGGCTTCTGTCCAGCCTTTGATTACCTGATTGGCGCGGAAGGTGGTGGGCTCGTTGCGCTTGTACGAGCTGTCGAACTCGGTTCCGTCGATGAGTGTACCTCTGTAGTTAACTTTCACCTTGCAAGTATCGGCAGGAATTTCGCCCTTTCCTTCGGTGATTACCTTGTACTGCAACCCGCTCGGAGTAGTCTTTACGCCTTCCTTGTTTTTGTTCTCAGCAAGGAATTTCTCTCCCGCCGCTTTATTGTCGGCATATTTCTTTTCCAACGCCTTTGTCTTTACGCTTTCCATAGTAGTCTGCATGTAAGCGGAAGCATCTTCTTTGGTCATCAAAGCAGATTTGCCGGTGACACCCGCGATGAAGCCTGCAAGCATGTTTTCACGGCTGATTGTCTGCGTGGAGTCTTCACCGAAAATCTGTTGGTTGAAGCCTTCCACCCATTGTTTACCCACCATTTGTCCGATCTGCAGACCAGCCATGTAAGCCAAGTCTTTCTTTTCTCCCTTAGCTGCTCCTTCGGTGAAACCTTTAATGAAGTCCGCCATGTAAGCGGTATCCACGTTGAGTTGTTGTGTAAGATACTGTGTCAGTCCTTCCGTACGCGCCATACCAATGGCATAAGAAAGAGAGTCAACGTCTGTTTTCAAGTTCGCTTTCGGGCTTTGAGCCGTGCAGGAAACCAGACCTGCCCCTACAGCCAAAGCCATCATCAATGTTACTTTTTTCATGTTTTCTTCGTATATAAAATTATAGTCATTGTTTTCATCACAATATTTCGAGCATTTCCACCTCGAATACGAGCGTACTGTGCGGAGGTATCATTTCGCCCGCTCCCTGTGCTCCATAGCCCAGTTCGGAGGGAATGTAAAGTTTCCACTTCGCGCCTTCGGGCATCAACTGCAAGGCTTCCACCCATCCCGGGATTACCTGGTTCACACCAAAAACGGCGGGTTGTCCGCGCTTAACGGAACTGTCGAAAAGCGTACCGTCTATCAGTGTTCCTTCGTAGTGGCACTTCACCCGGTCGGTAGCCTTTGCCTGCTTACCGGGTCTACCCTCGTTGATTACCTCATACTGCAAGCCGCTTGGCAGGGCGATAACTCCGGGACGTTTTTTGTTTTCTTCAAGAAACTTCTTGCCGGCTTCGATGTTGGAGGCGTTCATTTTCTCTTCCAGTTCGGCAAAGAAAGCATTGACAATGTCACGCGCTTCGGTGTGGCTGATGGCTGTGGAATTTCCTTCCAGCACATCTGCAACCGCTTGTGCGAAATCGTTCACGGCAATGCCTTTGGCTCCCATGCTCAACAAATTCTGACCGATTCCCAAACCGATGGCATAGCTAAATTTATCCATATTCACTTTTTAGGAGATTATAGCCGGAGACGTTATTTCTCCGACCGGTTATAAAAAAGGGAAACTGCGCGGGAAAGCCACGAGGCTGTCCGGAAAAGGCGGTTTCCAACAAGTCGCAAAAGTAAGTCTTTTATTTTGAATGACAGTTCTTTTCGACTTTAAATTTTCTTATTTACCCTGCGCCCTTCCACGCTTTCCTGAGTATATTTGCAGGAAAACAGAAGTTCGACAAAAAGATTTCATCATGAAGAAGTTAGTTTTCTTATCAGGTGCGGGAATGAGTGCCGAAAGCGGCATCAGTACATTCAGGGATTCGGGCGGTTTGTGGGACAGGTATCCCGTAGAGCAAGTAGCCACGCCCGAGGGATATGCCCGCAATCCGGAACTGGTGACAAAGTTTTACAACGAACGGCGCAAACAACTCATGGAGGTGGAGCCTAACGGTGGACACATAGGAATTGCCGAGCTGGAGAGCCGTTTCCGTGTGACCGTGGTTACGCAAAACGTAGACAACCTGCACGAGCGGGCAGGGAGTACGCACGTGGTGCATCTGCATGGAGAGCTTACCAAAGTATGTTCGAGCCGGAATCCTCATGACCCCCGGTACATCAGGGAGTTACGCCCCGAAGAGTACGAGGTGGACAGCAACGACAAGGCCGGAGACGGTTCCCCCCTGCGTCCGTACATCGTTTGGTTCGGTGAAGCCGTACCGGCGATGGATATCGCCATCGCCCATACCGTGGAGGCAGATATTTTCGTAATCATAGGTACCAGCCTGAACGTGTACCCTGCTGCGGGACTGCTGCACTACGCTCCCTCCTCGGCAGAGGTGTATCTCATCGACCCCAAACCGGTGAATGTGCATTCCAACCGTCCGATACACATCATACGCACCACCGCATCGGAAGGCATAAAAGAGTTGCAGCGATTGTTGTAAACATGCCGGTGCCACACGAAGAGGGAATGCCCTCACCGCGCAAACACTGCCTATTTCTTCATCTTACATACGGGAATAAAGAGGAGACAACTCGAGAATATTAAAAGGCTCTGATATGCAATGTATTAGCAAGCACATCGAATAGCAAATACAAGACACGGGTGCGGTTCGGAAACCACACAGGCATACTACCTGAACGATACGGGTGCGGTATTCGAACCGTGCCCGTACGGTTCGAATACCATACGGGCACGGCGCGGGATTTTTCATCTCCTCTCTTTCAACATACTGTTTGTCAATTATTTAAAGCCATTAAAATATTTCCTTTCAAAGGCGTATTGATTCATTTTATTTGTCAGGCAAACAGGCTCCATGTAACCGTGAGTCCCGCCATGACGATTGCCACCATGCTCATCAACTTGATGAGGATATTCAGACTCGGACCCGAGGTGTCTTTAAACGGGTCGCCCACGGTGTCGCCCACCACAGTGGCTTTGTGCACCTCACTGCCCTTACCGCCGAAGTTACCTTCTTCCACATATTTCTTGGCATTGTCCCACGCACCGCCTGCGTTTGCCATGAAAATGGCGAGTACGAAACCGCTGCTGAGTCCGCCGATAAGCAAACCCAAAACACCCGACACGCCGAAAACAACTCCCGTAACAATGGGCGCCACGATGGCAATGAGCGAAGGAACCACCATCTCTCGCTGGGCGCCTTTGGTGGAAATGGCTACGCAACGTTCGTAGTCGGGTTCGGCTTCGCCGGTGAGTATACCCTTGATTTCGCGGAACTGCCGCCGCACCTCATCCACCATGTGCGCCGCAGCGCGTCCCACGGCATTCATGGTGAGTCCGCAGAACAAGAACGCCATCATACTGCCGATAAAGATTCCCGAAAGTACCTTGGGGTTCATCAGAGTTACGTCGTAGTAAGCCATGAAATCGAAAAAGGTAGCGTCTTGCAGTTGAATCGTCTTGCCGTACGGCATCACAAGTTCCGTTGTTCCCAGACGGGCAAGCCCGATACGCACCTCTTCTATATAAGAAGCGAGCAAAGCAAGCCCGGTGAGCGCTGCCGAACCGATGGCAAAACCTTTGCCGGTAGCTGCGGTGGTGTTGCCCAAAGAGTCGAGCGCATCCGTACGCCGGCGTACCTCAGCTCCCAGACCGGACATCTCGGCGTTGCCTCCGGCATTGTCGGCAATCGGTCCGTAAGCATCCGTGGCGAGCGTAATACCCAGTGTAGAAAGCATACCGACCGCCGCTATGCCTATCCCGTAAAGCCCCATACC
>JBHADT010000157.1:0-33050 GCA_041855205.1 Bacteroides sp.
CAAAGAAATCTTCAAAATATCGCAGCTTAAAGAGAATGAACCGATTTGTATAGCGATGAACAAAAAAGGAGGTGCATCGTGCATTACGACACACCTCCTTTTTTTGCATGCAAGTGAACGATAGTCAACAAGTCCCATATACTCATATACTTCAAGTATAATACTTCACATACGGGGATGCCCAACAAAAAAAATCTCTCCACGGCATGGATTGTATGCGGTGGAGAGATTTTTACGTTTAATTTAATTATCGTCAGAGGCTTTACTCTACAACGAGCGTTTGCTTATTTAGTTAGGTTTGTTTCCAATTATTTCCATTTCTTCACACTGCGTTTGTCCGCATCTGTCGCCTCAATCAAGCTCAATGCGAATCCGCCACTGCGTGCCTGCTTGATAGAAAGCACCGTCTTAGAAGTAACCAAACCTTTCTTAATCTGGTATGCAACGGGGTTTTCTATGTAGTCTGCATCCTTGGCATCGGCATAGAGTGTTGCCACATACAGTTTTCCGGAATCCAGAAAATCAAGTTTGAAAGAGGAAGTACGCGCTTGCTCATCCGTGATTCCACCGACAAACCAGTTGTTGGTTCCTTTTGCTTTGCGAGCCACCGTAATATAATCTCCGGGTTCCGCTTCCAGATATTTGCTATCGTCCCAATCCACCGCCACATCTTTTATAAATTGGAAAGCATCCATATGTTTCTCATAATTCTCGACCAAATCGGCAGCCATTTGAAGCGGGCTATACATTGTCAGATACAAAGCCAACTGCTTGGCAAGCGTGGTTTGAACCCGCCCATGCGGTAAATCTCCCATGAAGTCCAATTTTATATCGAATATACCCGGTGTATAATCCATCGGTCCGCCTATCAGGCGTGTAAAAGGTAGCACTGTGGTGTGGAAAGGTTTGTTTCCTCCAAAAGCCTCATACTCTGTTCCACGAGCCGACTCGTTTCCAATCAGGTTGGGATATGTGCGGCATAAGCCCGTGGGACGCACGGCTTCGTGAGCATTGACACATATTTTATGCTCTGCGGCCTTCTTCACCGCATAAAGATAATGGTTGTTCAGCCATTGCCCGTAATGATGTTCTCCACGGGGCACTATATCACCCACATATCCACTCTTTACAGCGTTGTAACCATTGTCTACCATAAACCGGTAAGCTGTCTCGATGTGTCTCTCGTAGTTGCGTACCGATGATGATGTTTCATGGTGCATCATCAGTTTCACTCCCTTACCGCGTGCATATTCGTTGAGCATCTTTACGTCGAAGTCGGGATAGGGAGTCACGAAATCAAACACATAATCTTTGGTGTGTCCAAACCAGTCTTCCCATCCTTGATTCCAGCCCTCGACAAGCACTTGGTCAAAACCGTGTTCAGCGGCAAAGTCGATATATCGTTTTACGTTTTCGTTGGTGGCTCCATGCCTCCCATTAGGTTTCAGCTTGTTATAGTCCGTTTCACCCAATTTCACGGAAAGAGCCTCGTCCGTATACGCCCACGTACTTTTTCCTGAAATCATTTCCCACCAAACGCCTACGTATTTCACCGGTTTAATCCATGACACGTCTTCATACGCACAAGGTTCGTTCAGGTTCAGTGTTATCTTAGAGGTCAAGATGTCGCGTGCGTCATCGCTTACAATCACCGTGCGCCATGGCGACTGACAAGGAGTCTGCATATGCCCCTTGTCTCCCTTGGCATCGGGTGTAAGATAGGATTGGAAGACAAGATTCTCATCATCCAGATTCAGGTGCATGCAGGAGTAGTCTACCAAAGCCGCTTCATGCAGATTGATGTACAGTCCGTCCTCCGTTTTCATTTGCAGGGATGTCTGCACACCCGTAGGAGAGAATAAAGTTTGCGAGGCGTTATCCGAAATGGCACCCTGCATCAAACCGCGGATTTCCGACAATTTAGACTCCGTGTAATCATACTCTTGGGTGTCGTAATCGCCGGGAATCCAGAATGCCGTATGATTACCGGTCATGGCAAATTGGGTACATTCCTCTTTAATTACGAAGTAGTTCAGATTTTTCTGCATGGGAAATTCGTACCGGAAGCCCAGTCCGTCATCGAACAAGCGGAAACGAATCGTAATACTGCGATCCTGTGCTTTCTGATAGAGCGACACAGCCAATTCGTTGTAGCGATTGCGTATGGTACTCACTTCTCCCCACACGGGTTTCCATGTTTCGTCTGTTGAGGCAGTTTTCACTTCCATCAGTTCGAAGCCTTGCGTCAAGCCCGGATCATTTTTGAGTTCCAAACCCAACTTAGAAGGTTTTATCACGGTTTTCCCCTTATAGGAGAGTTCATATACAGGTTCGCCCAAAGCATTTAAAGAGAAGTTCAATCCAAGTTCTCCATTAGGCGAAGTCACATTCTCTGCCTTTAAAACTACAGTCGCTGCAAACATCAGCAACAAACAGATTGATTTCATGCAGATTTGTTTCATGTTTCTCATACTAATTTCTTTTTAGTTATCTCTCCTACAAAGATAAATAAGGAAAGCCAAGTAAAAACCATCCTCCCGCTGAAAAAAGAAAGAGCCAATAACAAACGTTTGCGAAAGCTCCCAGAAGGAGTTATTTGCTTTTTATCCATGAGCAGAATCGCTTCGTCCGTCTCTGCCTTTTTTTTATTTGCGGGGTTCTGATAAGAGACGTATAACCCGTTCGGAATAAGTTCGGAAAGCGGCACTGGTACGGTACTTTTACCGCACGGGTGCGGTTCCCGAACCAGACAAAAGGTGTTCTCCAAACCACACGGGTGCGGTAGAAACAGTATCTTCCCTATTTTATAACATACTATTTATCAACAACTTGCAACAACACATCCAAACTCCTTCCCGCGTAAGCCCGAATAAGTTTATCCCAACCCCGGATATATGATATTTTTTCCTACTTTTGCCGTCAAAAATATCGATTATCCATTCGGTGATAAAAGGAGAGGCTATTGTGTTTTAGGATGGGAGATTTTTCACTTTCTCCAAGTCTTGTTACGGCAGAGTCAATCCGGTAAAGCAGGAAGTCTGCAACACATTGTCGCCATACAGATTATTGATAACGGCGAAAGGTATAAGTACCGTATATGGAGGAATTACAACAGGATGTCCGTTTCAGCTTTTAAAAGATTATGTGTTTCTTTTTTTAATAATATTATCTCAAAACCGAAAGAGCAAAACATTTGATGACAGATGTTTGTTTTAATACTTAATTTTATACTTAAACCCTATTAAATTATGAAAATTGAGAAAATTATTGGACGAGAAGTCCTTGATTCGCGTGGCAATCCCACAGTAGAAGTAGATGTCGTTCTTGAGTCCGGATTTATCGGGCGTGCTTCCGTACCTTCCGGCGCTTCTACCGGTGAGCATGAAGCTCTTGAACTTCGCGACGGAGACAAGAACCGCTATTGCGGAAAAGGTGTGTTGAAAGCCGTTGCCAACATCAATAACGTCATCGCTCCCGCTTTGATTGGAAAATCGGCTTTAAACCAAACAGCCATTGACCGTGCCATGTTGGCACTGGACGGAACGAGCACCAAATCCAATCTTGGAGCAAATGCCATTTTGGGCGTATCCCTTGCCGTTGCCAAGGCTGCCGCTGCTTATCTCGACATTCCTCTGTATCGCTATATCGGCGGCACCAACACCTATGTGATGCCCGTCCCCATGATGAACATCATCAACGGAGGTTCGCACAGCGATGCCCCCATCGCTTTCCAGGAGTTCATGATACGCCCCGTAGGCGCATCGTCTTTCCGTGAAGGTTTGCGCATGGGTGCAGAAGTGTTCCATGCACTGAAAAAAGTACTGAAAGACCGCGGACTCAGCACAGCAGTAGGCGACGAAGGCGGTTTCGCTCCCGAACTGGAAGGAACGGAAGATGCCTTGAACTCCATCATCGCAGCCATTAAAGCTGCCGGTTACGAACCGGGCAAGGATGTAAAAATCGCGATGGACTGCGCTTCATCCGAATTCTACAAAGACGGTATATACGACTATACCAAGTTTGAAGGAGCCAAAGGAAAGAAACGCACCGCCGATGAGCAAATCGACTTCCTTGAGCAACTGATTAACGAATATCCCATCGACTCCATCGAAGATGGCATGAGTGAAAACGACTGGGAAGGCTGGAAAAAACTCACAGACCGCATCGGCAACCGCTGTCAGTTGGTCGGTGACGATTTATTCGTTACCAATGTCGACTTCCTGGCGAAAGGCATTGAAAAAGGATGCGGTAACTCCATCTTGATCAAAGTAAATCAAATAGGTTCGTTGACCGAAACATTGAACGCCATCGAGATGGCTCACAGACATGGTTATACCACCGTAACCTCCCACCGTTCGGGCGAGACGGAAGATGCAACCATCGCCGATATTGCCGTAGCCACCAACAGCGGACAGATAAAAACCGGTTCATTGAGCCGTTCGGACCGCATGGCTAAGTACAACCAGCTTCTGCGCATTGAAGAAGAATTGGGAGAAACAGCCGTTTACGGATATAAAAAGCTGAAATAAACGCCGATAATATCCGAAGACTCATAAGGGTATTTCAAAGAGACAAATCCATCAGAGGGTTATGTTCTTTAAATACCAATCTGAAAATCTGAATAGCAGACACGACAGAGCAGAACAGAAATGTTTTCTGCTCTGTCTGTATTATCGGACTTTGCCGCTCCAGTTGCTTAATTGGGAAATAGCCTGCAATCGATATCCACCTATTACATAAGGATAAACAAAAAAAATATCTTACTTTTGCAACTTGATAAATATTGAAGCATTATGGCAGACATAAGAAAAGAAGAAACTGAGGCGAAAAAGAGCCTTAATTTTATAGAACAGATTGTAGAAAAGGACCTTAAAGAAGGGAAAAACGGAAGTAAAGTGCAAACTCGTTTTCCGCCTGAGCCCAACGGTTATCTTCACATCGGACACGCCAAAGCCATCTGTCTCGATTTCGGTATCGCTGCAGCCCATAATGGAGTATGCAACTTGCGTTTCGACGATACCAACCCCACCAAAGAAGATGTGGAATACGTAGAAGCCATCAAAGAAGATATTCAATGGCTCGGCTATCATTGGGGAAACGAATATTATGCTTCAGATTATTTCCCACAACTGTGGAATTTTGCGGTACGCCTTATCAAAGAAGGAAAAGCATATATAGATGAGCAAACATCCGAACAGATTGCCCAACAAAAAGGAACTCCCACACAGCCGGGTACAGACAGTCCCTACCGCAACCGCCCGGTTGATGAAAGCCTTACTCTGTTTGAGAAAATGAATACCGGGGAAATTGCGGAAGGCGCCATGGTGCTTCGTGCCAAAATAGACATGAGTAGCCCCAACATGCATTTTCGCGACCCTATCATATACCGGGTGGTAAACCATCCGCATCATCGCACGGGCACTACGTGGAAGGCATATCCGATGTACGACTTCGCCCACGGTCAAAGCGACTACTTCGAAGGAGTTACACATTCCCTCTGTACACTTGAGTTTGTGCCCCACCGTCCGTTGTACGACCTATTCGTGGACTGGGTAAAGGAAGGAGTAGACTTGGACGATAATCGTCCCCGCCAATATGAATTCAACAAACTCAACCTAAATTACACCTTAATGAGCAAACGAAATCTGCTTATTCTGGTCAAAGAAGGTCTCGTAAAAGGTTGGGATGACCCTCGCATGCCTACCATCTGCGGCTTCCGCCGTCGCGGTTACTCTCCGGAATCCATCCACAAATTCATTGACAAGATAGGATATACCACCTATGATGCACTCAACGAGTTTGCACTGCTTGAAAGTGCCGTTCGCGAAGATTTGAACGAACGGGCTACCCGTGTATCCGCCGTAATCAATCCCGTGAAACTGATTATCACCAACTATCCCGAAGGTAAAGTCGAACAATTGGAAGCGACTAACAATCCGGAAAGACCGGAAGACGGAACTCACATAATCGAGTTCAGCAGAGAACTCTGGATGGAACGTGAAGACTTCATGGAAGAAGCCCCGAAAAAATACTTCCGCATGACTCCCGGACAGGAAGTCCGCCTGAAGAATGCATATATAGTAAAATGTACGGGATGCAAAAAAGACGAGAACGGAATTGTCACGGAAGTGTATTGCGAATACGATGCACAAACCAAAAGCGGAATGCCCGACGCCGGACGAAAGGTAAAAGGTACCCTACACTGGGTAAGCTGTGCACATTGCATCGAGGCGGAAGTACGTCTATACGACCGTTTATGGAAAGTGGAGAATCCTCGTGACGAATTAAGCGCTATCCGCGAAAGCAAAAACTGCGACACGCTTGAAGCAATGCAAGAAATCATCAATCCCGATTCATTACAGATACTTCCTTGCTGCTACATCGAAAAGTATGCTGCGGAAATGTCGCCCCTAAGCTATTTACAGTTTCAACGCATCGGATACTTCAATGTCGATCCGGATTCGACAACCGACAAAATGATTTTCAACCGTACGGTAGAACTGAAAGACACATGGGGAAAGATTAATAAATAAGCGAATGAGTAACAAAAACTGGTTGTCCGGTAGAGAAAAAGAGTTGCACGAACTCGCCGCACAATACGAAACGGCAATGGCAGAAAAACTCTCTTTCTATTTGGACGCGGAAGACATAGCAGACTTAGCCGATTGGTATGGCAACAGAAAGAAAATAGAAAAAGCATATGAAGTATCAGAATACGGTTTAAAATTACACCCCAATAACGAATCTTTACTGATAGAATATGCTTATCTATGTGTAAATGAAGGGAGAACAGAGAAAGCAGAGGAGCTTATCCGGGCCCTTCCCGATGAGCATTTGCCCGCCGTAAAGATAATTCGTGCTCATATCCTGTTGCATGAAGGAAATCTGGAAGCATGTAAGCAACAATTAGAAAGTATAGAAGACAAGACAGAACTGTCATCCATTATCGAAATTGCTTATATGTATATGGAAATGGGATATCCCGATGAAAGTTTTTCTTGGTTAGATGCCAATGCAGAGAGATATGCCAACGATATTGCTTTCCTTACCACATTAGCAGACTGCTATTCCCTGCGGGGAATAACAGAGAAAGCCATTCCTTTATTCAACAAACTTATTGACAAGGATCCCTACTCCGCCCCTTATTGGTTTGGATTGGCCAGATGCCGGTTCCACGAAGGGAAATATGATGAAGCGATTGAAGCCTGTGATTATGCTTTGATAGGAGACGAAGAGTATGTGGAAGCATACGTGATGAAAGGCAACTGCTTCGACCAGTTGGGAAATGTGGAAGCCGCCTTGGAAGCATACACGCAAGGAGTCAGGTTGGGAGCATTCTCTCCGGAATTTTTAGACGTATATCTCGGATTGAATAAGATACACAAGCAACAGTGGGAAAACGGATGCGAACTACTGGAAAAAGCCATAAAACAAAGCCAAGGAGACGAGCTCTTTCTGCAAATGCTCCCTAACATATACACACAGGCCGCCATAGGATACGCCCATACGGGTAAAAGACGTAAGGCTCATATCTATTGCAGAAAAGCATATGACTTGAATCCGGAAGATCCCGCCCCTTTGATACTGGAGGGACGCATGTACATAGAAGAAGGTAAAAGAGAAAAAGGCTTTTCCATATGGCAGGAGGCTATGGAATATCCCGGTCAGGTGAATATCTACTATGAAATAGGACTGCAATGCATCGAATTGGGAGAGCTAGAGTATACAAGAGAAGTATTCGAGCATGTATACGCATTAGATCCTGAATTTGAAGACATCAATGAAAGGCTGACAATGCTGTATCTTCTGCTCAACGAGTCTGAAAAAGCTCTCATGCACAACCGGCAAAGTCTCCATCCTTTGAGTGATATCCAACTAAAGAAAATACAGAAGATATTCGGAGAAAACAACATGGAAGTCTCGACGCGTATCTTTAAGAATCTGCAAGATATATTATAACTCTAAATAAATAATAGAATGGAGTCAGTTGCTTTCATACAATGGTGTTTAGACCATCTAAATTATTGGACAATAACACTGCTAATGATAATCGAGAGTTCGTTTATCCCTTTTCCTTCAGAAATAGTCGTACCGCCTGCTGCATATAAAGCGGCGGTAAACAATGAGATGAACATCTTTCTCGTTGTCTTATTCGCTACATTGGGCGCCAATATAGGGGCGTTAATCAACTATTACCTTGCAATGTGGCTTGGACGTCCCATCGTTTATAAGTTTGCCAATAGTCGCTGGGGGCATCTCTGCCTGATTGATGAAGAAAAGGTAAAACATGCTGAAGCATATTTTGAAAGAAACGGAGCAGTTTCTACATTCATCGGCAGACTGATACCCGCTGTGCGTCAGCTTATCTCAATTCCGGCCGGGTTGGCACGTATGAAAATGAGTACTTTTTTACTATACACGACCTTAGGAGCAGGTGCCTGGAATGCTATTCTCGCATTTATCGGCTATTACCTGTCGACAATACCCGGAATTGAGACTGAGGAACAACTGCTTTCAAAAGTGAAAGAGTACAGTCACGAGTTGGGATACTTATTCATCATTATCGGAGTACTGATCGTTTCTTTCCTCATTTACAAAGGAACAAGGAAAAAGTAAGTAAGCTACTCGTTTTCTTCTTTTAAAAGCGAAAAGCGGTTGGTGGAGTTTAGTTTCCACCAACCGCTTTTCGCTTGTTCTTAATAAAGCCGTTATCCTTTCACAGCCTCGATGGCTTTATCATAATCAGGCTCCTGTGTTATTTCCGGAACCAATTCGGTGTACAGCACTCTTCCATCCTTACCTATGACAACTACTGCACGTACCAGCAGCCCTGCTAATGGTCCGTCACCCATAAGCAAACCATAATTCTCGTCGAAATCAGAAAGACGGAAATCAGATAAAGGGACAACGTTCTCAATACCTTCCGTCGTGCAGAAGCGTGCATGAGCAAACGGAAGATCCTTAGAAACAGCCAACACCACCGTATCGGGCAAACTTGCAGCCAATTTATTAAAATTGCGAACTGAAGTAGCGCACACTGCCGTATCCAAACTGGGGAAAATGTTTAGGATTACATTTTTACCTGCCAGGTCTCTCAATGAGAGAGATGACAGATCTGTTTTTACCAACTGAAAATCGGGGGCAACAGCACCCACCTTTATAAATTCGCCAATAACTTTAACCGGGTTTCCTCTGAAATTTGTTGTAGCCATATATTCTTTAGTTTTATCATTATATAGATTCAAAACAAACAAAAAGAGGGAAAGTTCATGGTGAGATGAGAGAATATGGAATTTATCCAGTAATTTTGTGTCTGACTCCCCTCGACACTTCAACGGAGTTGAACTTATTATACTTAAAATAAAGCGGAAAAGTTATGAAAAAAGTCAATAAAGGAATTCGCTTCACTCCCCGAAACTATTCTGATGAAACAGAAAATCTGATACAACACTACAAAAGAGAGGGTTATAAGCTCCCTTCTAGACATCTGCTACGTACGGAAGAACAGTTGGCGGGCATACGAAAGAGCGCCCAAATAAACACAGCATTATTAGATTACATTTCCTCCAACATCCGTGAAGGTATGTCCACTTCCCAAATAGATCATCTGGTTTATGAGTTTACCACAGACCACGATGCCATTCCGGCACCTTTCATGTACGAGGGATTCCCCAAAAGTTGCTGTACCAGCATTAACGACGTAGTGTGCCACGGCATTCCCAGTGTCAAGGAGTTTCTCCGCAGCGGCGACATTATCAATGTAGATGTCTCGACAATATATAATGGATATTTCTCGGATGCTTCCCGCATGTATATGATTGGTGAGGTAAAGCCAGAGATACGGCGTTTGGTTGAAGTGACCAAAGAGTGCCGCGACATCGGAATAGCCGCGGCACAACCCTGGAAGCGTCTGGGTGATGTAGGAGCAGCGATACAAGAGCATGCCGAAAAAAACGGTTACAGTGTGGTGCGTGACCTTTGCGGACATGGCGTAGGCATCAAGTTTCACGAAGAACCCGACGTGGCACATTTTGGAAAACGAGGAACCGGTATGCTCATCGTCCCGGGTATGACTTTCACCATCGAACCGATGATAAACATGGGTTCTTACGAAGTATTCATAGACGAAGCAGACGGATGGACGGTTTGCACCGACGACGGGCTTCCTTCGGCTCAATGGGAAAGTATGCTGCTCATCACAGAAAACGGAAACGAAATCTTAACTGAATAATATGGAAATTGTTTTTCTAATAACGGGAATAAGTCTGGGAACCGGAATCGGTTATCTGATTGCCAGGTATAGAATGTCTATCTTGAATGCCAATCTTCACAATAGAATTAAGGAATTGGAGCTGTTGCAAGAAGAAGGAGGACGTCAATTGAAAATGGCTGAACAGTCTGCCCGCGAAAGGGAAGAGTTGCTGAATCGCGTAACGGAAGAGCGCATCCTGCGTGAACAAAATGTTGCCGAAGAGCGCCTTAAAGAAAGTACTAGGCAAGCATCGGAACGCATGGCAGAACAAGAGAGACATTATATCCAACGGATAAGCGAACAAGAGAAATCATTCGTCAGCAGGCTGGCAGAACAACAGAAACAATGGGAAGAACGTTTGCAGCAACAAGCCGAAGAAGCCGAGAAGCTGCATAAGCGCATGAATGTGGAGTTTGAGAATCTTTCCAACCGGATTTTTCAGACAAAGACAGAAGACTTTACCCGGCTGAACGCCGAACACCTAAACACTCTGCTCCGACCGTTGGGCGACAATCTGAAAGACTTCCGCGAAAAGGTAGAACAGGTTTATGAGAAAGAATCCAAACAACGTTTTTCGCTTGAAGAGCGCATTAAAGAGTTGGTAGACCTGAACAACCGAATCAGCGAGGACGCCAACAACCTGACCCGCGCCCTGAAAGGAGACTCAAAAACACAGGGAAACTGGGGCGAAATGATTCTGGAACGCCTATTACAATCTTCCGGATTGATAGAAGGAGAACATTACTTCCGGCAAGAGTTCCTGCGTGACGAGCAAGGCAGCATACAAGTGCACGAAGAAAGTAATCAAAAGATGCAGCCGGACATTATCGTGAAATATCCGGATGAACGCGAAATCATTATCGACTCTAAAGTCTCCCTCACGGCATATACATCATATACAGCTACCGATGACAAAGAAGAACAAACGCGTTGGCTAAAAGCGCATCTGCAATCTATCCGTACGCACGTCGACGAACTCAGTCGCAAAGACTATTCACGTTATGACCATAAAGCTCCGGATTTCGTAATGATGTTCATTCCCACCGAAGCGGCATACCTTGTTGCAATCAAAAACGACCCCAACCTCTGGGAATACGCTTACAGTAAGAAAGTGGTACTTATGAATCCCACGAACCTGATTAGCGCATTAAGACTCTCTCTCGATTTATGGAAGCGGGAAAACCAAGTGAAGAATGTACAGGATATTATTAAAAGAGGTACATTGCTCTATGAAAAGATAGTTGGCTTCACCGATACTTTCCTGCGCATCGGCGATACCCTGAATGGAATACAGAAAGATTATACCAAAGCTATGAATCAGTTGTCCGAAGGTAATGGCAGTCTTGTGTGGCAAGCTGAACAGCTTAAAGGGATGGGACTCACTCCCAAGAAAAGGATATCCACACGTCTTATATCGCAAGAGGAACAAGATGATTTACCCGAAGAAGAACGTATACCATAGTATCGCCGGAGCCTAAACAGGTGTTCTCATACATGCGGCCAGTCAGCCCGAATAGTTTTCTCTATTTGGGCTTTTCTTTTTCCTTGCAGGACACACTTTCTGCGCTAATCCCATACCGGATGAATAGACTCAAGCATAAGGTGAGCGAAATATTACAATACCTATTTGTGATGATTTCGAGCACCTCTTTTTCAGCCTTTTTAGGTATTGACTATACCTATCGAACATCTATAACTTTGCAATCTCAAATAAAAACACCAACATTTTTTGTATTCAAAAATCAAAATAAAGTATGAAAACTACATTTTTCTTTAAATTCTTATTATCCGCAGTAATACTCGCAACCGTAACAGCTTGCGATAAAACAGAAAAGGCAGACACAGCCGAAGCCGATGCCGCGGCAGGTGTTTATGAAGGTTATACGTTAGGAGACAGCAACTACTTCAAAAACTATTTGTTGGGAGGAGGAAAATCGGGAGTAACTATTGCTGCCAACAGCGACGGCAGCATCAACCTGACATATAAATCGGGAATAGCGGATTTCGTACTGACCAATCTGACGGTCAAGAAAGGAGCTTTCAGCGGTGCAGGAAAAACCACGCTCTCCATGAGTGGAGGAAGCGGCAGTTCCACCGAATATGCTTATACGCTGGAAGGAAGCGTAAACTCTTCCAAAGAGCTTACACTGAGCGTAAACATTCCCAATGTAATGGGCGGAATGAAACTCACTTTCAATCAGGGTAAAACTCCCTTATTCCTTTTTGTAGCAGCCACTTACAAGTACAACAGCAGTCTCTCTCTCAGCGTAGGCGCCATGGGTTCTTACGGTCCTACGAACAAGGGGTCGATAGAAGTGAAACGCGGTAGCACAAACAACACTGTAAACATAACCATTTCGGGTATAAGCCAGATAGAAGGTATGCCCATGACCATGCAAGACTTCACCGTCAACGAAGTGGCTCTGAGCGAAGGAAAAGACGGAAGCTATACGCTTGCATCGGAAAGTTTTACCTCCCAATCAGGCACGGTAACTATCAATGGAGAAAAGCTCTCGGGCACGGTAAGTGCAGACGGAGTGGCAACGCTCGAAGTGGTGTTCAAACCCGGGGCCATGCCTATGTCCATTACACTTAATTTCAGCGGTAGCAAAAACGCAAAACATTAATCAATCCTTGAAAATAATGAGACGAAAACTGCTGATATTTTTCATCTACACATTAACTCTGGGAGCGGCATTGTCGCTCTCAGCTTGTAATGGGCTGTTCAATGGTATTTACGACGGCAGCGCAGAGTTGAACACTGAAATAAAACCCGGCTCTTTTTCGCAGGTGAACACCACAGATTACGCCGAATGGGTTTACATAAACCTGAAGACATTGCAGGCAAAGGCGGTAAAGATAGGCGAAGAGTACGAGTCTGAGATTCCCGCCGAATGGCATATAGCGATACACCGGTATGATATAAAGACAAATGAAGGAGCCGGTTATGAAACATCCTACACCACCTTTGAGGAGTTGAAAGCCGCCGGGGCACTACCCGGTGAAAACGCTTTCGTCAAGGACGAATGGACAACGGGAAAGATAGCAGTCGATATGTCGGGGATGATGGATGGAAAAATCGTATATGCAGACTCTTACCGCAACAGTGTTCTTTCGCGATGGCTGGATGTAGACCTCTCAACCATGCCTCCAATATACAAATTGTCGGGGAAAGTGTATTTACTCATGCTGAAAGACAAGAGTGTGGCGGCCCTTCGCTTCACCAACTACATGAACGGAAAAGGAGCTAAAGGCTATATCGATTTTAAATACATCTATCCTTACGAATAACTCCGAATATTAATCATATCTGAGTCCGGGATAAAATAGCCATCACATATGGAAAGAGTTTTTTCGGTCAGACATAAACAAAAGGAAATCAAATTGTCGCAAAGACAAATAAAATATTCCCGTACTACCATGCCCGTGTGATTCCGGAAACCA
The DNA here is from genome assembly GCA_041855205.1 of Bacteroides sp. Lineage (GTDB taxonomy): Bacteria > Bacteroidota > Bacteroidia > Bacteroidales > Bacteroidaceae > Bacteroides. The sequence continues at coordinate 13,697 of JBHADT010000157.1, forward strand.
TGCCCGTACGGTTCGAATACCCCACCCGTGCGGTTCGAGTACCGTACCCGCGTCGTTCTCCGGATGTACCACGGGCGTATCCGGATCTTGTCTGCCGCAAACGGAAATCACTCCGGTCCGAATGCTTTTTTATCCCTAACCGACGTTAATTTACGAATAAACATGAAATCTCTACACTTCGCTTTTTTACTATTGTTTCTCTTCGCTTGTAACACGCTTTCCGCCCAGCAACATCCGACAGCCACAGGACGCGTGATGAATGCGGAAGGAGAACCCCTTCCCGGTGCCGCACTGTCCGTTTCGGGACATAAAGAATCCGGTACCATCACCGATGCAGAGGGGAATTATACGCTTCGCCTGCCAGGAAACGGTGTTTACAATGTAATAGCCTCATACATGGGCTACCGGAGCCAAGAAAAGAGAATAACCGCAGGAAAAGAAAAAAAACAGAACTTCTACTTGTCGGAGAATGCGGTAGGACTTGAGACTGTGGTGGTAACCGGGACCCGTACCCCAAAACTGTTGAAAGACGCTCCCATAATCACCCGCGTGATCAGTGCTTCCGACATCGAAAAGGTGAATGTCAATCACATCGGGCAACTACTGCAAACGGAATTACCTGGCATCGAGTTTTCATATTCCATGGATCAGCAGGTTTCCATCAACATGCAAGGGTTCGGCGGACAGTCCGTATTATTCCTGGTAGACGGCGAACGCTTGGCGGGAGAAACGCTCAATAATGTGGACTACAACAGATTGAACCTCGACAATGTACAACGGGTGGAAATCATAAAAGGAGCAGCTTCCACACTCTACGGCTCCAATGCCGTGGGCGGAGTCATCAACATGATTACCCGCGCCCCTGAAGAAACGTGGAAACTGAACTTCAACACCCGCTTTGCCGAGCATAACGACGAAAGGTACGGAGGAACATTGGGTTTCAAGGCAGGAAAACTGCACAGCCAATCCAACGTACAATATACCGACAAAAACACATTCAACGTAGCGAACGGTTCGTTCCGCACGGTATATGGCAACCGCACCTGGAACTTCAAACAGCGCTTCGTGTACACTCCCACCGAAAAGCTGAAGTTAACGGCCCGTGCCGGCTACTATTTCCGCCAGCGAAAAAAAGAGGGAGACAGCAAAGACCGCTACCGCGACTTCAGCGGTTCCCTCAAAGCGGATTACGACTTCAGCAGAAACAGCCGCATGGAACTTTCTTACATCTTCGACCAGTATGACAAAAGCGACTATCTGCCCCTTACCCGGAAAGACATTAGGGATTACAGCAATGTACAACACAGTACACATATGCTCTATCACCACACTTGGCAGAACAAGAACATCCTGACTGTGGGGAGCGACTACATGCGCGACTATCTCCTTTCCTATCAGTTTGCCCTCAACAGAGGATACACCATGCACTCCGCCGATGCATTCGCTCAGTTCGACTGGAATCCCACGGAGCATCTCAACGCAATCATGGGGCTACGCTACGACTACTTCTCACGTTCCAACGTCAGCAACCTCTCGCCGCACATCGGATTAATGTACAAAACAGGAAGATGTTCCCTACGAGGTTCTTACTCACAAGGATTCCGTTCGCCCTCGCTCAAAGAGATGTATATGGACTTCTTCATGGCAAACACCATGATGATATACGGAAACACAGACCTGAAAGCCGAAACCAGTCATAACTTCGCACTCTCTGCAGAATATACGCAAGGACGCTGCAACCTATCCATTTGCGGGTATTACAACATAATCCGCAACCGTATCGGCATAAGCGGATTTCGCGACACCAACGGACGCATAGCGCAATGCTACGTCAACGAGCACAAAATAGACATAACGGGAATAGACGTGAATGCCTCGGTCAAATACCCTTGCGGATTGGGTGCGCGTTTCTCCTACGGTTATCTACACGAAATCGTTCCCGGTGAACAGTCTCGTCTGTCGAGTACCCGCCCGCACTCCGCCACCGTGCGAATTGAATACGGAAAGACGTGGAAAAAGTATAGTTTCAACCTCTCACTCGATGGAAAGGCGGTGTCCAAGGTAAAAACCAACCAATACAAAACGGCAGATCCGGCGGACGGAACCGAACCGGTAACATACAATGGGTACAGCATGTGGAATCTGATTCTTACGCAGAGGGTAAAGCAAGGAGTAAGCCTCAACATAGCGGTAAACAATCTGTTCAACTACACACCACGGTACTATAGTTTCAACTCTCCCTATACAAAGGGTACCCACATTTCGATGGGTGTTTCAGTGGATGTAGACAAACTCGTAAAATAATACCTCGCGGAACTGCCTAAACCGGGGTCTTTTAATATGGCTTATGCCGGACTTACATCAATAAAACAACATAAAGACAATAAGTAATGAAACAGAAAAAAACGATTATACTCAGCTGCACGGCTCTTTTACTGATATGCGCCGGAATCATGGTGTGGAACACATGGTTCGGAAGCACCAAAATAGCATTCGTCAACTTCCGCACCATACAACAAGGAAGAATAGCAAAAGCGAACGACAATCCGTTCATTAAGTTGAGCGAGGTGTCACTGGACAGGCTCGACCGCTTGACCGGCTATGACATGGTGCTCATCAGCGGCATGGGAATACGCATTGTAGAGGAACAACGGGTGCTGATTCAACGCGCAGCCGATAAAGGAATACCCGTCTATACGCTCATGGCAACCAATCCCGCCAACAACATCTGCAATCTCGACAGTGCGGTGCAAACCCGGTTGGGAAACTACCTGAGCAACGAGGGTAAAGCCAACTACAAACATCTGCTCAACTACATCCGGAGGGAAATAGACGGGAAAATCATATCCGCTCCCGTAGCGGAAGAGCCGGTGGTTCGTCCCGGAGATGTACTCTATCATGCTAATCCTCAAAAAAAGGACGATGAACAAGAATTTCTGACCGTAAACGAATACGAGAGATTTCTGAGAGAGAACGGATTATACAAGGAGAATGCTCCCCGCATTCTGATTACCGGACAGATGGCGGACGCCACAGAACTGATAGCAGCGCTGGAACATGAGGGATATAATGTCTATCCGTTACAGTCATTAGTACGCTTCATGCCGTTTGTCGAAGAGATACGTCCGGATGCAATTATCAACATGGCACACGGACGAATGGGCGATGCCATGGTAAACTATCTGCAAAAGAACAATATCGTTCTGTTCGACCCTTTGACGATCAACAGCCTTACTGTGGAATGGGAAAACGACCCCATGGGTATGTCAGGCGGTTTCCTCTCCCAGAGCGTGGTTACGCCCGAAATAGATGGCGCCATACGCACATTCGCTCTTTTTGCCCAATATGAAGACGAGGAAGGATTACGCCACTCCTACGCCGTCCCTGAACGGCTGAAGACATTCATTGCCACAGTAAACAACTACATCTCGCTGAAGAAGAAGCCTAATCGCGACAAAAAAGTGGCTGTATTCTATTACAAAGGTCCGGGACAGAATGCACTCACCGCATCGGGAATGGAAGTTGTACCATCTATCTATAACTTACTCTTACGACTTAAAAAAGAAGGGTACACAGTAGACAACCTCCCCTCTTCCCCGCAAGAGTTGGAAAAGATGATTCAAGCGCAGGGGAGCGTATTCGGAACGTATGCGAAAGGAGCTTCCGAAAGATTTGTCAGAAATGCCTCTCCCCTGCTCGTGGCGAAAGAAGAATACGACGAGTGGATAAGAAAGTCCATCCGTTCGGAGAAATATGCCGAGGTCGTCGATGCTTTCGGAGAATTTCCCGGCGAGCATATGACCGCCGCAGACAACCGGCTATGCATTGCGCGTCTGCAATTCGGAAATATTGTGCTGCTTCCTCAAACGGCAGCCGGCGCAGGCGACAACTCTTTTCAAGTGGTGCATGGCACCAACACGGCTCCTCCTCACAGCTACATAGCCCCCTACCTGTGGATGCAACACGGATTCAAGGCAGATGCGCTCATTCATTTCGGTACGCATGGTAGCTTGGAATACACGCCAAAGAAGCAGGTAGCTCTTTGCGATAAGGATTGGTCCGACCGTCTGGTAGGTCCCATTCCTCACTTCTACTTATACACAATTGGCAACGTAGGAGAAGCGATGATAGCCAAACGCCGCTCATATGCGGGCATTCAGTCTCATATTACTCCTCCTTTCATGGAGAGCAGTCTGCGAAACACCTACCGTCAACTGATGGAGAAAATAAAAGTATATCACAATGTGCCTGAATCCCGGAAAATGAAAGAGTCGATAGAAGTAAAGAAATTGGCTGTGGGCATGGGTATTCACCGGGAACTTGGGTTAGACAGCCTGCAAAATACTCCATATACCGAAGATGAAGTGATGCGCATAGAAAACTTTGCCGAAGAGATTGCCACGGAAAAGATAACGGGACAACTGTACACGATGGGAATCCCTTACACCCCGGAACGGATAACCTCTTCCATACTCGCCATGGCAACGGAGCCTGTGGCACACAGCTTGTACGCTCTGGACAAACAACGGGGCAAGGCAAGAGAGGGATTACAGGAAAACCGTGCGCTCTTCAACCGACAGTACCTCACCCCCGCCCGCTCACTGGTAGAAAGTATACTAACCAATCCGGCAATGGCTACCGACGAGTTGATTTGCCGGGTTGCAGGCATCGGCAAGGAAGAACTTTCCAAAGCCCGCGAGATATCAGCTGCACGCAACATGCCCAAAGGTATGATGGCAATGATGATGGCGGCGGCTTCCGAACAGAAAAAAGACAAAGACAGTGTACAAAAACCGGTGACAAAAGAGAGTGCATCAGGCGGAATGACCGGCATGATGCGTAAAATAGGTGCCGGAATGAAACCGGAACAGGCATTGGAAATGGCAAAGAAAATGGGAGCCTCTCCCGAAGCCTTGAAGAAGATGAAAGCCGTCATGGGCATTCAAGACACCGTCCGGACAAACATGGATAAGAAACCCGAACAAGGGCAAAGAGGAACGGAAAGCATTTCAAGCACAGTCGGAATGATGTCAAAAGCCACCCATATCCAACCGGCCAAAGAGTATACCAAAGCAGAAACATCCTTTGCTCTTGCCGTATGCGAGGTGGAACGTACCATCCTGAATATAGGAAACTATAAGCGCGAACTGCAAGAAGCTCCGGAAAAAGAGTTGTCAAGTCTTCTGAATGCATTAAACGGCGGTTACACAACTCCCGGACCGGGTGGTGATCCGATAGCCAACCCTAACGCGTTGCCCACAGGAAGAAATCTGTATGGCATCAATGCCGAAGCTACCCCCTCGGAATCGGCATGGGAGCAAGGCGTAGCATTGGCTAAACAAACCATAGAGGCATACCGGAAACGTCACAACGATTCCATCCCGCGCAAGGTAAGCTACACATTGTGGTCGTCCGAGTTTATAGAGACGAATGGGGCAACCATTGCGCAAATACTGTACATGCTTGGGGTGGAACCCCTACGGGATGCATTCGGGAGAGTCAGTGATTTGAAACTCATTCCATCGTCGGAACTGAAACGTCCGCGCATCGATGTAGTGGTACAAACCTCAGGACAACTCCGCGATCTGGCAGCCTCCCGCCTGTTCCTAATCAACCGGGCAGTGGAAATGGCATCCGCCGCCAAAGATGACGAATACCCAAACATGGTGCTCGCAGGAGTGGTGGAAGCGGAAAAGAAGCTGATAGAAAAAGGACTTACACCGAAAGACGCACGCGAAATATCCACGTATCGCGTATTCGGCGGACTAAACGGCATGTACGGCACAGGTATCCAAGAGATGGTGGAAGCCGGCAACCGTTGGGAAAATGAAACGGAATTGGCTACTGTTTACCTCAATAACATGGGTGCTTACTATGGAAATGAGCGAAATTGGGAAACTTTCTATAAATTTGCATTCGAAGCCGCGTTGACTCGTACCGATGCGGTGGTACAGCCCAGGCAAAGCAACACGTGGGGCGCTTTGAGCCTCGACCATGTTTATGAATTCATGGGAGGTTTGAGTCTCGCCGTACGCAACGTAACGGGGAAAGACCCGGACGCTTATCTCAGCGACTACCGTAATCGCAATCACATGCGTATGCAGGAACTGAAAGAAGCGGTGGGCGTGGAAAGCAGAACAACGATTCTGAATCCCGCTTACATCCGGGAGAAGATGAAAGGCGAAGCTTCCTCTGCCGATGAATTTGCCGAAATCATTACGAACACGTACGGTTGGAACGTGATGAAGCCTGCTGTTATAGACAATGAGCTGTGGGACAATATCTACAACGTATACGTAAAAGACGAATACCGGCTTGGCATCCGGGAGTTCTTCGAACAAAAGAATCCCGCCGCCTTGCAGGAAATGTCCGCCGTGATGCTGGAAACCATCCGTAAAGGACTGTGGAAGGCAAGCGACGAACAGACAGGAGTTCTTGCCAAGTTGCACACCGATTTGGTGAACCGCCACAAACCTTCGTGTTCGGGTTTTGTATGCGACAATGCGAAGTTACTCGATTTCATCGCGTCCAATACAGAGGTCTCCATCGCCGATGAATACAAGACTGCCGTCAACCGGATTCGCGAGGAGAAGATTAGCGAAACGGAGAAAAGCGTGGTGATGAAAAAAGAGACGATGAATCCGCATGCGGAGGGACAAACAAAGAACCTCAGCAATGCATTGATAGGAGTTATCACTCTTACTGCATTGTTCGCATTGATACTGCTTGTCAGAAAGCGTCGTAAATACCAAGATAAAGACAAATAAATGGAGACAATCGTATTTGTGCTCATGATATTGGTCTGCTTCAACTTCTTGTTGAAGCAGACCTTCCGGAAATGGAGTGCCACAATCGGATGGACACTTGCATGCTCCCTGTTCATCGGATGGGCATGGCGATATGCCATCGAACAATCCAAAACACAAATTGCCGACTGGTTAGGTAATCCGGCTCTGATGCTCGACACTTCCGTTATTCTCACCATGGAGATCAGCATCCAGATGGCGTATGCTCTTCTTGCCGTCCACATCAAGCACAATTATCCGGTGCGTCCCCGCACGCTCATGGCTTACCGTTTTCTTCGCTGGTTTCCCGGATTGTTGATTTTTCCGGTTCTGTTCAGCGGTCTGGTCGCACTCATATTCAGTTTTCCAGGATATTCCTTCAGTGCCATCGCATGGTGTTTTGCCGCTTTTATTGCTCTGCTGATTCCCATAGGAAAGAAACTCATCATCCGGCTGCTTCCCGAAAAGGAACTGCGACTCGAGCTCTTCTTTCTCACCAATGCCCTGACAGCCATTTTAGGGGTAATAGCCACGGTAAACGGGCGAACCGCCACGTCGGGTACAGGAGAGATTGATTGGAAAGCCTTTGCCGGAGTACTTCTGATAGGAGTCACCGGATTCTTTCTGGGGGTCATACGCTATAAGTATAAAAGGATTCCTCCTCTCCTGTCTCGTTCTTCCGGCAAAGACATCCGGAAAGACGCAGATAGCTGAAAGGCTTCCACCCGGCTGCGCCCCGTAAAGAAGAAGCCAAGTATTTACCGAACAGCCTGCCTCCACAAAACAATTATATCCGGAGAGTCAAATCAATCAAAATAAAAATCAACTTAATCAAACAAAAGAACATGAACATTATTTCAGACATCTTATACTGGATTTCCACCGGTTTGCTTGTTCCCGTCATCGTGTTGTTAATCATTCTTTTCTGCCGTGCGCTCATGCTTGTGGGAAGTTTCTACGGGCAATACCTGTCCATAAGGAAAACCGAATCATTCCTGCGCGATGAATTCAAACTACTCACTTCCGCTTCCGTAAAAGAACTTCATGCACGGCTTCCGCAAAAGAACAACTCACTCATTATCCGTTATCTCCGCGAGATGCTTGAGAAAGACAATACACCTGCACATATCCAACGCCTGCTCGCCAATTTTGAGATTGCTGCAGATAAAGATCTTGCCATCTCCAAGACACTCACCAAAATATCGCCTATACTCGGATTGATGGGGACACTGATTCCCATGGGTCCGGCGCTGGCGGGACTGGCAAGCGGAGACATTGCCTCGATGGCATACAACATGCAGATTGCCTTCGCCACAACCGTCGTTGGTTTGGTGTCAGGCGCCATAGGTTTCCTTACCCAACAGGTAAAACAACGCTGGTATCTGCAAGACATGATTAATCTGGAATTTGTGGCCGGACTATTGAACGAAGAACGTCAAACTTCCCAAAAACAAGCCGTATGAAACGAAATCTGTTGAGGAAAGAAGAAGAAAGCGACCCTATCAGCGTGGTTTCCAACTTGTTCGATGTGGCAATGGTATTTGCCGTGGCATTGATGGTCGCTCTTGTCAGTCGTTACAACATGACGGAAGTATTCTCCAAAGAAGACTTCACCATGGTGAAGAACCCCGGTAAGGAGAATATGGAGATCATCACCAAAGAGGGTGAAACGATAAATCGCTATACGCCTTCCGAGAATCAAGACAGGAAAGAGGGGAAACGAGGAAAGAAAGTGGGAGTCGCTTACGAACTGGACAACGGTGAAATTATTTATGTACCGGAAGAATAACATTCCTTCCGGTACTCCACACATATACCATGTCTTGTCATTCCGGGTAGATTGTATACAAAAGAGAAGCTCCGTGCTTGACAATCCTTAAAGCAACAGATAGCCAACGCTACATCCTATTCAATCCGCTGACAAATCCTTTCTCAGTTGCTCGATGGCTTTCCCTGCATCACCCCGGCAAGCATCAAGCAAAGAAACGAATTTACTACCTACAATAACACCCGAAGCATAGGCCATTGCGCTCTCATACGTCTGCCGGTTGCTGATACCGAAACCTATCAGACGCGGATTCCTGAGTTGCATCGCAGCTATGCGGTGAAAATAAGCTTGCTTATATTCATCGAAGTCCTTTTGTGCCCCCGTGACGGCTGCCGATGAAACCATGTAGATAAAACCATCGGTATGAGCATCTATCTTGCGAATGCGTGCTTCACTTGTTTCGGGTGTAATGAGCATGATTATCTTTACATCGTACTTCCCGGCTATCGGTTTGTAAATTTCCATATATTCCCTGAAAGGAAGATCGGGGATAATCACTCCGTCTATACCTACTTCGTTGCAGCGTTTGCAAAACGTCTCGAATCCGAACTGCATAATCGGATTGAGATACCCCATAAGGATTAGTGGGATATGAACCGAGTGGCGGATATTTTCCAACTGACTGAAGAGATGGCGAAGAGTCATGCCGTTGCGCAGGGCTTGCGTAGCCGCTTGTTGTATGACGGGACCGTCTGCCATGGGGTCGCTGAAGGGAATACCTATCTCTATCATATCCACTCCCCCGTCTTCCAACTGCCGGATGACGGAAACCGTATTGTTGAGTTCAGGCGCTCCAGCGCAGAAATAAATGGAGAAGATCCCCTCCCGCTTGGTCCTGAAGATTTGATTTATTCTATTCATGATGTATTTGTTTTAAAGTTTGAATGAAATGTTTGATGCTCGCCTCATTTTTCACACCGGGTGAGAGTTCGAAGCCGCTATTCAGATCGATACCCGCCAGTTGCGGATGCTTGAGCGACAGAATGTCATCTGCACTACCGGGAGAGATGCCACCGCTCAAGAAAAACGGAATATCCTCCTCGTAGGCGTTGAGCGCAGACCAACTGAACCTCTTGCCCGAGCCGCCATAACCGAGGCAAGGCGTGTCGAACAAACAATAGTCGCACGCACCCTTATAGGGCGAAACCTGTTGCAAGCTCTCTTTATCTTCTATTGCAAAAGCCTTGATTACCAACATTCCACACTGTTTCAGCTGTACGCACTGCTCCGGCTTTTCGCAGCCATGCAACTGTACCATTTCCAGTCCGTATTCGCAGACATAACGCAGGATGTTCTCCGTCTTCTCATTGACAAAAACACCCACACGTTTGGCATGACCGGGCAGATACGACGGCTTACAGCTCACAAACCGAGGAGAAGAAGGATAAAAAATGAAACCCATCCAATCCGCTCCCACCCGTTCGACGGCACGAATGTTTTCGGACTCACGCATACCGCATACTTTGATAATCATGGCATGGTAAGTTTTTGCATAAATACTCTCAATGATTCTCCGGGATCATCCGTCCTCATAAAGTTCTCACCGATAAGAAATCCCCGGTAGCCTATTTCCCTCAACCCTTTCACCGTATCGGTATTGTCGATTCCGCTTTCCGACACTTTCAGCATCTCTGCCGGCAACAACTCCAGCATACGGAAAGAGTTTTCCACATCTGTGTGGAACGTTCCCAAATTACGATTGTTCACCCCCACCATATCTATCTCTCCTCCGGCGACATGCCCCAGTTCGCGCTCGGTGTGTACCTCAAGCAGAACTTCCAACCCCAACTCATGAGCCTTACGGCTCAAAGTTCTGCAATCTGCTACAGTCAGTACAGAGGCAATGAGCAATACGGCATCGGCTCCCACTGCACAAGCCTGATAGAGCTGATACTCATCAATGATGAAATCTTTGCGAAGAACAGGTAGCGAAACGGTAGGACGCGCTTCCCTAATATCTTTCAACAAGCCACCGAAAAACACATTGTCGGTCAAGATGGAAAGCGCTGAGGCCCCCGCCGATTCATAACTTGCCGGAACAGTACCTGCATCGGCACCGGGGTTTATCCAACCTTTGGAAGGAGAGCGGCGTTTGAACTCGGCAATAATTCCCGTGGACGATGCGGTGAGCGCCGCTTTCAAACTCACTGCGGGTTTCGACGTAATGCAATGTTCGGTAAGATGGTCTATGCTGACCACCTCTTTCTGGCGTGCCACCTCGAAGCGTTTTCGGGCAACAATGGTTTCCAATATATCTTCCATAATGTCTTTTATTCTTATCTTCTTCAACTATTTATCTCCACGAACTTTCTGAACACGGCAAACGCTCTACCACTCTTCAACGATTCACGACTTTCGGAAACGCATTCTTCGATGGTTTTATGCGGCTGCACGGTCTGGATGGCAAACGAAGCATTGATCAGCACACACTCCGTCTGCGCACGGGTAGCGCAGTTCCGCAATACATCCCGAAAGATACGGGCAGCCTCCTCGGGGGTATCTCCTCCGTACAAATCCTCTTGTCTTACCATAGAAAATCCCAGTTCAGAGGGTTTGTAAATGGTTTCGTAACGATTAGTCGCCACTTTAAAACTGTCGGTAAGGGAAATCTCGTCGTATCCGTCGAGGTTATTCACCACCGCAAAACCTACGCCCAGTTTCTGAAAAACGTTGGAGTAAAGACGCATCTGCTGCAAATCAGCAACCCCCAATAGCTGGTATTCCGGTTTACATGGATTGATCAAAGGTCCCAGCAGATTGAAAAGAGTGCGTACCTGCAACTCCTTCCTCACCGGCGCCACTCGCTTCATCGCCGGATTGAAGAGCGGAGCGTGCATATACGCCATACCGCATACTTCCATCGAACGAATCAGTTTCTCCATATCGTTGGTGAATTTCACTCCATGCCCCTCTAACACATTACTGGCACCGCTTACCGAGGTGGCGCCGTAGTTGCCGTGTTTTGCCACATGATAACCGGCTCCGGCAACCACAAACCCGGCACAAGTGGATATATTGAAAGTATTTTTTCCATCTCCTCCCGTACCTACGATGTCTATCGGGCGGTAAACCTCCAAATCGACAGGTATGCGGGTACCGAGCAGAGCCTCGCGGAATCCTATTAATTCGTCCACACTTATGCCACGCATCTGAAAGACGGTGAGTAGAGATGAGATTTGCGTGTCGTTATACACTCCCTGAACAATACCTGTCATCAGTTCCTTGGCTTCTTCGCCGGTAAGTTCTTCATGATTGAAGAGGCGAGTCAGTATCTGTTTCATTTCTTATCATTATTTAGTTTAAAGTATCAGTTCTGTAAAAGCGTCCAGAAAAAGCAATTCCGACGTTTATTTTCCTTGATTCCGATTTAAAATAAAATTCTCCATTATTTTCTTCCCATCGGGAGTAAGTACCGATTCGGGATGAAACTGAATACCATGCACATCGAATTGCTTGTGGCGCAGTGCCATGATATAGCCTTCGGGACTTACGGCCGTAACTTCGAGACGGTCCGGCAACTCTTCGGCATCTACTACCCACGAGTGATAGCGTCCTACGTCAATGATTTCGGGCAGACCCTCGAACAGAAAATTCCGCTCCCTGATGTATACGGGCGTCTGCACTCCATGAAACACTTCGGTCAGATTCGTCAACCTTGCGCCGAAAGCTTCGCCTATGGCTTGTTCGCCCAAACATACCCCCAGTATGGGCTTCTGTCCGGCATACATCCCGATGACATCAAGCAGCAGTCCGGCTTCGGAGGGAATACCCGGTCCCGGAGAAAGCACAATCTTGTCGAATTTCTCTAAATCGGGCAAGCGGAAACGGTCGTTACGCAATACCGTAACTTCCGCTCCAATCTCCTTTATCAGATGACTGAGGTTATACGTAAAGGAGTCGTAATTATCTATGATGACTGTTTTCATTGCTTATCTCTTTTTATTTATATGTACCTTATAAAACATCCGGAAATTTCATCCTATCCTGATGTGAAATTAAATCTCCCCTTACATTTGCTCGGCAAGAGAAATTGCCTGCTTCAATGCCCCAAGTTTATTGTTTACTTCCTGTAACTCCATCTCTTCATCGCTACCGGCAACAATGCCCCCGCCGGCTTGAAACCAGAGTTCGTTGTTACGACTTACGAAGGTGCGAATGGTGATGGCTTGGTTCAGTGTCCCGTTCAGCCCGATGAATCCGATGCAACCTCCGTAAGCACCCCGGTTGTGCGGTTCGTATGCACTGATGAGTTGCATTGCCTTCACTTTCGGGGCTCCGCTCAAGGTACCTGCCGGAAAGGTGTCTATAAATGTCTTCACCGGATTCCCCTTCTCACTGAGTTCGCCGCTCACACGGCTCACCAGATGAATGACATGGCTGTAATATTGCGGTTCTTTGTAAAATTCCACCTCTACATGGTGACAGTTGCGACTGAGGTCATTACGCGCCAAGTCCACCAGCATCACATGCTCGGCATTCTCTTTCGGATCCGCAAGCAGAGCGGCAGTAAGCGCATCGTCCGTCCGCTTGTCTCCGCTCCGGCGGGTGGTACCGGCTATCGGGTCGATGGTGACACGGTTGTCTTCGATCTTGCAATGAGTTTCAGGCGATGAACCGAAAATACGGAATCCTCCGAAATCGAAATAAAACAAATAGGGCGAGGGATTAATACTGCGCAATGCCCGGTAGAGTTTGAAGTCATCGCCGCTGTACCGCTGTACAAAACGGCGCGAAAGAACGATTTGGAAAACATCTCCCCGCAGACAGTGGGTTATCCCTTTGTGAATATTCGCCTTATGTTCCTCGTCCGTGAGCGTACTGGTGGTTTCTCCCACCGCATGAAACCCGTAAGTGGTGTAGTTACGATTCTCAATGGCTTTTTCGATACGGTCGAGGTTGCTGTTATCATCATCGCGAAGCATCTCCACCAACATCATCTCGTGCCGGAAATCATTGAACACGATAAGGTATCTGTAAAGGATATAGAGCATATCCGGCGCATCATTGCGGGCGTCGCAACTATCCTTCACGGGAATATCCTCGAAATAACGTACGGCATTGAAAGCCGTATAGCCATACAAACCGCAATAGCCGCTGCCCTCGCCCGACACGTCGAAGCGGGATAAAAAGTCATTCAGTGCATCTTCCACGGGATAAGCAGCACTTACGGCACGCTCCTCCATCGCTCCATCAGGATAGGTAGCCGTGACTATGCCATGATTGATGTCGATACTCGCCACGGGGTCGAGCCCGATGAATGAGCGGTTGTTCTCGCTCCCGTGATAGTCGGAACTTTCCATGAGCACGCTTTGCGGAAAGAGATCACGTACTTTCAGATAGGTGCTGACGGGTGTATGCAAATCGCCAAGCACTGTTTTATGCCTTGTTGTATAATGAAATGTTCTCATCGTCTATTTGTTTTTTTGAAATTCAGAATTATTCAGATACGTCTCAATGTCTTTATCTCCTCTTCCCGACACGGTGAGTACCACCACGTCCCCAGGGGCAAAGCCTACCTTATCCAGCACCGCCAATGCGTGGGCGCTCTCCAAAGCGGGAATAATTCCCTCCAAAGCAGTCAGCTCGCAGGCGGCACGCACCGCCTCATCATCATTCACGGCAAACACCCGCGCCCTTTTTCCGCGGGCAAGGTTGGCATGCATGGGTCCGATACCCGGATAGTCCAACCCCGCGCTGATGGAGTAAGGTTCCTGTATCTGCCCGTCTTCGTCTTGAATGACAAGCGTCTTAGAGCCATGGATAATACCTGTCTTTCCCAAACATATGGTGGCGGCGGACATGCCCGTCTCGACTCCCGCTCCTCCTGCTTCGGCAAACACAATGCGTACACGCTCATCATCCACGTAATGATAGATGGTTCCCGCGGCATTGCTTCCACCTCCCACGCAGGCTATCAGGTAGTCCGGCTGTTCCCTGCCCTCCTGTTCGGACAACTGCTTCCTGATCTCCTCACTGATTACCGATTGTAAACGGGCTACCAAATCCGGATAGGGATGCGGACCTACGGTAGAACCGATTGCGTAGTAAGTATCTGCCGGATGACAACACCAATCGCGAATGGCTTCGCTGGTGGCATCCTTCAATGTCATGTTTCCCGAAGTGACGGGCACCACCTCGGCACCCAGCATTTTCATCTTTTCCACATTGACACGCTGCCGCTCCACATCCGTTTTGCCCATATACACCGTGCAAGGCATTTTCATCAGCGCACAGACCGTTGCCATGGCCACTCCATGCTGTCCGGCACCTGTTTCGGCTATAATGCGGCTTTTTCCCATACGCTTTGCCAGCAGCGCCTGACCGATGGCGTTGTTTATCTTATGCGCCCCCGTATGGTTCAGGTCTTCACGCTTCAGATAGATTTTGCAGCCATACTTCCGGCTCAGTCCGGCAGCCAGATAAAGAGGGGACGGACGCCCCACATAATCGCGCAGAAGTTGGTGGAACTCCTGCTTGAAACTCTCGTCTGCCAATACATCGAGATAAATGTTTTTCAGTTCATTTACACACCGGTGAAGAATTTCCGGTATGTAGGCTCCGCCAAACTCCCCATAGTAACCTTCGCTGTTCACTTGATACGTTTTCATTGTTTTTTGTATTTATTGGATTTGATAAACCGGGATAAAAAGAAAGCCGACCCGTCGTAAGAACGACAGGCCGGCTTGACTATACTTGCAATATTTCTAACGTGTAATCGGTATATATAATGGTCTGATCCCTTACGACTTATAAAGCTGTAAGCGGCACCACCAATTTCTATTTACCAATGTACTGAACATATTCTTCTTTGTTTCAATCCGGTGCAAATGTATCTATTTTGTTTGGAAAACCTAATGAATCATGATTTTTTTTCTTCTTACCGGTAAATATGATATCGACAAACACGTATTCTTACATGCAAAAATCAACCGGAAACATTCTATGATGCCACATTGTCAATTTGACATTTTGTATTTTCAAAACTCCGAGAATCCCGTATTTCACTCCAAAGGGCAAGTCAAAGCAAGAAACACAAAGAAAAACAGATAACAGCCATATTATCTGATGATTATCAAAATGTTTACATTTATTCCAGAACGAAAGAAGGACTAAAATCCGCTTGAGAAGTCCGGAACGAAATAAGTGTACGCATCTTGCTATCACCATGCAAACATCGTGCTACCACCGTGCTTGCACGGTGGTAGCAGAGTAATGGTATCCTGGAGAGGATGAGCAGTGATATTATTGAATAAACATAAGAAAACAGCACTTCAATCACGCATATAAATGCAATATATCAATAAAAATACATACTCAAAATGTAATGGTATTGCTGAAAAGAAGTATTTATAAAAAAGGGAAATTAGACAAAAACTCGATTCATCTTCTTTTTGAAAGTAAAAATTCTATTTTAAAAGCATATTGTATTCACAGGGATTATTTCATTCAGAAATATCTCCCATGCAGATAGATGCGTTTGTTACTTCAAAGAATCGTTATAGCATCACCGCCCGACTGGTGTTCCCTTTACCATTTCGCCTATTTAACAATTCGCCTGTGCAGGCAACGATAAACAGCAGGCAAGAATTATCTCCTCCGAGAGATGGCTTTATCTGGATTTATCTCTATCTTCGCCATTTCACAGATGATTATAATTATTCCTGTCGCACACCATCAAGTTGATGGATTTTCAACACACGGCTATCTTAAAAAGTCAGTTCTCTTTTATTTTTTACTTATTTCTGTAGGATTACTTTCTCAAGAGAGAGAATTGATTAACTCTATTCGAATTTGGTTAAGCACTTCAAATCATTTCGATGGAAGAAGCCGGTACCCAACCTACCTTACCGTCTTCCAGTCGGATTTCCTTCCACTCACGCATGGTATCATCTTTTATCTCTACTTTTCTTCCTTCGTGCAAAATAAACAGGCTTGTGCCGCTCTCACTCGGCGTACTGCGTACCGTGACGCTGGGAGTAAGAATAATTGCATCGGTTCGTTCTTGCAATTTCCGCTTCTGACGGTAGGCAAAAGTATTGGCAAATACCACCCATACCAGGAAAAACAGCATTGAGGCAAAACCGATTTTACGCAGAAGTATTTGTTTGCCGAAAAAGAAAAGGCTGAGCGATATAAGCAACAAAAAGAAACCGACTATACCCACCTTACCCCACGTGTCTGCACTGAAAAGGTTAATAAGCGACTTCGTCCACGCCACAAAAAAAAGTTCAGGAACGGGCATAACCTTATCCACCGTTTTGGCACGTGCGATTTCCAGATTGGCGCGAATGTCCGGATTCCCAGGCTGAAGGAGCTGTGCACGCTCGTAGTTCAGAATGGAGCGAGCGATATCCCCCGCTTTGTAATAGCTATTGCCAAGGTTGTAATATACCTCGGCGGACTCGCCTTGCTGCAACAAAGCCTCGTAAATCTCGATAGCAGCTATGTAATCGTTACGGAGATAGGCACTGTCTGCCATTGCCTTTGTGATTGCGGCTTGATTGCCGGAAGCTGCGAACTCCGTGTGCGCACCGATCGTCAAAGAGTCTTCCGACTGCCCCAATGTGTCGGCAACCGTTTGTGAATATCCCTGCGATAACACAAATATCGACAGAAGGAAAGCCAAATATGTAATTCTTTTCGTTTTCATAAACTTCTTCTCTGTTCAATGTTTAATAGAGTTCTCCATCTTGGTGATTACATCTAATGCAGCCGAGTATACGTTCCCCATCGCCCGACTGTCTTCACCGGGAGCATAGCGGGCAAACTCACAGTCATCCAATGCGGTCAGGAAAGCTTTTATCAACTCGTTCTCCACTCCGTAGGTACGAAGCGACTCTTCTACATTTTCTTTCGAAAGGCGCGAAACAGGTATATTCAACTTGTCGCTTACATACCCCCAAAGGGCTTTCAACACTTCATCGTAGAAAACGTCTTTCTGACCGGATTCCAGCAGTTTACCTGCCTGCTTCATGCGCTTGACCGCTATCTTGTTCGCCTTCTTGGTACGCATTCTCGCCACATTGGCATTAGCGGCAATCTGCTTCCGGTAAGCTACGAAAAAGAGTATAAACGTAAGTGCGGGCAGGATGTAGAACAACCAGTAAAACCAAGAGCCGAAGAAGAAATCTCCACGGGGAGAAAGACGTACCTCATTCTGCTTGATAAACCGGATGTCTTCGTTCAATACCTTGAGTTCTTCCTTGTTGGTGAAGTTGGCTATCGTTTGCGTGGCATCTCCTTCGCCTTTTGCCACTTGCAGCGTATAGGCTTCTGTCGTCAAGGTCTTGTAGGAGCGTGTTCTGATGTCAAAATAGGCAAACTTCACTGCCGGAATCTGATAAGTTCCCGCAGTACGCGGAATGGCGAGGTATTCAATAACCTTGCTGCCGGAAAGTCCGTTGTTAGTCAAGCGGAACTTATTGTCTACTTTAGGGTCATATATCTCGAAATTTTCGGGGAAAGCTATCTCCGGGTTAGAGAGCAACTTTAAGTTCCCCGTACCCGATATGATCAGTTTCACCGTAACGGCATCATTCGTGTTCAACTCTTGCCGGCTGATTGTAGACGAAATACTGAACTCTCCCACTCCGCCCGTAAACCCTTCCGGTTTATTCGAAGGAAGAGGCTGCACACGAATGAATAACTTGGGCGTACTTAATGTTTTCTTTACCTCTACATAATTGGTTCCTCCATTGAAGAAAGCTTCAAAAGGATCAGACACCCGTGTAGCACGAGCTACGGAAGCGTCGAAACGCGCCGGTTCGATGGTAAGTTCACCCGGCTGCTGGGGAAATAGAACGAACTGGCGGTAGACGGTGGTCTGATAATTCCGACCGTTGTAGTGCTCCAAACTCCATTTGCGGTCGTCAGGTAGCTCAACTTCCTGCGAATGGAACCCCGTGAAGTCTGGAAGTTTTACATTGTCGAACCCGCGCAAATCGACTAACGTATATATTTTATAGGTCAACAGCAGAGCCTCCTGCTCATACACATCCCTTTTACTGAGCGTTGCCGTAATAAAAAGATCCTGATTCGATATTCCCGTTCCGGATGAAGAAGGAGAAGCGGAACGCCCTCTACCGGACTGTCCACCACCATTTCCTGTTCCGCCTCCCTGATCGGAAGGAAGTACTTTCACTTTCACAGAGTTCGAAACCATCTGGTTGCCGTCCGCATTGATAGTGGCTCCCGGAATCGTGTACTCACCCTCAGCAGTCGCCAACAATATATAAGTGAAAGTGATACTTGCCGTGGTAGTAGTGGTTCCGTTAATCATCTGCATGCTGGTTTGCTGCGAACGACTGGGTCCCATCAGTACATCAAAGTTCTTGATAGAAGGAGCGCGGAAATCTCTGATCTTCTGCGTAGTCACCGTATAAGACAAACGAAATTGATCGCCTACCGCCACAGCATCGGGAGCAGAAGCCGTGAATGTTACCTTATTATCTGCAAAGGTACATACGGCTATGAGTATCAAGGATATCCCAAAGATTATCAATCTTTTCATGTTATAGTCAGTCTTTATATTTTCTTATTACCAATCTTTTTCTAAACGCCCGCCTTGAATGACGGTTTGCTGTTTCTTCACTTTATCTTGCACTTGTTTCTCGTCCTGCATCACCGACTGCAAAAGTTGTTCTGCATTTTCTTTAGACATACTGTCTTCTTGCTTCTCTGGTTGAGAGGGTTGTGACTCCTGTTGTTTCTGATCTTGCTGTTGATTCTGGTCTTTGGATTC
>JBHADT010000158.1:0-40266 GCA_041855205.1 Bacteroides sp.
AAAGCAGCCGAATTGCTGAAAAGTACAGGTAAAGAAGGTCTTGAATTTCTTCGTGACCGGAAGTCGGAATTTACGTGAAAAGACACTTATACCTTTGTTATCGACGTGGAAGAAAGTTTGGTTTTATCCAATCCTGCTTTCCCCGAACGCCAAGGTGGTATGATAAAGTGAGGAAACAGGATTCCATCAATCTAATTAAATCATACATATAACTTATACGAAAGACAAGATGATTGAGATTCGACGAATTAAAACAGGTACCGGCTCCCTATACAATTACTCAGAGCGCATACTAATTAAATCGTTTCCTCCGGAAGAACGAAGAGATTCCAAAGAGATGCGCTTACTCACAGAACAACAAAACAACTTTTATCACAATCTTCTCTTCGACAATAACCGTCCGATTGGTCTACTTACCTATTGGAACTTCTTCTCATACCGCTATGTAGAACACTTTGCCATAGACCCCTCTTTTAGAGGTAAAGGGTACGGAATACAGACACTTACACGCCTCTGCCAGGATGTTCAAACGTCTATTATTCTGGAAGTTGAACTTCCGGAAAATGAAATCTCTTGTCGGCGAATCAATTTCTATCAACGGCAGGGATTCACTTTACGAGATTTGGAGTATTTCCAACCTCCATACAGAAGCGGAGATTCATGGCTGCCCATGCGTCTGATGACCTATGCTACAAATGAAACGGATGAGCAACTTAAACCGCTTATCGCTACTATTTATCACAATGTATATAACATCTCCGAAGAAGAAATACGAAACAAATTAAACAATTGAAACTACCTCCCTTTCACCAATTTCCAACAAAACCCTCTCCACCTTATCATATGTGCTTCGCAAAACAAGGTTTTTCCGGGCATAATTCGGTTCGTTCTTTTTGAACTGACCGTTATCCCAATTTTCAGGCAATGCGGAGCAGGATATAGGGTATTCCTATTATGTCCCTATTGCATACTTCTATGCACGATAGGATAAGTTCCATCTTTCTTTTGCCGTCGCAAGTCCAACGCTATTTTGATTTTATTGCCCATATTTTGACCCGAAATTTGACTCGTTTTAATGCGCTTTATTGTTCTCAAATGTACTTTATTTCTATTTGATATACAATAATTGGGCACGAAAAAAGGCGACTACCTATATCGTAATCGCCTGATTTTCAGAGAGAGCGGCAAACGAGGCTCGAACTCGCGACCCTCAGCTTGGGAAGCTGATGCTCTACCAACTGAGCTACTGCCGCATTTGTTTTTTTAAAGACAATGCAAAGGTATAAGAAGTTTTTTATATTCAAAAACAAACTTATATTTTTGCTATTGAGAAAGAATAGATATTTCAAAAGACACACAGTAGCACAATGAATCTATCTCTCGAAAAAGGTGGATAGGATATAAAAGAACAGAAATGAAACGAATCATACTCATCACGGGGGGAGCTCGCTCGGGCAAAAGTACCTACGCAGAGAGAATTGCGCTTGAACTCTCAAGAAATCCGGTCTACATGGCTACCGCACGCATTTGGGACGAAGAATTCCGGGAACGTGTTGTCCGACATCAGCAACGACGCGGAAAAGAGTGGACAAATATAGAAGAAGAAAAAGAGTTGAGCAGACATAATCCGAAAGGAAAAACGATACTGATAGATTGTGTAACCCTCTGGTGTACGAATTTCTTCTTCGATGCAAATGCCGATACTGAAAAGGCATTAGTTGAAGTCCAAAAGGAATTCGATCGTTTCACTGCATCAGATGATGCTACTTTCATTTTTGTCACTAATGAGATAGGAATGGGGGCTACTTCGGATAATGAGATTCAACGCAAATTCACAGATATGCAAGGATGGATGAATCAGTACATCGCCGAACGTGCTGACGAGGTTTGGATGATGGTATCCGGTATTCCAGTGAAAATAAAGTAGTTCTTTTACAAGAAAAAAGCTACTTGAGAAAGTAGCCCGGTAATTTGAAGAGAAAACAATTCCGTCGTGTACACCCTCAGGGACTCGAACCCTGGACCCACTGATTAAGAGTCAGTTGCTCTACCAACTGAGCTAAGAGTGCAATTAGCATCTCTTCAGAGTAGTGGATACGAGAATCGAACTCGTATTGCATGCGTGAGAGGCATGTGTCCTAACCGTTAGACGAATCCACCCGATTTCCTAACAATCTCTTTCCGTTATCTTTTTATAAAGACAAATTTCAGCGAGAGGCTTGTTAACGCTTGCAAATGTATAGCATACTTTTGATATGAACAAATTCATAATGTTTTTTTTCAACCTTATCCGGAAGAATAACATTTATTCCCCAACAACGATATTCTCACGCACAAAACGCCCTTCTTTCCAGACATAGAGTAATTGAGGGTAAACAAAAGGTTTCAGCTTTACCGCTTCGTCCGCATCCATATATTCCAGTGTGGTAAGCGTGAAAGCAAGCGCGGAATCTGTTCCGGTAAAATCCGCCTTCATCAGAGGAATATCAGCTTTTCTACGCGCCGGACGAATAGTAAGTTCCATCTGCGATTCCTCCATCTGAAAAAAATCCGATATGCGAGGAAGAGTAAGAAAGTCTGCCAGAGGAAGCGACTTCCAATCTGTAGAATAAAAAGAGAGAGAGCTGTCACAGGCGGGAGCGCAAGACGTGGACACAACGCAAATAACCGCCGTACTGTCCGAAAGAGGAAGCAACTTCATCTGCCAACTCGTTTGAGGGGTCAATCGTATTGCCACATAGTCGGCGGTGAGTTCTGTCATTTCGGATTTAGTCCCGAAACGGTTGGTCACCTCCGCTCTCATTTGATTCTGCAAAAAGTCGATACAGTCGGCACGATTCACAGGAGTGAGAAGCGGAAGAACCGTATCGGGAATAGAGTTAAAATAGGTGGTGATATCCTGCGCACATATACTCACCGGACAGCATCCAATATAAAAGAAGCAGACACAAAATGCCCTTTTCATAAATTTCATCGTCATAAAACAGCTTTTTCTTTTTATTACTCATGCATATATTCGTGCAATACGAAGCGGAAGTATATACGACACCTGCCACACGTAAACACAATGTTTATTTACTACCCAAATATAGGAAGAACATCCCAATCAGCACCATAATAAGATCAATTGCCTTTCTTTTCAAATTCTTCTCATGAAAGAAGAGCGCACCGAAAAGGAAGGAGACCACCACGCTTCCCCTCCGTACCATTGAAACGATGGAAATCATGGAGTCATCATAGCTTAAGGCATAGAAATAGACAAAATCCGCTGCACAAAGGAATATGGATATCAGAATAATTGTCCAGTCCCAACGGAAACGAGTGTGTTCTTTCCGCTTAGGATACCACAGCAGCAAGATAATGGGACACATGATAAATACCTGATACACGTTGTACCAAGACTGTACAAGCATCGGATTGAGTTGTTTCATCAGGAATTTATCATACAATCCGCTGACAGCCCCCGTCAAAGCAGCCAAAACAATAAAGAAAATCCATCTGTTGTGTTTAAAGTCTATTCCCTCTCTTTTTCCTGACCTGCTCAACATCAGAAACGAGACGACGGCAAGCATTACCCCTATCCATTGGTACAGATTCAGTCGCTCACCGAAGATAAGCATGGCTCCCACCAACACCATTACGGGACGGGTGGCATTAATTGGTCCCACGATTGTCAGCGGGAGATGTTTCATTCCGAAGTACCCGAATATCCAGGAAGAAAGTACAATAAAAGATTTTATGATAATGAACCGGTGCGTCTCCCAATCGGCCACCGGAACATAAAAAATGCTTTTGCCCATAAAAGGCGTAAAAGCGGAAATCAATATGAAAGGAATAAAGATAAGACTAGAGAACAACGTATTTAGGAACAAGACGGGAAGCACCGCATTATCTCGTAAAGATTGTTTCTTAAAAGCATCGTAAAAACCGAGTAGTACAGCTGAAAGAAAGGCAAGCAATAACCACATAAACAACTAAGATATTTATTTTATATTCGTTTGAATCCGTCAGGCAGGCTCATATCTGTTCTTTACACTCATCCGGCAAAGTGCAAAAAAGTTCTTCAGGATAAGTGATATCCGTCAGGAAAAGCGCATGTCCCGGAGCGGAACTCCCCGCCATGCTCCTGTCTTTCATTTCAATGACACGCCGGAAATCTTCTACGGTCAGTTTGCCCCGACCTACTTCCAGAAGAGTACCTACCACGGCACGTACCATGTTCCGCAGGAAACGATCGGCCTGAATGGTAAATACCCATGTGTGTTCATCCTCTTGTGTCCACACCGCTTTCATAATCCGGCAGTTATTGGTCTTCACATCCGTATGCAACTTACTGAAACTCGTAAAGTCTACATACTCAGACAGCGTAGCAGCAGCCTCGTTCATCCGTTCGAAATCGGGTTTCTGGAAAAGACGACAGGAATAACGGCGATTGAAAGGTGATTTGACGGTAGTTATGTAATATTTATATGTACGCGAGGTGGCATTGAAACGAGCATGCGCATCGGGTCTCACTTCCCGGATTTCGCTAACGGAAATATCCGGAGGAAGCAGTCTGTTCAGTTTATCGGACAAATGAGAAGTCGAAAACCGTTCATCGCCGTCGAAGTGTGCCACCATCAACGAAGCATGCACACCGGCATCCGTCCGTCCCGCACCTACAACTTCCACATCCCGTCCAAACAGGATAGACAACGCTTTCATCAATTGCGCCTGCACGCTATCGCCGTTTGGTTGTATCTGCCATCCGTGATACGCGGTTCCATCATAAGCAAGGTAAATAAAATAGCGCTGCATGAAGTGTGTGATTAATGTATAAACCGGTTGCAAAGATAAGAAAAGTAATCCGAAAGGTTTTACGTCTTCACACATGTTCATATCTTTGCGGCTAAATATGCTCCACGGTCTATTCAGCCATCTTGTCTCTGCGATGCAAAATACGGGGAAAAGACTTAAATACGACCGGCAGGGAGCTACCCGTAATTTAGCATAACCCCGACACCTCCATGCAAGAGAACAGAAACCTGAAGAAGTCCGTATTCCACATCGCAAAAATGGACTGTCCCTGTGAAGCGAACCTGATTAAGATGAAATTAGACGGAGATACCGACGTTCTGCAGATGGACTTCGACCTTGCACAACGCACAATGACTCTCGTTCACACAGGCAATGCCGGACGAATAGCCGGAATACTGGAAACGTTGAATCTCGGTTCTTCTTTAATTGAAACTTCCTCCACCGACATATGTTCCATCAAGGATTCTCCATTAGAACAGCGCAGGGTTCTGCAAACGGTTCTTGCCATCAACTTCGCCTTTTTTCTCATCGAACTTACCACCGGCATCTTCTCTTCTTCCATGGGTCTTGTCGCCGACAGCCTCGACATGCTTGCCGACGCTTTTGTATATGGTATGAGTCTGATGGTAGTAGGAGCAGCCTCCAGCCGCAAGAAACGTGTGGCTCTTTTAAGCGGTATCCTTCAGATGATTCTTGCCGGGTTAGGGCTGTCGGAAGTCATCCGCCGTTTTCTGGGTTTCGAAGAGACGCCTGAGTTTCGAACCATGATAGGAATTTCGTTACTTGCGCTGATTGCAAACTCCGTTTGCTTGTGGCTGCTCCAGCGCATGCAAAGTAAGGAGGCGCATATGAAAGCCAGTGTCATATTCTCCGCCAATGATGTCATCATCAATTTAGGAGTCATCCTTGCCGGGGTGCTTGTGTGGTGGTTCGACAGCCTGCTCCCCGACTTGATTGTGGGGGTATGCATCTTTATCATTGTCATGCGCGGAGCTTTGAGAATCCTTCAACTATCGCGTTAACAGGTAAAACATTTCTTTCCTCATAATTTGTATGAAACATCCATTCATCTTTACCCGCACATTGTTTTTTTTATGCGTCTCGGGAATTTTGCTCACATGCGGCCTGTGTACAGGATGCAAACAGAAAGACATGACACTGAAACTCAACACGCCGCGCAACATCCGCGGTGTGGTAAGTTATAAGCGTTCATTTGGAGACCTGAACGACGTACATCTGCAAGCCGCCCGCAGCATCGGCGTCGCCCCGCTTTCCGCACGCGAGGAAGTGGAAAGAAACAAAGGGAAATTAAGAAAGATTACCAGCAACAAGTTGTATACCGTAGACTCACTAACCCATTCCATCCCCTATCTTGTACCCGATGCCGCACAATTGCTGGAAACAATCGGAGGAAACTTTCTTGATTCATTGATTTCAAAAGGACTGAATCCGAACAAAATTGTAGTAACCTCCGTCCTGCGTACGCAGCATGATGTACACCGGCTTCGTCGTCGTAATGTCAATGCATCCGAGAATTCGGCTCACTTCTACGGTACGACTTTCGATGTCAGTTGGAAGAGATTTCAAAAGGTGGAGGACGAAGACGGACGCCCCCTTCAGGATGTAGGCGCAGATACTTTGAAAATGGTGCTGGCAGAGGTACTGCGCGACTTGCGCAAAGCGGACGAATGCTACGTCAAGTATGAGTTGAAGCAAGGATGCTTCCACATCACAAGCAGAGGAAAAAGCCTCCACAGATAGCTTACAGACCGGCAGAGAGTTACGATATCCTCAGACCGCCTACTTTCTTCCGCCCAATTGTTTCCACGCCGCAGGCAGAGTGTTTATCATATCGCCGGCAGTCATTCCCATCACACCGTATCGTTCTTCGGCTATGTCTCCCGCCAGACCGTGTACATAGACGGCGAGCCGCGCCGCCTGTTCACTGTCATAACCCTGCGCCAACAATGCGAGAAGCACTCCCGTAAGCACATCTCCGCTCCCACCCGTCGCCATGCCGGGATTTCCCGTCGGGTTGAAATAACACTTCCCCTCCGGCGTAACCACCGCGGAGTATGCTCCTTTAAGTATCACATACACACGACAGGCTGCTGCCAACTCCCGTGCGCGCGACAACCGTTCGTAAGAAGAGGCGCATTTCCCCACCAAACGTTCCAGTTCGGAGGGATGCGGCGTGAGTATGCTCCCCTCAGGCAAGCGATTAAGAAGGGTGCGATGTCCCGACAAGATGTTGAGAGCGTCCGCATCCACAACCATGGGTATCCGGCAATCCGAAATCAGTTCGAAAAGAGCCTCTTCGGTCACCGCCGCCCGTCCCAAACCGGGTCCCACAGCCACAGCGCGGTAGCCGTCGGTGTCAAGAGAAGAGGAAAAACAAACTTCATCGGCATCCACTCTTGTCATAGCTTCGGGCACGGCAGTCTGCACGATGGCGTTATTGCCATACGGGACATGCACGGTAAGGGTTCCCACGCCCGAACGCAAACACGCTTTTGCCGCCAATACCGAAGCTCCCGCCATACCGCGCGAACCGGCTATAAGCAACGCCCTGCCGAAATTTCCTTTATGGGCAAACCGGCTTCGCCGTTTGAGCATTTGCATCACCTCGTCGTGTTCCGTAAGGCGGTAGTCCGTTTCTGTTTCAGCTATCGCCCGCTCGCTCAATCCTATATTCAACAAACGCCATTCGCCCACGTACTCCTCGTTCTCGGCAAACAGGAAAGCGAGCTTAGGCAGTTGCAGACTCAGGGTGAGACTTGCACGTACAATGTGTGCACGGACGTCGAAGGTGTTGTCTTCGCCCATCAGTCCCGAGGGAATATCTATGGAAACCACCGTGGAGGGAGAAGCGTTGATGTATTTCACCACTGCCGCAAACCCACCCGACAAAGGTTTGTTCAGTCCGCTACCGAAAAGTCCATCGAGTACCAGATGAGAGGCGGTGAGTACGGGTGGAACGAACTGAGACGTGATTTCATGCAGCGTAACTCCCGGCACACCTTCCAGACGCTCCTTGTTTATTTCGCAATCGGGTGTTAGTTTTCCCTGCGTATCAAACAAATACACCTCTACCTCATAGCCCAGTTCGCCCAACATGCGCGCCACGGCGAGTGCATCTCCGCCGTTATTCCCCGGTCCGGCAAACACAGCCACAGGTGTTTCTTCTCCCCAACGTTCTGTTATGGCTTCGGTGAGTGCGCGTGCCGCCCGCTCCATCAGATCGATGGAACTTATGGGTTCGTATTCAATGGTGCGGGAGTCCAATGTTTTGATGTCGCGTGTAAGGAATATTTTCATTTTCCGTTCGTTTGATGGTTTGTGGCGATGGTTCTTCCGCCAACAAATATACCGTGAATCGCAGGGAAAAGCAAGTGTATGGCCGACTCATTTCAGAGATATGAGAGGCAAGATTTTCACATGAAGGATTTATAGGGTTTGCGTAAATCCGGGAGAGATTATCGCGTACATAAGGGAGGCTTAAAACCGTTCAATGCAATGTATTGATACACAGGAAACTGAAGATACGATGTTCGAGTTCCGGAAAACAAGGCAAACACAGCCTGTGGAACATCCTTTGTGCGGTAGCCGAACCACACAGGTACGGTTCGAGTAAGAAGCCTGTGTCGTAAAAGTACCACACAAAAGGTGTTCCCCCGACACGATTTGAAGCCTGCCATCACGGCACATTTCACCGGTTTTCTCCGGACGGAAACAATTCCATCAAGTTTTTACCAGGAAGATACAAAACACTAAAAAAGGAAAATCGATACCGTTACGGATACATGATGTGGAAGAAAAATTGTATTTTTGTCGCAACTTTAAAATATTCTTCCCATATGGATATCATACAAATCAAAGACAAAAAGTTCGCAGTTTCCATCAGAGAACATGAGATTTTGAAAGAAGTATCCCGTGTCGCTGATGAAATAAACCGTGACCTTGCAGGTAAAAATCCGTTGTTCATCAGCGTACTGAACGGTTCGTTCATGTTCACCTCCGATCTGCTGAAAAAGATAACCATCCCCTGCGAAGTATCTTTCGTGAAACTGGCTTCCTATCAAGGAATCTCATCCACAGGGGTCATAAAGGAAGTGTTCGGGATAAACGAAGATCTTACCGGACGCACGGTCGTCATTGTGGAAGACATCATTGACACCGGACTTACCATGCAACGCCTGCTTGAAACACTCGGCACGCGCAACCCGCAAAAGATACACATCGCTTCTCTGCTGGTGAAACCGGAAAAACTGAAAGTCGAGTTGAACATCGACTATGTTGCCATGAACATCCCCAACGATTTTATCGTAGGTTATGGCTTGGACTATGATGGAGAAGGACGCAACTACCCCGACATATATACCGTAGTGGAATAACGTGCACCTTGGTTAGAGGGGACTATATATCTATAAGGAATCTAATAAAACAACAACTACAAAGATGTTAAACATTGTAATCTTCGGTGCTCCCGGCTCCGGCAAGGGAACACAAAGCGAACGAATTGTAGCCAAATACGGCATCAACCACATTTCAACCGGCGACGTATTGCGTGCCGAAATCAAAAACAACACACCATTGGGAATCACGGCAAAAGGTTACATCGATCAGGGACAACTCATTCCCGACGAACTGATGATAGATATTTTAGCCGGTGTGTTCGACGGTATCAAGAACAGCAAAGGGGTAATCTTCGACGGCTTTCCACGTACCATCGCACAAGCGGAAGCATTGAAAAAGATGCTCGCGGAAAGAGGGACAAAAGTAAGTGTCATGATTGATCTCGACGTTCCCGAAGAAGAACTCATGACCCGCCTCATCAAACGGGGGAAAGATTCGGGACGTGCCGACGACAACGAAGAAACCATTAAAAAACGTCTTCAAGTGTATCACTCGCAAACTGCCCCGCTCATCGACTGGTACAAGGCAGACGGAACCTACCACCACATCAAGGGACAAGGGCAAATGGAAGAAATATTTGCTCAAGTGTGCAAGGCAATCGGAGAATAAAAACATATTACTCACTTATTGAATCTTTCCCGTGGCTGAATCCAATTTTGTAGACTACGTAAAGATATATTGCCGCTCCGGAAAGGGCGGAAGGGGTTCTACGCACATGAGGCGTGAGAAATACATACCCAACGGAGGTCCCGACGGCGGAGACGGCGGAAGAGGAGGACATGTGATTTTGCGGGGTAACCGCAACTATTGGACCCTGCTTCACCTGAAATATGACCGTCATGCCATGGCGGGACACGGCGAATCCGGCTCGAAAAACCGGAGTTTCGGTAAAGACGGCGAAGACAAAATTATCGAAGTACCTTGCGGGACGGTAGTCTACAACGCCGAAACGGGAGAATATATCTGCGATGTCACCGAACACGAGCAAGAGGTCATTCTGCTGAAAGGCGGAAGGGGAGGATTGGGCAATTGGCATTTCAGAACCGCCACCCGTCAGGCTCCCCGCTTTGCACAACCCGGCGAACCGATGCAGGAACTGACCGTTATCATGGAACTGAAACTGCTTGCCGACGTAGGTCTTGTAGGATTTCCCAATGCGGGTAAATCCACTCTGCTCTCAGTCGTTTCTGCCGCCAAACCCAAAATAGCCAACTATCCTTTCACCACCCTCGAACCCAACCTCGGCATTGTTTCTTACCGCGAAAACAAATCGTTTGTCATGGCAGACATCCCCGGAATCATCGAAGGGGCAAGTGCAGGGAAAGGCTTGGGACTGAGATTTCTGCGTCACATCGAGCGCAATTCCATCCTACTGTTCATGGTACCGGCAGACAGCGATGACATCGGACGCGAATATGAAATCCTTCTCAACGAGCTAAGCAATTTCAATCCCGAGATTCTGGATAAGCAACGGGTACTCGCCATCACCAAGTCCGACATGCTGGATCAGGAATTGATGGATGAAATAGAGGCGGCATTACCCTTAAACGTGCCTCATGTATTCATCTCTTCCGTAACAGGGCTGGGTATCTCTGTTCTGAAAGACATACTTTGGGAGGAGCTAAACAAAGAGACCAACCGCATCGCAGATATTGTTCATCGCCCCAAAGACATTCATATCCTGCGACAAGAGTTGCAGGATATGGGCGAAGATGAAGAGCTCGGCTACACCCTCGGAGAAGACGAAGAGGATGCAGAAGATTTGGAAGACTTTGAATACGAGGAAGATTGGGAGGAAGACGACCGATGATTTCTCTTTCCCTGGACAATAGCATGTTGGGATATGAACTTATGGCTTCGTATCCCGACATTTTTTGTTTTACCACCACACGGCACGGCGGATGTGGAAAAGGAAACTATGCTTCTTTCAACTGCACGCCCTACACCGGCGACGACACAGAATGCGTAGCGCGGAATCAAGCGTTGCTTCATAGCCTTATTCCCCATCCTCCACACGAACTTGTAATCCCGGTTCAAGTACACGGCACGCGGGTGCTTGCCATCGACGACGATTATTTGCACGCCTCCGATAGCGAACGAGCATCTATGCTGCAAGGTGTGGATGCATTGGTCAGCGACCGTGCAGGCTATTGCCTGTGCGTTTCTACTGCCGACTGCATTCCCGTGATATTCTACGACCCTGCAAACCGGGCGATAGGCATCGCACACGCAGGATGGAGAGGTACGGTAAATCGCATAGTCTGCCACACACTCAATGAGATGTATACCCGCTACGGCACTCGAGGCGATGACATGGTGGCGTGCATTGGTCCCGGTATTTCCCTGCCTGCCTTCGAAGTGGGAGAAGAGGTGTACGAAACTTTCCGTAAAGAGGGTTTCCCGATGGAATATATCGCCGAATGGAACCCCTCCACACACAAACACCACATCGACCTCTGGGCTGCCAACCGTCTGCAACTGCTGGAGTGCGGTATTCCCGGCAACCAAATACAAACTGCGGGAATATGCACTTATTCGCGACACGAAGACTTCTTCTCGGCAAGACGTCTGGGAATCAATTCGGGACGAATTCTCTCGGGTATACAAATAAACAATTCTTGAAAATGTTCACCATCACAGTTTCCAATCCAATCAAAACGCGCTGTCCGGAGTTTAGGGGAGCGGCGATATGCGCAGAAGTTAAAAACACACCCTTCTCTCCCCTGCTTTGGGAAGATATAGCGCAATTTACCCGCGAGTTGACCTCTTCCGTTCAGTTGAGCGACATCAAAACGCAACCGGCAATCGCCGCCACCCGTGAGGCATACAAACGTTGCGGCAAAGACCCCGGACGATACCGACCTTCCGCGGAAGCGCTGCGTCGTCGTCTTCTGCGAGGCATAGAGCTCTATCGGATAGATACACTGGTAGACCTAATCAATCTTGTTTCCCTGCGCACCGGGTTCTCCATCGGCGGATTTGATGCCGACAAAATACAGGGAGATTCACTCGAACTGGGCATAGGGCGAGCCGGGGAGCCGTTTATAGGAATCGGACGAGGCACACTGAATATAGAAGGACTACCCGTATACCGGGATACGGTCGGAGGAATCGGCACACCTACCAGCGACCACGAACGCACCAAAATAGATTTGGACACCCGCCACATCCTGATTATCATAAACAGTTACGGCGGAGAGGAAGGATTGCCGGAAGCGGCTGAAATGACACGGTTCTTTCTGCAAGAACACGCTTTCTCGGACGGAGGAAACATTACCTTGTTCCGATGAACGGAAAAAAAGAATTGTACAGAAATCAGAAAGAACAAAACCGTGTAGCAAACTCTGCCAAAGGAATATATGTTTAGTGCAAGAAAACAAAAAACAGGTAAAAGAAGAGCGACTATCCAAACGTTTCATTAATTTTGCAAGGTATTTCAAAAGATATTTCAACACTTGTCCGGTCTGCCATCAACTGATAATTTCTGTGTTTTTTCCTGTTTTATGAGACATACGAACGAGGTGGACGAAAAGGAAGCAACCCCACGAAAGAACCCGGGAAGGTTGAATACATTTTTTGTATACATATTTATTGAACAAACACCAATCCTACCCGAAGATTAATGATAGAGAAACTCATTGTACTCGAAGAAACAGACCCGGTTATATTCTACGGTGTAAACAACACCAATATGCAGTTGATAAAAGCTTTATATCCCAAACTGCGTATCGTAGCACGCGGTAACGTCATTAAAGTAATGGGAGATGAAGAAGAGATGTGCGCGTTCGAGGAAAGTATCGTCAAACTCGAGAAATATTGTGCCGAGTACAATTCACTCAAAGAAGAAGTCATTATAGACATCATTAAGGGCAATGCTCCGCAGGCGGAAAAGTCGGGTAACGTCATTGTATTCAGCGTGACGGGGAAACCCATTATTCCACGCAGTGACAACCAGCTCAAACTCGTCGAAGGATTCAATAAGAACGATATGGTGTTCGCTATAGGTCCTGCCGGATCGGGAAAAACATACACCGCCATCGCACTTGCCGTACGTGCACTGAAAAACAAAGAAGTAAAGAAAATAATTCTCAGTCGCCCCGCCGTAGAAGCCGGCGAGAAACTCGGATTTCTGCCCGGAGACATGAAAGATAAAATAGACCCCTATCTGCAACCTTTGTACGATGCGTTGCAAGACATGATTCCGGCCACCAAACTGAAAGAATACATGGACTTGAATGTGATTCAGATAGCACCGCTCGCCTTCATGCGGGGACGCACGCTGAACGATGCCGTAGTAATTCTGGACGAGGCGCAGAACACCACCATCCAGCAAATCAAAATGTTCCTGACCCGCATGGGCATGAATACCAAGATGATCGTAACCGGAGACATGACACAGATAGACCTTCCCCCGTCACAAACCTCGGGACTGGTACAGGCGCTCCGTATCCTGAAAAGCGTAAAGGGAATCTCTTTCATTGAACTGAACAAGAAAGATATCGTTCGCCATAAACTGGTCGAACGGATTGTCGATGCATATGAGAAATTTGAGAAAGAGCGCCTTACCCCTGTTTCAAAACAGACAGTGAACGTGTAATAATCATAGAAATAGAAGATGAAAGCATTAACTCAAACAGATTTTAATTTTCCGGGACAGCAAAGCGTATATCACGGAAAGGTTCGCGATGTGTATAACATCAACGGAGACAAACTGGTCATGGTAGCCACTGACCGCATTTCGGCTTTTGACGTGGTACTCCCCAAAGGAATCCCTTTCAAGGGACAAATGCTTAACCAGATAGCCGCCAAATTTCTGGATGCCACTGCCGACATCTGTCCTAATTGGAAACTGTCTACTCCCCACCCCATGGTAACAGTGGGCGTACTCTGCGAAGGTTTCCCCATCGAAATGATTGTACGAGGCTATTTATGCGGAAGTGCATGGCGGGCATACAAAAGCGGTGTACGCGAGATCTGCGGCGTGAAACTACCCGAAGGGATGAAAGAAAACCAGCGTTTCCCCGAACCTATCATCACCCCAACCACCAAGGCGGAAATAGGTGAACACGATGCGGATATATCCAAAGAGGAAATATTGGCAAAAGGTCTTGCTACCCCCGAAGAATATGCCTTACTGGAGAAATATACACTGGCCCTCTTTAAAAGAGGATCCGAAATCGCTGCGGAGCGGGGCTTGATTCTGGTAGATACCAAATATGAATTCGGCAAGCACAATGGGGTCATTTACCTGATGGACGAGATACACACCCCGGATTCCAGCCGCTATTTCTATTCGGAAGGTTATCAAGAACGCTTTGAAAAAGGGGAACCACAGAAACAATTATCAAAAGAATTTGTGAGAGAATGGCTCATGGAAAACGGATTCCAAGGAAAAGAAGGACAACAGGTACCGGAAATGACGGATGAAATCGTTGCTTCCATTAGCGAGCGATACATTGAACTTTATGAACATATCACCGGCGAAAAGTTCATGAAAGAGGATACGGACGGCATAGCGGAACGTATCGAATGCCAAGTAACGGCTGCCCTGATTTAACAATCGGCATGCACGGCGGCTGAGGAAAGACAGACACACTGTTTATCCTCGACCGCCTGTTTCCTTTTCATCGAAGTTCATTGTCCGGCTATTTTTCCTCCCGATGAGGAAACCGGGCACTCCATTGTTGTTAGGAAAGAACATTTGAAGTGATGTACCTAAGTCGTCAAATATTACTTACCCAATTGTTATAGCCCCATGAAATATCCTCAAGAAGACATCAAACCTTATGACAAGGAAAGCAATAAAGGCGAGCAGGTGGAAGAAATGTTCGATAAGATTGCTGCCGATTACGATAAGTTGAATCACACACTTTCACTGGGCATTGATTGCAGTTGGCGTCGCAAGGCGATAAAGTTGCTGAAACCTTTCCATCCCAAACAGATGCTGGATGTAGCCACCGGTACGGGAGACTTTGCCATACTTGCCTGCAAGGAATTGAATCCGGATGCGCTGACCGGCATCGACATATCAGAAGGAATGATGAATGTGGGACGTGAAAAAGTAAAACGGAAAGGGCTTTCGGATAAAATCTCTTTTTCCCGGGAAGACTGCACCGCTCTATCTTTTTCCGACAATAAATTCGATGCCGTAACCGTAGCTTTCGGCATTCGCAATTTCGAGAACCTGGATAAAGGTCTGTCCGAGATATGCCGCGTACTAAAGAGTGAAGGACATTTAATCATACTGGAATTGTCCGCTCCCGACCGCTTCCCCATGAAACAGTTGTTCAATATTTACTCGAAAGCAATCATTCCCTTGCTTGGGAAGTTCATGTCGAAAGACAATAACGCCTATATTTATCTGCCGAAAAGCATCCAAGCTTTCCCGCAAGGCGAAGTAATGAAAGAAGCCATCCTCCGGGCAGGCTTCAAGGAGGTGAATTTCAACAGACTGACTTTTGGTATATGTACACTTTATATGGCACGAAAATAGTATACTAACTAATTCATTCATTATGCAGAAATACGGCTTAATAGGGTATCCGCTCAAACATTCATTTTCCATCGGATACTTCAATGAGAAATTCAAATCGGAAAATATCAATGCCGAATACATCAACTATGAAATCGCCGACATCAAAGATTTTCGCAGAATCATTGAAGACACGCCCGACCTTTGCGGATTGAACGTAACCATTCCCTACAAAGAACAAGTAATCCCTTTCTTAAACGAGCTCGACAAAGACACTGCTTCTATCGGCGCTGTCAATGTAATAAAGATTATTCGTCAGAAAGGTAAAGTGAAATTAGTAGGTTATAATTCGGACATCATAGGATTCACGGAATCCATCCGGTCGCTGCTGCAACCTCACCACAAACGTGCGTTGATACTGGGAACAGGAGGAGCGTCCAAGGCTGTATATCATGGTCTGACAAGATTGGGGATAACATGCGTATTCGTATCGCGCACTAAAAAGACACCCGATATGCTGACTTACGAGGAGTTGAGTGCGGAAGTAATGCGAACTCACACGATCATCGTCAACTGTACACCGGTGGGAATGTATCCGAAAGTAGACCTCTGTCCCGATATTCCCTACGAGCTGTTAACCCCGGAACATCTCCTGTACGACCTACTGTACAACCCCAATGAAACCCTCTTTATGAAAAAGGGGGCGGCTCAAGGAGCTGTCACCAAGAACGGACTTGAAATGCTGTTGCTACAGGCTTTTGCCGCATGGGAAATCTGGCATAAATAATTCGAGATGAAAAGGAAAGCAGGATACAGCCTGGCTATCGCACTGCTGACGGTTGTCGTCGTGCTCGCAGGAAGCGGTTTCTATATGCTTGCTTATTCGCTAAGACCGAAGCAGAACAAAGGAAAAGACCTCACAGCTTCCTATGATTACATGCATGATGAATACCCACACATAAAGCCCTGGTTGGACAGTCTTCAAGAAAATAACGCCATCAGAGACACCTTCATTGTAAATAAAGAAGGCAAACGACTGCACGCCCTCTATGCCGCCGCACCGGAACCCACCTGCAAAACGGCGCTTATAGTGCACGGATACACGGATAATGCCATTCGCATGCTGATGATAGGTTATCTGTACAATAAGAAATTGAAATACAACATCTTGTTACCTGATTTGCACAACCATGGATTGAGTGAAGGAGAGCATATACGGATGGGATGGAAAGACCGTCTGGACATACTACAATGGTTGGGCATAGCCAACGGCATATTCGGACAATCCGACAGTGAAAAAAACGACACGCTCCACCGCACGACGCAAATGGTGGTACACGGAATATCAATGGGAGCCGCAACTACCATGATGCTGTCGGGCGAAAAGCTTCCGGAATACGTAAAATGTTTTGTAGAAGATTGCGGTTATACCTGCGTGTGGGACGAGTTTTCGCACGAGCTGAAGAATCAATTCGGGCTTCCCCCCTTTCCGCTCATGTACACCACCAGTTTGCTGTGCGACATCATTTACGGTTGGAACTTCCGTGAAGCCTCTGCATTGGAACAGGTAAGAAAATGCGACCTGCCCATGCTTTTTATTCATGGAGAAGCAGATACCTACGTCCCTACATGGATGGTGTACCGCTTGTTTGAAGCCAAATCCGGTCTGAAAGAATTGTGGATTGCCCCCGGTTCATCCCATGCCATGGCATACAGGGACCATCCGGAAACGTACACCTCATGGGTTAGGAACTTCACCGATAAGTATATTCACTGATTTTCTTTATCTTAGCAGCATGCAAAATACAAATGGTATGAAACGCTCCATTATTCTACTGCTCGGTTTATGCCTGCTTACCATTTTACAGGCACAGCAAACATACACTATCCACAATATTCCCAAAGTACGTTTACAGGACAAAACCCGCTACGTATCCAATCCAGCCGGTATTCTTTCGGAGGCTGCTTGCGACAGTATAGACCGCATGTTGCACACATTAGAGCAACAAACGGGAATAGAAACCGTAGTGGCAGTGCTCCCCTCGATCGGTGAAGCCGACTGCTTCGACTTCTCACACCGGCTACTCAATGAATGGGGTGTGGGCAAGAAAGGGAAAGACAACGGACTGGTCATCCTACTGGTCACAGACCAGCGTTGCATTCAGTTCTACACCGGCTACGGGCTGGAAGGAGACTTGCCGGATGCTATCTGTAAACGTATTCAGATCCAGAAAATGGTTCCCCACCTTAAGACGGGCAATTGGGATACCGGTATGGTCGAGGGAATTCGAGCCGTATGCGCCCGTCTGGACGGAAGCATGACAAACGATAATGCGGAAACGGAGGAGGATTTTTCTTTCATCATTTTTCTGCTGATAATAGGGATTATACTAATCTCCGTGGCAATGGGTTTCATAGCGTATTTTGCATACAAGTGTCCCAACTGCGGGAAAAGAAAGTTGCAACGCAGTGACAGTAAAGTTGTATCTCTACAACAAGGAATAAAAACAGAGGACGTGACTTATGTCTGCTTAAACTGCGGACAAAAAGTAGTTCGCCGCTTTACAACATACGACGAGAACTACCGAAGAGGAGGAGGCGGAGGTCCTGTCATATTCGGCGGAGGAGGTTTCCCCGGCGGAAGCTTTTCCGGCAGAAGAGGAGGTTTCGGAGGGGGGTCTTTCGGAGGCGGAAGAGGAGGCGGAGGAGGTGCGGGTACGCGTTTCTGACACAAATGTAACGAAACTATTTGTATTACTCAATAAAAAGAATGAACATGAAAAAATCAACAATCGGACTTATTGCAATCATCGCCGTACTTGCCATCTGGGGTATCAGCAGCTACAACGGACTGGTCAGCATGGAAGAAAACGTAAACGGAGAGTGGTCGAATGTAGAAACCCAGTATCAACGTCGCGCCGACTTAATACCTAATCTCGTGAGTACAGTAAAAGGATACGCTTCACACGAAAAAGAGACACTGGAAGGAGTGGTAGAGGCACGTAGCCGGGCTACTCAAATCAAGGTAGACGCCGACAATCTCACTCCTGAAAAGCTTGCCGAATATCAAAAAGCGCAAGGTGACGTAACCACTGCCTTGGGCAAGCTGCTTGCCATTACGGAAAACTATCCCGATCTGAAGGCTAACCAAAACTTTCTGGAGTTGCAGGCTCAATTGGAAGGTACGGAGAACCGCATCAACGTGGCACGCACCAACTTCAACAATGCGGCAAAGAGTTTCAACACAGCCATCAGGCGTTTCCCTAAGAACGTCATTGCCGGTTTGCTGGGGTTTGAGAAACGAGCATATTTCGAAGCGGCGGCAGGTGCCGAGCAAGCTCCGAAAGTTGAATTCTAAGCAATCGAAGCTTAACGAGATTTAACAACAAAAAGGCACTTCTCCTTTGTGTGACGTGCCTTTTCTGTTACTTTTGCCAGAAGATTCTTTACAATGAAGACTTAAAGGCAATGAATCCGGCTGTAAGAATACTGCTTATTCTCCTTCCGGCTTTCTGTGCTGCAACCGATAACAACCATGTCCTTGCAGCCTCCATAGAACCTCTCGTTGACAAACTGAGCCTGACCGGAGAAGACGGTACGGATGGCATTCATGCGACATGAGAGAATAAAACCGGCAAACAATGAGTTTTTTCCACAAATTCCTTCTTATTCTTTTCGTCACATACCTGCCATTGATTCCGGTGGTTGCCGAAGAAAGTGCCGATACGGCTCGCTCCGTTTCTCCGGCCGTACGGCAGTATATCGGCTTCGATCTTCGCCCTGCGTATCTTGTCCCTACCAATGCGCTGTTCAGAGGCGAAAACCTGAAAGGGAAACGAATGACGGAAGCATTCTCCGCACACTTGAAGTACGGTTTCCAATACAACCCGCATACACGACAGGGCAGTCTGTACCCGCATGCAAACCAAGGGATAGGGCTTTCATACAATACTTTCTTCAATAAACGGGAGATAGGAAATCCTGTTGCCATATATGTATTCCAGTCTTCGCGCATAGGCAGTCTCTCTCCCGTGCTTTCCCTCGACTACGAATGGAACTTCGGCGCATCTTTCGGATGGAAAAAGCATAAGGTCGACTTTAACTCGCCCGGCAGTATCATAGGCTCCAAAGTGAACGCCTACATCAATCTGGGCTTTTTTCTGAACTGGAAGTTCAATCCCCTGTGGGGACTTACCGCCGGGATAGACCTCACACACTTCTCTAACGGAAACACACGCTACCCCAATTCGGGGGTGAACACCATCGGGGCAAGAATAGGCTTGACACACTGTTTGACACAATTGCCTGCAACATCCGCTCCCCCAACCCAAACACCGGTTTACGAAAAAAGAGCGGGTTATATGAGCTACGACTTGATTCTGTACGGAGGCTTGAAGTGCAAAGGAATGATTCACGAAGGAAATCCGTTCCTGCTCCCCGGTTCGTTTGGAGTGGCAGGGTTCAATTTCAGTCCCATGTACAATCCCAGCCGTTCTTTCCGTACCGGAATCTCTCTCGACGGACAGTATGATCAGAGCGCCAACCTTCGGGAACATGTGGCAGAAGTGGATGAGCAGAATGGCATCAAGTTCTACCGTCCGCCTTTCAAAGAACAAATAAACATCGGACTTTCTGTTCGCGGCGAGCTGGTGATGCCTATTTTCTCTATAAACATAGGTATCGGATACAATCTTTATCAGAAAAGCAAAGACACGCAAGGCTTTTACCAAATAGCTGCCCTCAAAGCTTCACTCACCCGCAGCGTTTTTCTTCATGTCGGCTATCAGTTGTTTCGCTTCCATCTCCCCAACCACCTGATGGTAGGAGCCGGATATCGTTTTAATGCCCGCTAAAAACCTTTTTCGTTTCATCCATGACCGGGAATTCATACCGGCTTCCGGTAATTTTCCCGAAGAAATCATACACACTCACTTCAGGCAGTTGCAAGAAACGGATGAGTTTTTTCATACGGATGAACTTACCTCTCGTATGGATTCCGCACGAGCTTCCCGGCAACGGAGGAAACGAATCTCCTACAACTTTCATAATTACTTTATTTACAACAAATTATAAACGTATATAAAACGAGGGAGGAACACTCTTTGTACGGTATTCGAACCACACAGGTGCGGTTCGGACAAAAGACCCGTGTCGTAAAAGTACGACACAAAGAGTGTTCTGCCACACGATGTAAAATCCATATCTTTCATCTGTAATATGTGAAACTCAAACGGGATTTATTTACAGTAAGCACAGGCACGTCGAAGCAGGACAGAGACCTGTGTCCACTCCCGTATTTCCTTCCCGGAGTGCAAGACAATCTGAACAATAATCATTATCTTTGCACATCCATTGACAATAAACATATCAACCTCATGAGCAACCAACGATACATGATGCGAGGCGTAAGCGCATCGAAAGAAGATGTACACAATGCCATCAAGAATATCGACAAGGGCATCTTTCCGCAGGCTTTCTGCAAAATAATTCCCGACATATTGGGGGGAGATCCGGAATACTGCAACATCATGCATGCCGACGGGGCAGGAACCAAGTCCAGTCTCGCATACACGTACTGGCGCGAAACGGGAGATCTCTCCGTATGGAAAGGTATCGCACAGGATGCGCTTATCATGAACATCGACGACTTGCTTTGCGTGGGTGCCGTGGATAACATACTCGTATCCAGCACCATCGGAAGAAATAAGCTGTTAATTCCCGGCGAGGTCATTTCCGCCATTATCAACGGGACGGATGAACTGCTGGCTGAACTTCGCGAGATGGGTGTGGGCGTGTACGCCACGGGAGGTGAGACCGCCGACGTGGGCGATTTGGTTCGCACCATCATCGTTGACTCTACCGTAACCTGCCGCATGAAGCGGAGCGATGTGATAGATAACGCCAATATCCGTCCGGGCGACGTCATCGTAGGCTTAGCTTCATACGGCAAATCCACCTACGAGAAAGAGTACAACGGAGGCATGGGCAGCAACGGGCTTACCAGTGCACGCCATGACGTCTTTGCCAAATACCTCGCGCAAAAATATCCCGAAAGCTACGACGGAAACGTGCCCGAAGAGTTGGTATACAGTGGCGGGCTCAAACTGACAGACACGGTGGAGGGCTCCCCGCTCGATGCCGGCAGGCTCGTGCTCTCTCCCACCCGCACCTATGCGCCCGTTGTTAAGAAACTACTCGATGCGCTTCGTCCGCATATCCACGGTATGGTACATTGCTCGGGCGGGGCACAAACCAAAGTGTTGCACTTCGTGGGCAACATGCGCGTGATAAAGGACAATCTGTTTCCCGTACCTCCTCTGTTCAGAGTTATCCGGGAACAAAGCGGCACGGACTGGGCGGAAATGTACAAAGTATTTAACATGGGACACCGCCTCGAGGTCTACCTCTCACCCGAATATGCCGCGGAAGTCATTGCCATCTCGCGGAGTTTTGACATCGACGCACAGATTGTGGGGCGTATCGAAGAAAGCGATAAGAAAGAATTGATCATTAAAAGCGAATTCGGAGAATTCAGATACTGACCCTCAAACCAACCGCAAGAAACCTCCGGAATAAGTCAATGGCATGGCACTTACCGCCTCCGCCATGTCCGGCACGGATAGATTACCAATATAAAACATAATATGGCAGAAACCAACAACATACTCGACAAACTCGACGGACTCGTAGCCCGCTTCGAGGAAGTCTCCACACTGATCACCGACCCCGCAGTGATTGCCGATCAGAAACGCTACGTAAAGCTCACCAAAGAATATAAAGAACTGGGCGACCTGATGGACGCCCGCAAGGAATACATCCGGATATTATCGGGAATCGACGAGGCA
The DNA here is from genome assembly GCA_041855205.1 of Bacteroides sp. GTDB lineage: Bacteria > Bacteroidota > Bacteroidia > Bacteroidales > Bacteroidaceae > Bacteroides. The sequence continues at coordinate 22,531 of JBHADT010000158.1, forward strand.
AAAGAGATACTCGCCAATGAAACCGATGCCGAAATGAAAGAGATGGCACGCGAGGAACTCGATATCTGTCAGACCCGCCAACCCGAGCTGGAAGAGCGGATAAAACTTCTGCTCGTACCTGCCGACCCGCAGGACAGCCGAAACGCTATCCTTGAAATTCGTGGAGGTACGGGAGGAGATGAAGCCGCCATTTTTGCCGGCGACCTCTTCCGCATGTACTCCAAATATTGCGAGACGAAAGGTTGGCGTATGGAGGTTTCCGGCGTAAACGAAGGAGCAGCAGGCGGTTTCAAGGAAATCATCTGCTCCGTAACGGGCGACAACGTGTACGGAACACTGAAATACGAATCGGGTGTACACCGCGTACAGCGCGTACCCGCCACCGAAACACAGGGGCGCGTACACACCTCCGCCGCGTCGGTCGCCGTGCTGCCCGAAGCCGAAGAGTTCGATGTGGTAATCAACGAAGGAGAAATTAAATGGGATACTTTCCGGAGCGGTGGCGCGGGCGGACAGAATGTAAACAAGGTGGAATCGGGCGTGCGTCTGCGATACAACTGGAAGAATCCCATCACCGGAGCGGTCGAGGAAATTCTGATAGAGTGTACCGAAACCCGCGACCAACCCAAGAACAAGGAACGGGCGCTCGCTCGCCTGCGTACATTCATCTACGACAAAGAGCATCAGAAATATATCGATGACATCGCGTCCAAACGCAAAACAATGGTAAGCACCGGTGACCGCTCGGCGAAGATACGCACTTACAACTATCCGCAAGGGCGTATCACCGACCATCGCATCAACTACACCATCTACAATCTTTCCGCTTTCATGGACGGTGATATACAGGACTGTATCGACCATCTCATTGTAGCGGAAAATGCGGAACGACTGAAAGAAAGCGAACTATAAACATACTCTTGAACCAACAATCCAAGCAATGAACAGACAACAGTTATTCGAAAATATCAGACGTAAACACTCCTTTCTCTGTGTGGGACTCGACACCGACATCCAAAAAATTCCCCAACATCTGCTGAGTGAAGAAGACCCCATCTTCGCGTTCAACAAAGCCATTATCGACGCTACGGAAGATTTATGTATCGCTTACAAGCCCAATCTGGCTTTCTACGAAAGCATGGGGGTGAAAGGATGGATTGCTTTTGAAAAGACCGTAAAATACATCAAACAACAATATCCCGATCAATTCATCATCGCCGATGCCAAACGGGGCGATATCGGAAACACCTCAGCCATGTATGCGCGTACGTTCTTCGAAGAGCTCGACATCGACTCGGTGACCGTGGCTCCCTACATGGGCGAAGACAGTGTGACTCCCTTTCTTACCTATGCCGGAAAGTGGGTCATTCTGCTGGCTCTTACCAGCAACAAAGGTTCGCACGACTTCCAGCTTACCGAAGACGCCAACGGCGAACGTCTCTTCGAGAAAGTGCTCTGTCAATCCCGGAAATGGGGAAGCGAAGAGCAGATGATGTACGTCGTAGGCGCCACACAAGGACGCGCTTTCGAGGATATCCGCAAAATCGTTCCGGAACATTTCCTACTGGTACCCGGAGTGGGTGCGCAAGGCGGTTCGCTGGAGGAGGTATGCAAATATGGAATGAACAGTACCTGCGGACTGATAGTCAATTCCAGCCGGGGAATCATCTATGCCGACAAGACGGAGAACTTTGCCGTTGCCGCACGAAATGCGGCTCAGGAAGTGCAACAAGAGATGGCGGAACAGTTAAAGGCAATTCTCTGAGAAAATGCACGAACGTAAGATTATTAACGATCCGGTATTCGGATTCATCAACATTCCCAAGGGGTTGCTTTACGATTTGGTAAGGCATCCCCTTTTGCAACGTCTGAACCGCATCAAGCAACTGGGGCTTTCGTCTGTCGTCTATCCCGGTGCACAACACACCCGTTTTCAGCATTCGCTGGGAGCTTTCCATCTGATGAGTGAGGCTATTCAACACCTCACCGCCAAAGGGCACTTCATCTTCGACAGTGAAGCGGAGGCCGTGCAAGCCGCCATCCTGCTGCACGACATCGGACACGGTCCATTCTCCCATGTGCTGGAAGATACCATCGTAAAGGGTGTGTCGCACGAAGCTATTTCGCTTTTGCTGATGGAACGCATCAATAAAGAGATGAACGGCAGCCTTACGCTTGCCATTCAGATTTTTAAAGACGAATATCCCAAACGTTTCCTGCATCAGCTTGTAAGCGGACAACTCGATATGGACCGCATGGATTATCTACGCCGGGATAGTTTCTACTCCGGCGTTACCGAAGGAAACATAGGTTCGGCACGCATCATAAAAATGCTCGATGTGAAAGACGACCACCTCGTGGTGGAATCCAAAGGCATCTATTCCATTGAAAATTTCCTTACAGCACGACGGCTGATGTATTGGCAGGTATATCTGCACAAAACCTGTGTGGCGCACGAACGTATGCTCATCAGCACACTGCTGCGGGCAAAAGAACTCGCAAGCCGTGGAGTCGACTTATTCGCCTCTCCCGCACTTCGTTTTTTCCTGTACAACAACATCAACCGGGAAACTTTCTATAACAACCCCGAATGCCTGGAGCACTTCATCCAGCTCGACGACAATGACATCTGGACAGCCTTGAAGGTGTGGAGTACACATCCCGACAAGGTGCTCTCCACCCTCAGTCTCGGGATGATTAATCGCAGGATATTCAAAGTGGAAATTTCCAGTCAACCCATTGAAACTAAACGAATAGAGGAGCTGACCGGACAAATAAGCGAACAACTCGGCATTTCTCCGGAAGAAGCCGGATATTTTATCTCTACCCCCGGCATCGAGAAAAACATGTATGACCCTGCCGACGACAGCATAGACATTCTTTACCGGGACGGAAGCATCCGGAACATCGCGGAAGCATCCGATATGCTCAACATCTCCCTTCTCTCCAGAAAGGTGAAGAAATACTATCTATGCTATCACCGCTTGCACCCGTAAACACAAAATATTCATCGGCAAGCAAGGTTATCTAAAAAAAAAATCCGTTATTTGCGAATTGAAATCATAATAAACAAGAACAAAAATGGAGTTCTCTGCCAAACAGATTGCAACATTAATCCAAGGAGAAATCATTGGAGATGAACACGCAGTTGTACATACTTTTGCCAAGATAGAGGAAGGAATTCCCGGCGCCATCTCCTTTCTTTCCAATCCCAAATACACACCTTATATATATGAAACCCTATCCAGCATTGTGTTGGTAAACAAGGATTTCGTTCCGGAAAAAGAGATAAAAGCTACTTTAATTAAAGTAGACAACGCATACGAGAGCCTAGCCAAGTTGCTCAACCTGTACGAACAGAGCAAACCCAAGAAACAGGGAATAGACCCATTGGCTTCGGTGAGCGCGAATGCTCAAATCGGAGAGAACGTATACATTGCCCCGTTTGCTTGCATCGGAGAGGGGGCGGTCATCGGGAACAACACCCGTATATATCCGCATACTTATGTGGGAGACCATGCCAAGATAGGCGATGATTGCACATTGTATTCCGGTGTGCATGTGTATCAGGACTGCCGCATAGGCAATCGCTGTACGCTCCACTCGGGAGCCGTAATCGGTGCAGACGGTTTCGGTTTTGCACCCACTGCTTCGGGCTATGAAAAGATACCTCAAATCGGTATCGTTATCATTGAAGACGATGTGGAAATCGGAGCAAACACTTGTATAGACAGAGCTACCATGGGAGCTACACTTATTCGCCGAGGTGTGAAGCTTGACAATCTGGTGCAAATAGCCCACAATGACGAGATAGGAGCACATACCGTAATGGCTGCACAAACAGGCATAGCAGGTTCCACCAAAGTAGGTGAATGGTGCATGTTCGGCGGACAGGTAGGTATCGCAGGGCATATCCACATCGGAAACAAGGTCAGTCTGGGCGCGCAGTCCGGAGTGCCCAAGAGTCTTAAAGACAACAGCCAGCTGATAGGGACTCCGCCAATGGAACTAAACCAATTCTTCAAGGCTGCCGTCGTACAACGACAACTACCCGAAATGCTGGCTGAAATCCGCCAACTCCGCAAAGAATTGAATGAACTTAAAAACAAAAACAAATAAGTGACCCATGCTGAAACAAAAGACGCTAAAAGACAGCTTCTCTCTTAAAGGAAAAGGGCTTCACACGGGACTTGATCTGACCGTTACTTTCAACCCTGCTCCTGACAATCACGGATATAAGATTCAACGCATCGACTTAGAAGGACAACCGATAATTGACGCTGTGGCAGACAATGTGACCGAAACCACCCGTGGTACGGTCTTGTCTAAAAACGGAGCAAAAGTAAGCACTATCGAACATGGAATGGCTGCACTTTACGCGTTGGGCATAGACAACTGTCTGATACAGGTCGATGGTCCCGAATTCCCCATACTGGACGGCAGTTCTCAATTTTACGTCGATGAAATAGAACGGGTAGGTACTGTAGAACAGAACTCTGTAAAGGATTTCTACATAATCAAAAACAAAATAGAGTTTCGCGATGAATCTACCGGTTCCTCCATCATCGTTCTTCCCGATGAAAACTTCAGTCTGAATGTCCTTGTCTCTTACGACTCTACCATCATCCCCAACCAGTTTGCCACATTAGAAGACATGTCCAAGTTCAAGGAGGAGGTGGCAGCAAGCCGGACTTTTGTTTTCGTGCGGGAAATAGAGCCCCTGTTGCAAGCCGGACTTATCAAAGGAGGAGACCTCGACAACGCCATCGTTATCTACGAACGTCAGATGTCGCAAGAAGCTTATGATAAGCTGGCAGATATCATGGGGGTTCCGCACATGGATGCGCGGCAGTTAGGATACATTAATCACAAACCTTTGGTATGGGCCAACGAATGTGCCCGCCATAAGTTGCTGGATGTTATCGGCGACCTTGCACTGATAGGTAAACCCATCAAAGGACGTATCATCGCCACTCGCCCGGGACATACCATCAATAATAAGTTTGCCCGTCAGATGCGAAAAGAAATTCGTCTCCACGACATACAGGCACCGACCTATGACTGTTGCCGTGAGCCGATTATGGATGTAAACCGCATACGCGAACTGCTACCCCACCGCTATCCTTTCCAACTCGTCGACAAGGTTATCGAAATAGGAGCCAACTACATTGTCGGTGTCAAGAATGTCACATCCAACGAACCGTTCTTTCAAGGACACTTCCCGCAGGAACCCGTTATGCCGGGTGTATTGCAAGTCGAAGCCATGGCGCAAGTGGGCGGTCTGCTGGTATTGAATTCCGTTGACGAACCGGCAAGCTATTCCACCTACTTCATGAAAATAGACGGAGTAAAATTCCGCCAAAAAGTAGTACCCGGAGACACACTCCTCTTCAGAGTTGAGCTGTTGGCACCCATCCGGCGTGGAGTTTCCACCATGAAAGGCTATGTATTCGTGGGTGAAAAGGTAGTTTGTGAGGCTGAGTTCATGGCACAGATTGTAAAGAACAAGTAAAAGCAGTTGCTCTTGTAAAGTATATAACTTGCCTGTTACAACAAAAAATAATTAATACTTACCACATTGTTTGCCAGCAAATGTTCAGTCCGGTCAAGATTCCGAACATTTACAGGTCACATACAATACTGAAACTTATGATAAGTCCCTTAGCATACATTCATCCCGAAGCAAAAATCGGAGAAAACGTAGAAATTGCCCCATTCGTTTTTATAGATAAGAATGTGGAAATCGGAGATAACAACAAAATCATGTCCAACGTGAGTATCCTGTACGGAACCAGAATCGGTAACCACAACACCATCTTTCCGGGTGCAGTAATCGGAGCTGTTCCACAGGACTTGAAATTCAGAGGAGAAGAAACCACGGCGGAAATAGGTGATAACAATACCATTCGGGAAAATGTTACCATCAACCGCGGAACTGCCGCCAAAGGGAAAACCGTTGTAGGTAGCAATAACCTGCTGATGGAAGGTGTGCATGTGGCACACGATGCTATAATAGGCAACGGCTGCATTATTGGCAACTCCACGAAAATGGCGGGAGAGATAATCATAGACGATAATTCCATTATCAGTGCCGGTGTGTTGATGCATCAATTCTGCAGGGTAGGCGGATATGGGATGTTACAAGGAGGTTCTCGCTTCAGCAAGGATATTCCGCCTTATATCATAGCGGGGAGAGATCCGATTGCTTATTGCGGTATAAACATCGTGGGACTGCGCAGACGCGGATTCTCCAACGAGACAATAGAAAATATCCACAACACATATCGTCTCATTTATCAAAGCGGGCTCAATACAACCGACGCATTGAAAAAGATTGAAGAAGAAATTCCCTCCGGTCCGGAAATCGATTACATTGTTAATTTCATACGTAACTCCGAACGTGGTATTATAAAATAACGATTTTATGATTTATAGATTTACGCTTATCTCTGACGAAACTGACGATTTTCTGAGAGAAATACAGATTGATCCCGAAGCTACTTTTCAAGATTTTCATGAGATCATTCTCAAGTCTGTGGGATACACCGACGATCAGATGACTTCTTTCTTCATTTGTGACGATGATTGGGAAAAGGAAAAAGAAGTAACCCTCGAGGAGATGGACGACAACCCCGAAATGGACAGTTGGGTAATGCGCAGAACGCTTATCAATGAATTGGTAGAAGACGAAAAACAAAAACTGCTCTACGTGTTCGACTATCTGACCGAGCGTTGTTTCTTCATTGAACTTTCTGAGATTATCACAGGAAAAGAGATGAAAGGAGCCAAGTGCACGAAGAAAACAGGAGAAGCCCCCAAACAATCCATTGATTTTGAAGAGATGGCATCCAACAGCGGTTCACTCGATTTGGATGAGAATTTCTATGGAGATCAGGATTTCGACTTGGAAGAGTTCGATGAAGAAGGATTCGATATGGGCGGAAATGATGCGTCTTTTGAAGAAGACAGAATCTGATTTCTCTACCAATACACTGCATGAAGAACCTGATAGTGCTCATCGGGCCGACCGGAGTCGGCAAAACAGAACTCAGTATACGGCTTGCTGAGCATTATCAGACCTGTATTATATCCGCCGACTCCAGACAGTTATACGCTGACCTCAAAATAGGAACGGCAGCTCCTACCCTTACCCAAATGAAACGTGTGAGACACTACTTCGTCGGTACATTGCAACTTACCGATTACTATAGTGCAGCTCAATATGAAACGGAAGTTCTGCAACTGCTCGATGAATTATATGCCGAACACGATACAGTGGTGCTCACTGGCGGTTCCATGATGTATGTGGACGCCGTCTGTCAGGGAATTGACGACATCCCCACCGTTGACCCTGATACCCGCCTGTTGATGTTACAGAAGTACGAAACCGAAGGACTTGACAACTTATGTGCCGAATTGAAGTTGCTTGATCCCGAATATTACAGGATTGTGGATCTCAAAAATCCCAAACGGGTAATTCATGCACTTGAGATATGCTACATGACGGGAAAAACTTATACCTCTTTTCGTACGAAGCAATCTAAGATACGCCCGTTCCGCATCCTCAAGATAGGATTAAACCGGGACAGGGAAGAGCTGTATGAACGTATCAATCACCGGGTGGACATCATGTTGAAAGAAGGACTTGAAGAAGAAGCGCGCGAAGTATATGCACATCGTTCGCTCAACTCGCTGAATACAGTGGGATACAAAGAGATGTTCAACTACTTCGAAGGAAAATGGAGCAGAGATTTCGCCATAGAGAAAATCAAACAGAATTCACGCATCTATTCGCGCAAACAAATGACATGGTTCAAACGGGACAAAGAGATTCGTTGGTTCCATCCGGCACAAGAAGAGGAAATATTCCATTATCTACACACGCTAACCGATGAAAGTAATATAAACCCCGTATCATAAAGTCAATGCGGAGGTTTGTATCAAACCATAAGATCTTTCATACTCATCCGGCTTCTTGAAAAGAGCTTACTTTCGCTATCCCCGAAACATACACAATATAGCGCGCATGCGCACGTTATATAATGTACTATGATAGAGTACATCAGAGGCGGACTTGTCGAGCTAAGCCCGGCAACCGCAGTTATCGACTGTAACGGACTGGGATACGCCGTCAACATTTCATTAAATACTTATGCTGCACTTCAAGGGAAAAAAGAGTGCAAGCTGTTCATACACGAGGCTATCCGTGAAGATGCGTATACTCTTTACGGCTTCATCGACAAGCAGGAGCGCGAACTTTTCTTACTGCTGATTTCCGTTTCGGGTATCGGCGGAAACACCGCCCGTATGATTTTATCGGCACTATCGCCTGCGGAGTTAATCAATGCCATAGCCTCAGGTAACGCGAATTTACTGAAAATGGTGAAAGGTATCGGACTAAAAACGGCACAACGGGTGATCGTGGATTTGAAAGACAAAATAAAGAGCAGTTCCGTCGACACGGATGGAATGTCCCGACCGGATACTTCCCTGTCTGCCGCACAGACACGCGTGCATGAGGAAGCCGTCGCTGCCCTTACCATGCTTGGTTTCTCACAAGCTCCAACACAAAAAGTGGTAACAGGTATTTTACAGGAAGAACCTAAAGCTCCCGTTGAACATGTAATTAAACTGGCATTGAAGAGATTGTAAACCCGCCATACAAATCATGAAGTCCCGTTGTCTGCAATTCTTCCTTTGTTTATTACTGCTATGTGCCATGCCAGGCAGTTTATTCATCATGGGACAGAATACAGTCCCGAGACAAGCAGCGGGGATATCCCTGACGGATACGACGACCCATCCGAGGTTTCCGGTAAGCAGAACCCTCCCTTCTGATTTGCAGGACCTCATTCCGCTTCCCGCAGACTTACGAACTCCACAAAACATACAGACCATCGTAGAGTATGATCACTCTACAGATACTTACCTCATCCGGACCATACTGGGCGGAAAAGAAATAGGTGTACCGCTATTGCTCAGTTCCATGGAATATCTGGAATGGAGCCTCAAACAATCCATGCAGGGTTATTACAGGCAGAAGAACAGGGAGCAAGCCGGTAAAGGAAAAGAAGCTTTCGATTTCATGGATATGAAATTCAATCTCGGTCCTGCGGAGAAGCTATTCGGTCCGGGAGGCGTACAGATACGTACACAGGGAAGTGCAGAACTGAAATTCGGAATCAACTATAAAAATGTTCAGAATCCCTCTCTACCCGAAAGTCAACGCAAAACGACAGGATTTGATTTCGATGAGAAAATCAATGTAAACGTAAACGGGAAAGTGGGAGATAAGGTGAATCTCAATCTTAATTACAATACGGATGCAACATTTGATTTTGACACCAAACGTTTGAATCTGAAATACGAGGGGAAAGAGGATGAGATCATCAAACTCATCGAGGCAGGCAACGTCACCATGCCTTCCAACAACTCATTGATAAAAGGCGCTTCCGCCCTGTTCGGCATACGCACCGACATGCAATTCGGGAAACTGAAGCTGCAGGCCGTGGTCAGTCAGCAGGAAAGCGAATCGAAAACCGTGACCAGCCGGGGAGGAGTGCAAACCACCCCTTTCGAGTTCTCGGCGGATAATTACGAGGAGAACCGTCACTTCTTTCTATCCCATTACTTTCGTGATACCTACGACAAGAACCTGTCACAACTGCCGAACATTCTTTCCGGAATCACCATCAATCGCATAGAAGTGTGGATAACCAACAAAAGAGGGAACTATGAAAATCCACGCAACATTGTAGCTTTGGCAGACTTGGGAGAAGCCTTCCGCATTGGCAATCCGAACTGGCAAGGTACGGGTAATCCCATCTCTCCCACTGCGGTAAGCAACATTCCCTCCAATCAAGCCAATGCAATATATGCCCAATTCGTATCTACTTATGCAGCCTGCCGGGATATCAGCCAGGTGAACGGTACGATGAACGGAATACCCGGCATGGAAGGTGGAAAGGACTACGAAAAGATAGAAAGCGCCCGTCTACTCTCTCCATCGGAATATACGTTGAACAGCAAACTGGGCTACCTGTCCTTAAAGCAGACTCTGCAACCGGACGAAGTGCTGGCCGTAGCTTTCGAATATAGCTTCGGAGGCAGAAACTACCAGGTAGGAGAATTTGCGTCGGATATCAAAGAGAGCGGACAAAGCATCTACGTCAAATTGCTGAAAAGTACAACCAACTCGCCCGATGCGATTTATTGGCACCTGATGATGAAGAACGTTTACAGTCTCAATGCTTATTCCATCCAGCAGGAGCATTTCCGGCTCGACATCAGTTACCAAAGCGATACCGCCGGCGTGTACCTGAAATACATTCCGGAAGGAAAAATTGCGAAAGTACCGCTTCTGCGTGCACTGAACCTTGACCGCCTCGACAGCCAGAAACAGAGCGGAGCCGACGGTTTTTTCGATTTCGTAGAGGGCTATACCGTAACAGCTTCGGACGGACGCATTTACTTTCCGGTAACGGAACCCTTCGGAAGCCACTTACGCAAGGCAATAGGCAATGAACATCTGGCAGACAAATATGTCTTTCAGGAATTATACGACTCCACCCGCACCGTCGCCCGGCAAACAGCCGAGAAAAACAAGTTTCGTTTGAGCGGAGAGTACCGTTCTTCCGGCGCTAACGAAATACGACTCGGTGCGATGAATGTCCCTCAAGGCTCGGTGCAGGTAAGTGCAGGAGGAGTCACACTCATGGAGAATTCCGACTATACGGTAGACTATACCCTCGGTATAGTGACCATACTCAACCAAAGCATCATCGATGCGGGTACACCCATCAATGTCAGTTTAGAGAGTAACACACTCTACAACATGCAGCGTAAAACAATGCTGGGAGTAAACTTCACTTATGACTTTTCCCGGGATTTCTCGTTCGGCGGCAGCCTGATGCATCTCAGTGAAAAGCCGCTAACCAGCAAAGTTTCCATGGGTGAAGAGCCGCTGTCCAATACACTATGGGGGATACACGCCTCATGGAAAAAAGAAAGCCAGTGGTTAACCGACATGGTAGACAAACTTCCTTTCGTGAATGCCACTGCTCCCTCACGCATCAATCTGGATCTGGAGTTCGCGCATCTCATTCCCGGACAAACCAAAGGAATTCAGCAAGACGCCGCGTACATAGATGATTTTGAGAGCACTCAAAACGGTATCGATCTGCGCCAACCGTCATATTGGATGCTTGCCTCCACCCCCGCACAATCCTCCGCCTCCGCACTCTTCCCCGAAGCCACACTAAGCAATCATACGGATTACGGGAAAAATCGCGCTTTGCTGGCATGGTATCACATTGACGGTCTGTTTACCCGGCGCAACTCCTCGCTCACTCCGTCCCATATCAAAAGTGACCTCGATCAACTCTCCAATCATTATGTACGTGAGGTATACGAACAGGAACTGTTTCCGAACAAAGAAACTTCCTATCAGGAATCAGCAACAATGAATATCCTGAATCTCGCCTATTACCCGCAGGAACGCGGTCCGTACAATCTCGACACGAATCTGAATGCAGACGGTTCGTTACGCAATCCGGAGAAACGCTGGGGAGGAATCATGCGTAAGCTCGACACAAGCGATTTCGAAACCGCCAATATCGAATACATCAGTTTCTGGCTGCTCGACCCATTCATATACAAGGACGTTCCGCAACCGGGAGGCATCGCACCCGGGCAATCCGGAGGTGACCTGTATCTTAATCTCGGAGAGATCTCCGAAGATATCCTGAAAGACGGAAAGAAGTTTTTTGAGAACGGACTGCCTGCAGACGGAGACCTCAGCAGAACCGAGGAAACCGTATGGGGACGTGTCTCACGAGAACGGAGCATTGTATATGCTTTCGATAACAGTGCAGGTGCACGCCGACGTCAGGACGTAGGTCTGAACGGACTATCAAGTGAAGAAGAGCAAAATTTCTCCACATACAAGAATTATCTGGAGCAGATACAGGGTATGATGACATCGGACGCCTTCGAGACTTTTCGTAACGACCCTGCCGGAGATGACTTTCATTACTTCCGAGGTTCGGACTACGACCTTGAGGAACGTACCATCTTGGAAAGATATAAATATTATAACAACACGGAAGGAAATTCCACGGCATCGGAAGATTCTCCCGAACGATACGACATTTCTGCCAAAACCGTACCCGATGTGGAAGATATCAATCAGGATAATACGCTGAACGAAACGGAGAAATATTTCAGATACCGCATCAGACTGACTCCTGCGGATTTACAAATCGGGAGCAACTACATCACAGACAAACGTTCGGTGAGCGTACGCTTACGAAACGGACGCACGGAAGAGGTAAATTGGTATCAATTCAAGATACCCGTACGCAGCGGAGAAGCGATTGGCAACATCAAGGACTTCAAATCCATACGCTTTATGCGCATGTTTCTGACAGGATTCGAGTCACCTATCGTGCTGCGCTTCGCAACCTTTGAACTGGTACGCGGCGAATGGCGCATCTACACGGACGCACTAAGCAACAGCGTACAAGGAGGCACAAACATCAGCAACGCCACACTCGATGTTTCCGCCATAAACATCGAAGAGAATGGAGATCGTACACCGGTAAACTACGTGATGCCTCCCGGTATAAGCCGTGTGATAGATCCCGGTCAGCCACAACTCCGACAACAAAATGAGCAAGCGATGAGCCTGAAAGTGGAAAACCTGGCTCCGGGAGACGCTTGCGCCGTATACAAGAATATGGGAATGGACATGCGCCGGTATAAACGCATGCAGATGTTTACGCATGCCGAAGCGTTACCCGACCTAAAAACAAATCCTCAAGACGGTGAAGTAAGCGTATTCATCCGGCTTGGTTCGGACTACCGGAGTAACTACTATGAATATGAAATTCCGCTGCTTCTCACACCGCACGGAGAATATAACAGCAGTAGTACCGCCGGTGCACTGTCCGTGTGGCCCGCCTCGAATAATCTCGACATCAGCCTGAGATTACTAACATCCGTAAAGAAGAACAGAAACCGGCTGAAGAATCTTCCCAACAGCGGCGTTAACTATTCCAAAGTATATACGGAATATGACCCGGAACGACCTGCCAATAAAATAAGCATTATCGGCAATCCGTCATTAGCTGAAGTAAAAACAATGATGATCGGGGTGCGCAACAATGCCCGCACACTCAAATCACTGGAAGTGTGGGTGAACGAACTGCGTCTCACTGAGTTCGACAACGAAGGCGGATGGGCAGCACAGGGTAACCTGCACGTGCAAATATCGGATATAGGCAACGTGAGTCTGAGCGGACACACAGAAACCGCCGGTTTCGGAGGACTGGAACAGAATATAAACGAACGTCGCATAGACGACTATCTCCGGTACAACCTCACTACCAGCTTCGATCTCGGACGCTTCCTCCCCCAAAAGGCTAAAGTGACGGCTCCGCTCTATTTTGCATATTCCAAGGAAACAAGTACTCCCAAATATAATCCGCTGGATAAAGATATCCTTTTGAGCGATGCGCTGGAGTCGCTCGGTAGCCGCCGAGAAAAGGATTCCCTGATGAATATCTCCCGGGAAATAACGACATACCGGAACTTCAGTCTCAGCAATATGCGGGTAGGCATTGTCAGTAAGGCGCCAATGCCTTATGACCCCGGGAATTTCAGTTTTAGCTATTCCAACTCGCTACGTCACAACCAAGGCAGTACCACCGCTTACGAGAATGAGAAAGACTGGCGAGCCGTGCTCTCCTATAATTACGCACCGATATACAAACCTTGGGAGCCGTTCAAAAACATAAAGAATAAATCTCCCTGGTTGCACATCGTCCGTGATTTCCACATCAACTGGCTACCGCAAAGCATCTCGTTCAACAGTGATATGACTCGCCATTACTATGAGCTTCAGTTGCGCAATCCGGAAGAGAACGGGAATCTCAGCGACATTCCCGTCTCCGTTGCCAAAGAGTTTCTGTGGAACCGTGACTTCGCCATGCGCTGGGACTTGACGCGCAATCTCCATCTCAATTTCACTTCTGCCACCCATGCTCAAATAGAGGAACCTTACGGAGTGGTAAATAAAGAACTCTATCCCGATGAGTACAGCGCATGGAAGGACTCCGTGAAACGCAGCTTACTCTCATTCGGACGTCCCATCGATTACAGGCAGACGTTCAACGCCTCGTACAAACTTCCTTTCGATAAGTTCCCCATAACAGACTGGATGAACGTGGACGTACGCTTTTCCTCTTCCTATAATTGGAACCGCGGAGTCTCTCTGGCTGATGGTACGGAATTGGGCAACACCATCAGTAACCAACGGAGTCTGGACGTAAACTCACGTTTCAACCTGGAGACTCTATATAATAAAATCCCTTATCTGAAGGAAATCAACAGACGTTTCTCGGCTTCATACCGCCAATCAGAACAAAGACTGAAAAAAACGATCAAACGTTATGAACAAGAAATCAGGCTAAAACCGGATACCGCCTTAATCGTCTCACACAACCTGAATAGCAGGCGTGTCAAGGCGAATGCCATCACTGCCGACGGCAAGCGGTATGCTCTGCGCTACAAGACTGTGAACAAACAGACCTTGCAGATTCTCAACCGAGACACTACACGCATCAAACTCACAGTCACGGCATCACCCGCCACCGAAGATTCTCAATGGGACAGACTGCTGCAAAGCGCTGCCCGCATAGCCATGAGCGTACGTAACATAAAACTTACCTATAAAAATACATATGCAATGAATCTTCCCGGATTCCGGCCTGAGACAGGCGATATTTTCGGACAGAAGAGAGAAAACGGCATGCTTGCCCCGGGAGTAGACTTTGCCTTTGGACTGACGGGAAACAGCTACTTGCAACGGGCCATGAACAACGGATGGCTGCTCGATAATGACTCCGTGGTGAATCCTGCTACCAGCAACAATCTTGAGGATTTGCAATTGCTCGTTTCTCTCGAACCCATACGAGATGTGAAAATCGACCTGACAGCGCACCGCACACACAACCGAAGCCGTGAGATACAGTTCATGTTCACCAGAATGCCCGAAACCCGGAATGGCAACTTTACCATGAGTGTTATCTCCATCGGAAGTGCCCTGGAACGTTCCCGCGCTTCTGACAGTTATCGCTCACGCACCTTCGAGCGTTTCCGTCATAATCTCGACATCATCCGTGAGCGGGTGGAAGCTCAATATGCCGGTGCACCCTATCCGAAAGAAAGCGCGCTTGCCGGAAAAAGCTTCGATCCCTCCAACGGCGGTATCAACAAATATTCTCCCGATGTGATGATACCCGCCTTTTTAGCCACTTACACAGGTAGAAGCGTAAAGAAAACATCTTTAGGCTTCTTCCCCGATTTACTGTCGCTAATACCCAACTGGCGCATTTCATACAGCGGATTGGGAAAGCTGCAATGGTTCAGAAATCACTTCCGGAACATCAATCTCAATCACGCCTATCGTAGCACATACAGCGTCGGAAGTTACCAAACATTCCAAAGTTTCAGAAGTTATATGGGCGATATCGGGTTTGTAGACGATGTACAAACGGGTCTTCCTACCCCCTCCTCCCGTTTTGATGTGGGTATGGTATCTATCAACGAACAGTTCTCTCCCCTGATAGGAGTGGATGCCACTCTTAAGAGCGGGCTGACCACCAAGGTAGAATACCGCACCACTCGCATCCTGAATCTGAGTATGAGTGCTCTCCAACTTGTTGAAACCGCATCTCGAGACTTTGTGATAGGGGTAGGCTATAAGATTGTAGACTTCAACATTTTCAACCGCCGTAATGTGAGAGACAACAAAAACCGTGTGAGTCATGACCTTTCGCTCCGAGCCGATGTCTCTTTCCGTAACCAGTCCGCCCTGTGTCGGAATATACAAGAAGGCTCCACACAGGCTACAAGCGGAAACAAAGCATTGAAAATCTCTTGCTCGGCAGACTATACCCTCAGCAAACTGCTTACCCTCCGGTTGTATTACGACAGGCAACAAAACACTCCGCTCGTCTCTTCTTCCTCCTATCCGGTGGTAAGTGCCGATTTCGGATTCAGCATGAGATTCTCACTGGCAAGATGATAACGGGATATCGGCGGGGCGGGAATATTCATGGCACAACCTGCGTTCAGAGTAAGATTATCCGATATGCTTGTTAAAGTCTTCCCGCTCAAGTATAAACAACCGATAAGCAGTTGATAATAAGGCAACCGGAAACATCCCCGTACCACACCCATGCGGTTCGGATACCGCACCTGTATGGTTCGGGTAGCGTTCCCGTGTCGTTCTCCGAATATACTGCGGCGTATCCGGAGTTTGTTCACAACAGAGGGGAACCACCCCGGTTCGGGATGGTTCTCAGACAGCTTTCTTATCTCGGAATGAAGCAATCTCCCTTTTCTCAGAAGATTTCACACGTAGATTTCCTATAAAGATAAAAGTTATACGGATTGTACGGAATTCAGCAAGCGGGCATAAATGGCATTCTTTTGCAAGAGATGAGGAACGCCGATAAGAAACAATTGCATACGGGCACGAGTCAATGCCACGTTCAGTTTACGGTCAATCAGTACTCCGTTTTCTTCGGTCAGGTTAGGGAGGTATTTCAACTGATATACGTCATTCACACAAAAAGAGTAAATAATTACATCCCTTTCGCTCCCCTGAAAGCGTTCCACCGTATCCACTACAATTTCATTCAAGACAGGAATGTCCAAAGAGTTTATCTCCTGCTTTATCAACGCAATCTGATTGCGATATGGAGCTATAATTCCCAATGTGCGAGAAGGGACAAACTCTTCTCCGTTTGCTTTATTCCGCCGGTAAATGGCGGCAGCCAAGCGAGCAGCCAGAACGGCTTCCGCAGGATTGGTCTTATACGACTGTGTCGGGTCTGCAGGTACGGAAGGCAGAAAAGCCACACGGCGAGTCAATAGGTTGGCAAATTCAGAATCAGTTGATTCGGGAGAAGATTTCAGTTCACCATACTGATGAGGCAACCCGACGGGTTCCAACAATCCTCCATAGAAAGTCTCATTGGGAAAACGGGCAACATCGACGTTCATCCTACCCTGTCTGCAAAGCATATCATGAAAACGCCCCCGGAACCGCCACCCGGCATCGCCTTTCTCATGCTTGAGGAAAGGTATAGTCCGGTCGTTCCTCTTTCGGTCTGTTTGCTCAGGAAGAGCAACATTGCCAGCCGTCAAACAAACCTCCGGGAGGAAATCCTGTTCCTCCTTCCGGCATAATCTCCTGTAAAAACGTTCAAACAGCGAGTCCTTGAAATTATATAGACCGATGGCACGTAACCGTTCATCGTGCACCTCGGAAGAAACCTCCGATTGCAACACTACCGCCGGAAGCTGTTTATGGTCTCCTATCAGCACGAATTTTCCTATCGCATTCTTTCCGTCTTCCCTTCGGGCACACAACAACCCCAACAACTGGGGTTCCAATATCTGCGTAGCCTCGTCGATGATTGCCACATCAAAAGCTTTCAATCTGAAAAGATCGGTCTTGGCCGAGAGTGTGGCAACCGTACCGACGAATATACTGCAACGTTTCATTCTCTTCACCACATCCACCCGGGTGGAGCAATCTTTCAGCACATTTTCAATCAAGTGAGGACGATACTTCTCATCGCAGGCAAGTTCACTTCCTATACGGATATAATCCACCTCCGGAACAATGGCGGACAATGTCTTACATATCTCGTCTACCGCCCTATT
>JBHADT010000159.1:0-3380 GCA_041855205.1 Bacteroides sp.
AACTCTTTGCCAAAGACAACTTCGGCGTTGGCGTATCGCTTACCCGCTACTTGAAACGAGAGAACTACACCTTTGTCTCGGCAGATTATGAACAGCAGAATATGCCGTATCGGGATTATAGTGTAAACCTCAAGGATGCGCTTTTGCAGGTGGGCTATATGCACCCGATACTCTCCGACAATGGCAAGAACGTGTTTATCTATGGTGGCATATCCGCCTTGGGTGGCTACGAGGAACTGAACGGGGACAAAAAGCTGCTGCCCGATGGGGCAACATTGCTCGACCGCTCACGCTTCGTCTATGGTGGTGCCGTGCATGGCTCGGTGGAAGTGTTCCTAACGGACAGACTTCTGTTTCTCGTCAAGGCACAAGGGCGTATGCTCTTCGGCTCAGACGTACATCGTTTCCGTCCTGCGCTCTCAGCAGGACTTAGGTTTAATCTTTAAGCAAGAATAGAAAAATGAAAAAGAAGATTTTAAGTTCAATATGGGTAATGGGCGTACTTGCCCTTGCCGTGTTTTGTTTATCTGCTTGTGATAGGGAGTTGGATGTTCAGCAGTCTTATCCGTTCACTCTCGAGACGATGCCCGTTCAGAAGGACATCATCAAGGGACAGACGGCTGAGATACGCTGCACGCTGAAGCGGGGCGGTGAGTTTGCCGACACTCGCTATACGATACGTTATTTCCAGTCTGATGGCAAGGGAACGCTGAAGATGGACGACGGCACGGTATTCAAGCCCAACGACCGCTATCCGCTTACAAAAGAGGTGTTCCGTCTGTATTATACCTCACTCTCCACTGACCGACAGACGATTGACGTGTATGTGGAGGACTGTTTTGGCAAAATGCAGCAACTGACTTTCAGCTTCAATAATGAGAAGGAGGAAGAAAAGGGAAAGTCCGCCGCAGTAGTAATCAAAACCTTGAACGATGCGAACAGCTAAACGCTTTGCCTTATTCTGTATATTGTGCTTGCTCTGCCAGCCGATCCTTGCCCAGCGCAAGATACGGTTGGCAGACTTGCCTCCTTTTGAGCGTGCGGTGGTTGTTGTGAAATACTTCGAGGGACTGCACGGAGAGAGTTGCTATCCATACGTCGGTTATGGGCATCAGTTGCAGCCGGGCGAGCACTTCACGGCAAACATGACGGAACGACAGGCGGACTCGCTGCTCCGTGCCGACCTTTGGAAATGCTTTGAACACTTCAAAGGCTATGGCAAGGATGCGCTGCTGCTGACCTTGCTTGCCTACAATGTGGGCGTGGGGCGATTGCTTGGTTATGGCAAGCACCCCAAAAGCCAATTGCTACGAAAGATAGAGTCGGGAGACAGGAATTTCTACCATGATTTTGTCTCTTTCTGCCGATACAAGGGCAAAGTCCTCAGAGGGCTTGTCAAACGACGAAAGGTGGAGTTTGCCCTGTTTTATTTACTTTGATTATCAAAGACGCCTCTTGCGACATTTTATGCTCCGTCAGAGGCGTTTTCTTGTAAATCTATTCGTCTTTCCTATTATGATTGAGTATCTTTGCAAAAAAACAATGAAATCAATTCTTGAATTATCTGAAACAAAAGCATATAAATTCTTTATGGAATCTTCAAACTATTGTAGTTTGGATTTACCCCAATATATAACTTTTGATAAAATTCTCCGCTATGTGGAGAGTGTAGTAGGCAATAAAACCTTAGAAGATATTTTACAAGATAAACAAAAGAAGCCTTCCGAATATGAAAAGGTAAATTACCAAGTTCTAATTAAAAAAGATCCTCAATATACATATCGCCCAATACAACTTTCCAATCCTTTTTTATATTATCTTTTAGTAAGACAAATTACCAACAAAGGAAATTGGCGTGAGATCAAAAAGCGATTTAAAGAGTTTCAGCAACCTAATATTGAGGTCGCAAGTTTACCTATAGTAAAAAGTGAGTATCAAAAATCTCACAAAGCGGCTTCTATTTTGAATTGGTGGGAAGAAATAGAACAAAAAAGTATCTCGCTGAGCGTTCAATACAAATATATGTTCACAACTGATATTACTGATTGCTATAAATCTATTTATACCCATTCAATAGCTTGGGCACTTATGGGCAAAGATAATGCCAAAATTAAAAAAGGGAAAAAAGGATATATTGGTAATATCATAGATACTTATATGCAAGGGATGCAATATGGTCAAACAAACGGAATTCCACAAGGAAGTGTTTTATTTGACTTTATTGCAGAAATGGTATTAGGGTATGCAGACCTGTTGTTATCTAAAGAATTAGCTGCTCAAAATATTACGGAGTTTAGAATATTACGTTATCGTGATGATTATAGAATTTTCTCTAACAAAAGAGAAGAACTGGAACGTATCGCTTTTTCCTTGCAATCAGTATTAGCAGAACTTAACTTCCAACTTAATACAAAGAAAACGTTATTAACACAAAACATAATTGAACATTCTCTTAAAGCAGACAAGGCATACTACTTGAGTAGATTCCCTTTATATAAAAAGACAGGTAATAGAATTATAACAACAGCATCTTCACTACAACAAGAAGCTTTATATCTACATAGTTTCAGTAAAGAATTTCCAAATAGTGGAACCTTAACAAAGTTACTTACCATTTTTTCTTCAAGATTACAGAAGAACTTAAAAAAAGTGGCGAAAGCGGATGTTCTAATCGCTATTTTTACTGATATAGCTTTATGTAGCCCCAAAGCATATAAAAATATTATTCAGATTATAAGTCAAGTCATTCCATTATTTCATACGACCAAAGAAAGAGAGGATATTATAAGGTCTGTATATAATAAATTCCAATTAATTCCCAATATTGGAGAATTACAGGTGTGGCTTCAGCGGCTTACTTATCAAATGCCTGGTATAATACCATTCTCTGAGCCTATTTGTAAAATTATAGCCAAAGAAGATAATATTAAACTTTGGAATAATGATTGGGTTTGTAGTACTTATGAAAATAATTTTCCATATTCTGATATTTATACAGATTGGTTAGTTACCTCATTTACTCCTATAATTGACATAGATGAGGTGTCATTATTTGAGCAGTATTAACTAAATTTTTTCCTGCGACTTTCTTTTGCTTCTTTGCTTTGGTCGCTTGCTCGTTCAAAGACAAAGAAAAGACGCCACGCAAATTTTGGTTTGCGTGGCTCTTAGTTTTATTCAAGGTGCTATTTCTACACTTTCGTTATTCTGTCTATTCGTCTGTTAGGGTGTTTGTCGAAAGCCCAATTTATCTCATCATCGGGCAGGGTGCTGTGAATACTTCCACCCATGACCAACCCACAATCTTGCAGGACTTTCTGCCGTGCTTCCTCCTTGCTCTCTGCAACAACATCGAATACGCCGTCAAAAACATATTCCGT
>JBHADT010000160.1:0-9655 GCA_041855205.1 Bacteroides sp.
AAGGGCGTTTAGCTCAGCTGGTTCAGAGCATCTGCCTTACAAGCAGAGGGTCGGCGGTTCGAATCCGTCAACGCCCACGAAACCTAATAGGTTGAAAAGATACAGTTTATATTGGTTGCGAGCTGGTGCGATTATGTGCCGGCTTGTTTTGGTTTATACGGAAACGGCTTATCTGATCCTGTTCAAGGGTAAATAAGGACGTTTTTTTCTTATAACTCTATCTGATGACTTTTGCCGAATCTTCATCGCATACATTTCAATCTTAACAATGTAGCATTCAAGCGGAACTCTTCTATCCTTTTTCCGTACAAGCGGCTAACAAAGAAAAACCCCGTAGTCTGAAGCACTACGGGGTTTGGGGTGTGATAAATTAAGAGAGAATATAATCCTCTTGTATTGCTGACAGTGATGGTTCGTAACCGGAAGTTAAGACTGTGCTTTAACGAATTCCCGCCAACTCTATCACCTTGTCGATAGCTGCTGTAATTCCGTCGGGGTTCTTACCGCCGGCGGTAGCGAAGTGCGCTTGTCCGCCTCCACCGCCCTGAATCAGTTTGGCGGCTTCTTTTACCAGATTTCCGGCTTTAAGACCATCGTTCACCAGATTATCGCTCAGCATGACGGTGAGCATGGGTTTCCCTTCGGAAACGGTGCCTGCCACAAAGAATAGGTTTTCTGTGATTTCACCACGCAGTTGGAACGCGATGTTCTTGGCTGTTTCAGCTGGGACGGGAGCCGAGAAGCGGATGAGTTTTACACCGTTTACTTCCTGAATGTTGCTTAGCAAACGTTCTTTCAATCGCTGCTCTTTCTCTTTCATGAAATCCTCTACCTGCTTTTTCAATCCGGCATTCTCTTCGATATGCTTGCGGATGGCACTTCCCAAATCAGGGGCATTGTTGAAGAGCGCTTTTAAATCGCTCAAGGTATCCTGCAAGGTGTCGAGCATGTCTTCGATGCGTTCGCCCGTATATGCCTCTATGCGGCGTACACCGGCGGCAACGGAACTTTCGGAGATGATTCTAAACATGCCGATGTTTCCGGTAGCGGCTACGTGTGTACCGCCGCAAAATTCCACCGACGAACCGAAACGGATGACACGCACGCGATCACCATATTTTTCTCCGAAAAGAGCGATGGCTCCCATCTCCTTTGCTTCCTCTATGGGGATGCTCCGATATTCTTGCAAAGCAATGTTGGCACGTATGCGGGCGTTGACCAGATGTTCCACTTGGCGTATCTCCTCGTCCGTCACTTTCTGGAAGTGCGAGAAGTCGAAACGTAAAGATTCCGGTGTTACCAATGAACCTTTCTGTTCCACATGTTCGCCCAATACTTCGCGTAAAGCGGCGTCCAATAAGTGGGTAGCAGAGTGATTGGCTGCACAGGCGGAACGCTTATCCGTGTCCACGCACGCCATCATAGGCGCTTCGAGGTGTTGAGGAAGTTGTTTGGCTATGTGTATGGGCAGATTGTTCTCTTTCTTGGTATCGATAATTTCGATGGTTTCAAACTCGCTAACCAATACGCCGGTATCTCCCACCTGCCCGCCACTTTCGGCATAGAACGGTGTTTTGTCTAAAACGATTTGATACAGAGTCTGATTTTTCTGTTTCACTTGCCGATAGCGCAGTATGGATGTTTCGTGCTCGGTGTAGTCGTATCCCACGAATTCAGTATTGCCTTCCTTGAGTGTTACCCAGTCTCCCGTCTCCATGGCTGCAGCATTGCGTGCGCGTTGCTTTTGTTGTTGCATTTCGGCATCGAAGGCTTGGATGTCGGCGGTCATGCCATGTTCACGAAGAATCAGCTCGGTTAGGTCTAACGGGAAGCCAAAGGTATCGTAAAGAGTGAAAGCGTCTTTCCCGCTGATTTCGTTTTTACCTTCTTCGCGGGCATCGCTCATGGTCTTTTCCAGCAGCCGTATACCCGTTTCCAATGTACGTAAGAAAGAGTCTTCCTCTTCCTTGATTACCTTGGTGATAAGTTCACGTTGTGCGGAGAGTTCGGGATAGGCGGAACCCATGTTGTCTATCAACACCGGAATCAGCTTGTACATAAACGCCTGCTTTTGTGACAGGAAAGTGTAGCCGTAGCGGACGGCGCGACGCAGGATGCGGCGAATCACATAACCAGCCTTGGCGTTGCTTGGAAGTTGCCCGTCAGTGATGGAGAAAGCGATGGTACGTATGTGGTCGGCAATAACCCGCATGGCGATGTCTTGTTGATTGTCGCTGCCGTATGCGGTACCGGTGAGATTGGCTATGGCTTTGATGAGCGGTTGGAACACATCTGTGTCATAGTTGGAGGTCTTCCCCTGCAACGCCATGCAAAGACGTTCGAAGCCCATACCCGTGTCTATTACCTTTGCAGGAAGCCCTTCCAGACTACCGTCTGCTTTGCGATTGTACTGCATGAACACAAGATTCCATATCTCTATCACTTGCGGATGGTCTTTATTCACCATCTCGCGTCCGGGTATCCGGGTTTTCTCTTCGTCGCTACGTAAATCGATATGTATCTCCGAACATGGACCGCAGGGACCTGTGTCGCCCATTTCCCAGAAGTTATCGTGCTTGTTTCCGTTTATGATGTGGTCTTTGGGCAGAAAGTTTTCCCAAAAGGCTGCGGCTTCATCGTCCCGGCTCAGTCCTTCCTCGGGGCTACCCTCGAACACTGTGGCGTAAAGGTTCTCCGGATTCAGTTTCAGCACGTCTACCAGATATTCCCATGCCCAGGAGATGGCTTCTTTCTTGAAGTAGTCTCCGAAAGACCAGTTACCCAACATTTCGAACATGGTGTGGTGATAGGTGTCGTGTCCCACTTCTTCCAGGTCATTGTGCTTTCCGCTTACACGGAGACATTTCTGAGAGTCTGCCACCCGGCGGTATTGGGTGGGGCGATTTCCCAAAATAATATCTTTGAATTGATTCATTCCGGCATTGGTAAACATGAGTGTGGGATCATCTTTAATTACCATCGGTGCGGAAGGAACGATTTGGTGTCCTTTGCTCTCGAAGAAACTCTTGAAAGAGTCTCTGATTTCATTTGCAGTCAACATACGTTATATGATTTTAGATTTTATTGTATTCGCTTTGACAGTTTGGGGTTCCCGAAAGGAAAAGAGGTTATGGAGGATGTTTGTCCTGTGCCGAGTGAAGCTCGTAGGTTTCCGTTTAATACCATGCAGGCGTGATGTCCTTGCCGTATGGGTTCCTCTGTTTGGCATCGAACAATGTTTCGGATTTTGGACATAAGTTTCCCGCCTTTTGCTCTCTAAGCTTTAACTCTCAAGAACTTAAAAACTCAAAAAAACAGCGCAAAGATAGCTTGTTTTTGTTACTTTTGCCGTATTGACGATTGAATATTTCCCGCCCATGCGCAAAGTTTACTACATTTATAATCCTCAAACGCAGACTTATGACCGGATTTACCCGACCGTCAGACAACGTGTTCTGAGCATTTTGCGGCGTTTGTTCACGGGTATGGGGTTGGGAGCGGGCTGTTTCATCGTAATGCTGCTCATATTCGGGTCGCCCTCGGAAAAGGAGTTGCGCAAGGAAAATAATCGTCTGTTGGCGCAGTACAATGTGCTTTCTCGCCGTCTGGACGAGGCTTCCGGAGTGTTACAGGATATTCAGCAGCGTGACGATAACCTCTATCGGGTGATTTTTCAGGCAGATCCCATACCCGAGGCGATTCGCAAGGCTGGTTATGTGGGTACCAACCGTTACGAGGAACTCATGGACTTGGCTAATGCGGATTTGGTGGTAAACACTACGCAAAAGATAGACCTTCTGACTCGGCAACTTTACATCCAGAGTCGCTCGTTCGATGATGTGGTGGATTTGTGTAAACGGCATGATGAGATGTTGCGTTGCATTCCCGCTATACAACCTATATCGAATAAAAACCTCAAACAGACAGCTTCGGGTTATGGCATGCGCATTGATCCGATATATGGAACGGCGAAGTTTCACACGGGGATGGATTTCTCAGCCACTCCCGGTACGGATGTTTATGCCACAGGCGACGGAACCGTAGTGGAAATGTTGTGGCAGACGGGTTATGGGAATACCATTGTGATTGATCATGGCTTCGGTTACCGGACGCTATATGCTCATCTGAAAGACTTCAGAACGAAAAAAGGAAAGAAGGTGCTGCGTGGTGAAGTGATAGGCGGAGTAGGAAGTACGGGTAAGAGTACGGGACCGCATTTGCATTACGAGGTGCACCTGAAAGGTCAGGTAGTGAATCCTGTGAATTATTATTTTATGGATTTAAGCGCCGAGGATTACGATCGCATGATTCAGATAGCATCTAATCATGGTAAAGTGTTCGATTGACGGGTATATGCGCAGTATTGACGGAAAACAACCATATAAAAGGTATTTTCCTTGAAGTGATATTTCAGAGTTAACTTTCCCTTCCGGGAGAACATGTTTGGAGGAATGAGTAAAGACTTGAAATTATATTATTCCATCGGTGAGGTAGCCGCAATGTTTGGAGTGAACGAATCGCTGCTTCGTTTTTGGGAAAAAGAATTCCCGCAACTTTCTCCTAAGAAAGCGGGGCGCGGCATACGGCAATACCGTAAGGAAGATATTGAGGTGGTGAAACTGATTTATCACTTGGTGAAAGAGCGGGGCATGACGCTGAACGGAGCTAAGCAACGGATGACCATCCGCAAGGAGGATACCGAGCGTAGGTTCGAAATCATGGAAAGGTTGAAGAAAGTCCGTGCCGAACTGTATGCCATGAAGAAAGAACTCGATGGATTTACGTATGAACAGGTGGACAGCCTCGAACGCAATCTGAAAAGTTTCTGACCTGCGTATTTCTCATGTCTCCATACGTGTCACCTGTTTTATGTTCTGTATCTGTTTCAGGTTGTTGATGATGGTTCTTACATCTTCCGCATCGTGTACATAGAGTTGTATGTGACCCTCGAAGATTCCGTCGTTGGTTTCGATGGAAAGTTTGCGTATGTTTACATTGAGCTGGCGTGAAATAACCTGGGTGACTTCATTCAGTACGCCTACCGCATCTATTCCCTTGAGGTAAATGGAAACGAGAAACGAAAGTTCCTTGCGGGTATCCCATTCCGTGGCGAGGAGACGATTTCCGTAACTGCTCTTGAGGCGTGCGCATACCGGACACTGCCGCTTATGAATCACTATGCGTCCGTTGTCATCTATGTAACCCAATACATCGTCTCCCGGAATGGGGTGACAACACTCTGCCATCAGGTATTTCTTTTGTATGCCTTCGGGAGTGAGTTTTAGTATCTGTTTAGTATTGACCTTCTCTTCGGAGAAAGAGGTGGCTCTTTCTTCTTTCTTTCCGTTTCTCTCTTCCTTGTTGTTGCCGAAAGGAAACATGAGGTATTTTTTCCATCCTGCTCCCTGTTTCTCTTTTAGTACTCCTCTATCGGCATTGCCTAAGATGAGTTTTCCATTGCCTATCAGCGTATACAACTCCTCTTTGCTCTTCAGATTATGCAACCGGAGCAGTTTGTCCGTAAGATTGTCGTCGGGATGTAGCCCCTCTTGTTGCAGAAACTCTTTGAGTATTCCTTCACCCTCTTTCTGAAAGCTACGCTGTTCTTTCCGCAAAAGGGCAGTGATCTTGGTACGCGCACGGGCTGTGGTGGCAAACTGTTCCCATTCGGGCTGTATTCGTTGCGACCTGGAGGTGAGAATTTCCACCTGGTCGCCGCTTTGCAGTTTATGACTTAGGGGCACAAGTCTATGATTAACCTTAGCACCTATGCTGTGACTACCGATGTCTGTGTGCAAAGAGAATGCGAAGTCCAGTGCCGTGGAATTTTGCGGCATCGTTTTTATTTCTCCTTTCGGAGTGAAAACGAATATCTCGGAAGCAAATAAGTTCAGTTTAATGGTATCAAGGAAATCAATAGCGTCCGGTTGCGGGTCATCGAGTATTTCTTTGATGGTGAACAGCCATTTATCTAGTTCGCCTTCATCTTCGCTTCCTCCTCCTTCTTTATATTTCCAATGCGCCGCGAAACCTTGTTCGGCAACGTCGTTCATTCGTTCGCTGCGTATCTGCACCTCTATCCATTGTCCGTTCTGTCCCATTAAGGTCACGTGTAACGCCTGATAACCATTGGCTTTGGGGTGGTTCACCCAGTCGCGTAGTCGGTCGGGGTGTGGCTTGTATATTTTGGAGAGACTGACGTAAATGTCAAAGCAGTCGTTCAATTCCTCTTCCGGTACACGAGGTTCGAAGATAATACGCACAGCCAACAGATCGTATATCTCCTCGAAAGGAACATGCTTGGTCTGCATTTTGTTCCAGATGGAATAGACCGATTTTACGCGTGCTAAAATGGAATACTTCAGTCCCATTTTGTCCAGTTGAGTACGGATGGGTGCCGTGAAGTCCTTGAATACTTGATCGCGCTGAGCAGCGGAGGCGAGTAACTTGGCTTTTATTTCGTTGTACTCTTCCGGGTGTTCGTACTTGAAACTAAGGTCTTCCAGTTCGGTTTTGATTTTATTAAGGCCAAGGCGATTGGCAAGCGGAGCGTAGATGTAGAGAGTTTCGCCTGCTATTTTATATTGTTTGTTCGGAAGCATGGAGCCGAGCGTACGCATGTTGTGCAGACGGTCGGCTATCTTTATGAGGATGACGCGGATATCCTCGGACATCGTGAGCAGCAGTTTTTTAAAGTTTTCAGCCTGTGCCGATGCTCTGTCTCCAAAGATACCTCCGGATAGTTTGGTAAGTCCGTCTACGATTTGGGCTATTTTAGGTCCGAAGATATTTTCGATGTCTTCTACCGTATAGTCAGTGTCTTCTACCACATCGTGCAACAAAGCGGAACAAATGGAAGTAGAGCCTAAGCCTATCTCGTTGCAGACAATTTTTGCCACGGCAATGGGGTGCATGATGTAAGGTTCGCCCGAACGTCGTTTGATGCCTTTATGCGCTTGGTTGGCAAAGTTAAAAGCTTTGGTTATGATTTCTACACGTTTACGGTGTTTGGTTGCCAGATAATCGTTCAACAGTTCCTGGAATGCTTGTTCAATCATTCCTTCTTCAGCTTGTTCTTTATTGGCTTGATTCAGATTTTCTTCCATAATCCTGTTTCCCTTTTATTCCACTTGCTGCAAAGATAATCTTTAAACTTGTTTTCTCTCTTTTTATGCAGGCTTTATGCGTTTTTCTCCATTCTTGTTCCGCTTTTGTCTGTTTCGGTTCGATGCGGAAACAACTTCTTCGGAGAATTTTTGGGAAGAGGATTTCACAGCGGAATCCGGACGGACGGTTAGAATAAAGGGTACGCTATCTTTGTATCTTCAGGCGTTTTCCTGCCGCAATATTGTTGCTCCTCAGTCCGTTCCATCCCTTAAGCTGGTTAACGGTGACACCGTATTTTTTTGCTATGGAGGATAAAGTCTCGCCACTCCTAATCCGGTGGAAAGTGACGTCTCCCTGAGATGTCGTGGCCGATTGTCTGTTTCCCTTGCCTGCGGTTCGTCGGGAGGAGGGAGAGTTGTCGGCTATGGTAACGGTTTTACGGTTCCTGAAGAGTTCATTCTGCCGATGAGCGTAAATGGTATCCTGATTATCGATGAAACTACTGATATGTTTCAGCGGAAGACGAAGTGTCTGCGGAGAGGTCCTTCCCGGAATGATGTTTTTTTTATATTGAGGGTTCAAACTTCTGAGCTCTTCCATCTCGATGCCACAAATGTCGGTAAGCTGTTCGAAGTGTAAGTCCGATGCAATAACCACTGTGTCGGTGGCTTGCGGGATGCTGGTCTCCATGGGACAGATGTTGTGCTTGCAATAATACGTCATCACATAATTGGCGGCAATGAAGGCGGGTACATAGCCACGGGTCTCTTTGGGTAGGAAATGATAGATTTCCCAGTAGTCGTTCTTTCCGCCTGCGCGTCGTATCGCTTTGTTTATGTTACCGGGACCGCAGTTGTAAGCCGCAATCACCAGACGCCAGTCCTGGTAAATTCCATACATCTCTTTCAGGTAGCGGGCTGCTGCCCAAGTCGATTTTATGGGGTCTCTCCGTTCGTCAATGAGCGAGTTGTTTTCCAGACCGTATATTTTCCCCGTATTGTGCATAAATTGCCATAGTCCGCTGGCGCCCGCCCTTGATATGGCAGAGGGGTTGAGGGCGGATTCGATAATAGGCAGGTATTTAAGTTCGAGCGGGAGTCCGTAAGCGTTCAGGGCTTCTTCGAAAATGGGCATATAGAAGTTGCATGCACTTAGCATAAAGGCTACCTGATTGCGCAAACGGCCGGTATACATGTCGATGAACTTACGTACAATCTCGTTGTAAGGCATTTCGATGACGGAAGGAATACGGCTGAGACGGTCGATATACACCGAGTCGTTGAAATACGGATTTTCCACCGAAGAACTGCAATCTTTGCTGATATCTATATGGCTTTTGGCCTTCCAGTCATTGAGTAGACTATCCATAGGGTATGTCATGCTCAAAGGTAATTCAATACTTTCTTTACGTTCGGTGCCGTTTTCGTGTATTACGACGTCTACGCTCTCTTGCGCCCGTGCATAAGGCAGGCAGAACAGAAAGCTTAGTGTCAGACAGAAAAGACTGTTTCGCTTATACACGGCAATATTTAAGTCGCACCCGGTGGCGGAGATTATTCTTTTGATTGTATGTGGACGATTCTTTTTCATGTGGGGGAGGATTGAATTTGTAATTGAAAAGGGGCAACGTACGGTCGTGGTCAGAATCGGAAACAACACTGTATTCCGGGTGATTTTCCGGCGATTCCCGTTCCGTATGCCGTGTTGATGACTGCGGGTTCTATCCGCATACTCAGGTCGGGTGTAATGTCGAAGTTAGACAACTCGGCATCCACGTATGCATCTACCACGGATATCAGGTATACACCGATAAACGCGAATATACTTAGGTCCCGGTAACGGCGGTAGATATCTTTCCGTTTCCGGAGTGTTTCGGTAAGTTGGGTGGTGGACACCCTACTCATATATCCGGGGGGGAGCAAATCGGTTATGCTTTTGGAGTCCCATTTTTCGTTGCTGGCATCTTGATACGCTTGCGAATAATCCTTGTACATTTTATTGTTCCATGTCAGTGCGTAGGCACACCCGGCAAAGCCTCCGTACACAATAGGCAGTTTCCAGTATTTTCTGTTATAAATTTGTCCTCCACCGGGAATGACGAGTGCAAGCCAAGTGGCTTTCACTGGGTTGGGTATCCATTTCTTCCGGTTCAGTACGAGGCTGAGACTGTCTGCGGGGGGGATGCTTACGGGAGCGGCGTTTACGGAAGTCAGTTCCAGCAGTTTTCGCTTGTTATCAGCCGCAATGCTATCTTCGATGGTCAAACTGTCTGTCTCTTCCCTCATGTCCGAAAGCTTTTGGGGAGCCTCATGCAATGCCATACTGTCGATGGCGACAGGCTGTTGCGTGGCATTTACTGTGTGTTGTTGTCCATACATGGTAATCCCTGCCGTTTGCACAAGGCAAAGCAGCAGGGCAATCCACCATTTGTATATGTTTGTTTCCGTCATTTATTCTTTCTAAGCGTGTCGAGTATTCCGATGATACGTTCGAATTCTTCTTCGTTGTTGAAGGGGATACTGATCTTTCCTTTTCCTTTTTCCGAACA
>JBHADT010000161.1:0-4499 GCA_041855205.1 Bacteroides sp.
ACTGTGCAGAGTTGGCTGTCTCACCGTTATCCCATTGGTCTGAGCCACCTACCGGTTCGTAAAGGATTTCAAAAATACTCTCGGAATTATTTTCATGGGCCTCATCGAAGTTCCAAGTGAAATCTTCTACTAGCTTATATGTGTAGGGTGATTTTGTCAATGGCTCCAAAACTTTTTTAGCCTCTTCCCATCTTTCTTGATATACATATAGCTTTCCTAAATAGGCGTATGAAGTTCCTTTGGTGGGCTTTCCCTTTACATTTTCCAGTGGCAGTAATTGGGCAGACTCAATAAAGTCTTTTTCTGCTTGGGCATATATTTCCTTTTGGGAGGACTTTTTTAATTGAAAGGTAGAAGGGTCTTGAGAGGCCTCCATACGTAAAGGTACATCTCCAAACTCTTTAGCTAATTGAAAATAATACATGCCGCGGATGAATGCAGCTTCGCCACGTATTGTTCTTACAAAGTCTTCGGAAAATTTCTTTCCTTCTATTTCCTTCAGGATAGAATTGGCACGGTATATGGCATTATAGAATTGATAGAAGATGTTCTGAGCTACAGAATTGTTCGGGTCGTTTGTGAAACGGTGCATCGAATAAATAGGCTGAATATCATTACGGAATTCTATATCGTCTGCGCGACTGATACGAACCATCAGACCGCGAGTACCATAGTAACCCCCATTCCAGTTTTTCAGTGGAGTATAACAAGAAGTTATTGCTTTCTTGAAATCTGTTTCTGTTTTCCAAAAAGTGTCGTCCGTAGGTTTGTTGGGGTTGGTCATATCCAGTTGTCCCTCGCAACTACCCAGTATGAAAGCTACAAAAGCCAATATGATATATTTATATGTCTTCATTGTGATTTGTTTTTTAGAATGTTAGATTTAGTCCTATCATAAATACTCGATTGATGGGATAAATAAAGTTATCAAAGCCACGAGAAGTAGCGCTTTGAGAATTATTGATGTCCGGTGTGTATCCACTATAGTCCGTTATTGTGAATAAGTTCTCTGCATTGACGTAAACACGGCATTTCTTAACTTTATCTTTGAACCAGTATGTTGGGAATGTATATCCCACCTGTATATTGCGCATGCGGAAGAAAGAACCGTTCTCAAGGAAGCGATCACTGGATGGACGGGTGTTTTGATTGGGATCATCCCAAACCAAACGTGGATGAGAGGCATTGGGATTATTCGGTGTCCAATAGTCTAATGTAGAACTCAAGAAATTGGTTCCTTTGTTCACTCCTTCTAATTCCAAACGGGTTCCGTTATAAATTTTGTTGCCAAATACTCCTTGGAATCCTAACAAAATGTCGAAACCTTTCCAAGCTGCATTGAAATTTAGTCCCATAGTTACCGTAGGGAATGGACTTCCACAATAGACACGGTCGGCATCTGTGATTTTTCCGTCATTGTTCGTGTCTTTGAAACGGATGTCTCCGGGTTTGGCATTAGGTTGAATCAATTTGCCTTCTTTGGTATAGGCTGAGACTTCAGCTTCACTTTGGAATAATCCGTCGGTCGGAATCAACCAGAAGCCGCCAATGGGATAACCTGCTAATGTACGGGTTGTTGCCACATTTGTACGGTTCTTTCCACCTTCGATAATTTGGTTGGCATCTCCCATTGCAACAACTTCATTCTTCATGGCATTACCGGTAAAAGTGATTCCATAAGAGAAATCTTTGCGAGGAACATCATTCCAACCGATGGTCCATTCAACTCCTGTATTCTTTATTTTTCCAGCATTGCGAATAGGGTCGTTAGCTCCACCGGTTGAGACAGGTATGGGTACTGTTAGGAGAATATCTTTTGTATCCTTGCGGTACCAGTCTCCAGTTACTGTCAAACGAGAATTCAAGAATGCCAAATCTACTCCGACATTCGTCATTGCCGTCGATTCCCATCTGATGGCAGGATTTGCAAAATCCTTTGGGAAGGCGCCGCTATATAATCCACCGTTGCCGTCCGGATAATTGATATTGGAGGTTACGACGCTTGTGTACATGTAGTTGTCAATTTCTTGATTTCCTAATATACCATATCCACCTCTGATTTTAAACTGATCTAACCAGTTTCGTGTATTCTTCATGAAATGTTCTTCTGATACATTCCATCCCACCGATACGGATGGGAAATGTCCATAACGATTGTTCTTTGCAAATTTTGAAGAGCCGTCCCGACGGTAGGTGGCTGTGATCAGGTAACGATTATCATAAGAATAGAATACTCGGGAAATGATAGAGGTCAGTGCACTCTCATTTTTTGAAGTATCATTCATTCTGTCTTTGGTAGCCGAACCGACTTCGTTGATACCATCAGGCAATCCTTTACCGGAAGCCATAATATAGCGAGTGCGGTATTTCTGATAAGAGTAACCTAACAAAGCACTAAGTTTATGTTTTCCGAAAGATTGGTCAAGCGACAATAGGTTTTCTATCAGAAAATTATCATGATTATAGCGGGTTTCCTGCATGTTGGAAACCATGTTGCTGCGCATTCCGAAATCATAAACATTTTCATAAGTTGTATGTCTTTCAAAAGAGAAGTCCGGCGTTACATTCAAGCGGTACTTCATCCCAAATGGTAATTTCAGTTCGGCGTATAGATTAAGA
Source organism: Bacteroides sp. (assembly GCA_041855205.1). Taxonomy (GTDB): domain Bacteria; phylum Bacteroidota; class Bacteroidia; order Bacteroidales; family Bacteroidaceae; genus Bacteroides. Next base: position 2,620 of record JBHADT010000161.1, read on the forward strand.
TAGGCACTATATGTGTTTGAAGTGCGGGAAGTTAAATTCTCATCTAAGATACCCAATGGATTGGGGATATCAGTGGCATCTCCAAATACTTTACCATAACCTCCCTTGTCATTTTCCGGATCGAATTTCTGTAAAGAAGGAATGGATTGGAGAATGATTCCTAAATAACCTCCACGTGCAAAGGCATATAGCGGATTATTCTGACGTGCACTGAATACTACGTTATTGCCGAATGTAAAGAGTCCTCGCTTATATTCAGATTTAAACTGGAGATTATATCGTTTATAATTTGTTCCTTTTATGGTACCATCTTGATTAACATAGCCTAAACCTGTATAATAAGTGAAGAAGTTTGTACCTCCACGAATAGTTACATTATAATTCTGCATTAGTGCAGGTTTCATCATAATATTCTGCCAGTTATTATCTTCTTTAATATTCTGACTCATTTCCAAGGGGGCGGCACTGATTGCCTGACGGGAAATTGTAGTCAGCTTGGACCATTCATTCGCATTCAGCATATCTAAATATTTAGATGGGGTTTGCACTCCGATATTGGCCGAAAAGTCGATAATGGGTTTACCTTCGGTATTGGAACCGGACTTTGTTGTTACGATAATCACACCGTTAGCAGCGCGGGAACCGTAAATCGCTGCGGAAGAGGCATCTTTTAAAACGTCAATACTCTTGATGTCATTCGGGTTTATATGATCTATACTGTTCATATACATGCCGTCAACGATATAAAGAGGTGTGGCATTATTCAACGTACCGATGCCGCGAATCATAATGCGTACGCCCGAACCTGGAGCACCGCCTTGCGATACAATATCTACACCGGCTATTTTCCCTTGCAGTGCCTGTCCGATGTTGGTGTTGCTTTGGGTTGTCAGTTTTTCTGTATTGATATTGGCCACAGAGCCTGTCAAGTCTGCTTTCTTTTGTACACCATATCCGATAACGACAACTTCTTCAAGTGTTTTAGTATCTTCTTTTAATAGAACACGTATCTCTTTTTGGTTATTGATTGTTATTTCTTGTGTGAGGTAACCGATATATGAGATTTCGACTACCGATTTGGCTTCGGCCTCTATGGCGAAGTTGCCGTTTATATCAGTGATTGTACCGGTTGTAGTTCCTTTGATGCGGATATTGGCACCGATAATCGGTTCACCCTGCATATCCGATACTTTGCCCGTGATGCGCTTTGAGGGTGGTGACGCAGCAACGGCGTCGGAAGGCGGCGTGTTGTCTTTGTACAATACGATATGTTTGTCGTTAATCGTATAATGCACGTTTTGTCCGGCAAACATCTCATCGAGCACATCGGTTATCAGACGATTCTTGACTTTGACAGAGATTTTCCTTGCAGCCTCGATCTGGGTCGAGTTATACGTGAAATAAAAATCGCTTTTCCGTTCGATTACGGACAGGACTTCTCGTACGGTCGCATCCTTCATCTCCAACGATAGCCGTACTGACTGCGAATACGAAAGATTCGCCATGGCCTGTAACGTGCCGAGTAGCCAAAAAAGTACTATACATCTCATGATCATCAGACTCTTTCGGGGCCATGACCTTGTTATTTGTTCATCGCCCGTGTTGTTTTTCGTATAAAAGTTCATACATTTGTAATTGATTAATGAATAATATTTTGCTTGTCAACAATGTTATTGAATGAATCGGAACCGGAGATGTTGCCGCATTTCCGGTTTCTTTTTACGCATTTGTTTTTCTCATAGGCTCTTCATTTTTTTTATGGTTATCATTTCGATGGTTCCATCGTTCCGTTTCTTGTAATCTAACTGTCGCGTTTCTTTCAGCAGCGATAAGACTCGCTCCAGCGAATCCGTCTCACGGAAATGGCAGGTGTATGTGTC
>JBHADT010000162.1:0-10790 GCA_041855205.1 Bacteroides sp.
AGGATAGAGGAAAGAAAAACAAGACAGAAAAAAGGAAACAAAAAAGGGAACACATTATATAATATATAGAAAGGGGAAAGGACATCAGAGAAGAGAGCCTAAGGCACAATCACCAGAACTTGTTCTGCTCGGCATTATATTCAAAGCCCGCCGAACGAAGAGACGTGAGCAGTTCTTGTTTATCGATCCGCAAGTCCTCACACAACGCGTCCAAGGTAGGATAATAGTCTCTCAGTTTCATATTGATAAAGCTGAAGAGCATAAACGGGTCTTTCGGCAAGTTCGCATCAGTTGTCATATTCATCATTTATTTGTCTTAAGGGCGGCAGGTGACATTTTTCTTACACTCCGCCAGGTTTCACTCGCAAAGGGGAAATCGGCAGCATTCAAAACAACCATTGGATGTTCGTTACCGCGGGAGGTCAGTTACGCCATTCGATTTGTCTTGTCTTGAATTATACCGAACGGGCGTCAAAGTTAACACTTTTGCCACTATACTTCCATCATTCGATTCAATAATCCCGATATATCATATCGAAACCGGTCCGGAATAAGAAGAGCGTTTAAAAAAAACAACGGAGTGATTTCTATCTGCTGCGAATAAGCCCGAAAGCACTCGCCGCATACCCGGAAAACGGAACAGGCATGATAGCCGAACCACACGGGAACGGTTCCCGAACCACACAAAGGAGGTTTCCGGAACCATACGGGAACGGTACGAACCATGCTTCCGGACCCCTATCAACGCACTGTTTATCAGTCGTTTTCAGGATCCACCGAAAGTTCCCCAAGCATATTGAATTACGTTTATCCCGAATGAGACCGCCCGATAATGCAACCTTAGCCTTTACGCAATAAGGAAGTCAGAATCTTTCTCCCGGTTGGGGCCAGTTGGGGGTAAGCGTACGCATTCTCCGCATCTCCCGTTCGAATTCCTTTATCATTTCGGGATGTTTATCCGCGAGATTATCGGTTTCCTCCGGATCTTGCTTCAGATTGTAGAGTTCCAGAGGGCGTTTAGGACTGACGGTCACGCATTTCCAGTCTCCTTTTCTGGCTGCGCGTTGCTTGCCGGGAAACTCCCAATACAGCAAGCGATTGTCCGTATCGACCTGTGTTCCATAGAAAAGAGGCAGGATGTTTATTCCGTCGGTTTGTTGCGGCACGTGCTTTTCCGCCTCGGCCAGCGCACCCAATGTGGGCATCATGTCGGGGAAATAAATGATATTGTCAAGATTCTGCACAGGCACCTTTCCCGGCTGGTTGACAATGAAAGGAACTCTGATTCCTCCCTCGTAGAGCATTCCTTTTCGCCCCTTGAGACCCGCATTGCAGTTCAACACTTTCACAGGTGCTTGAACGGCGGCTCCATTATCCGAGGTGAAAACAATCAGTGTATTCTCCCGCAAATCGAGTCGCTCCAACTCATACAGCACCCTGCCTATGGCGGCGTCCATATGGGTAATCAACGAAGCATAGCGTTTGGTGTCCGGCTCCCACGTTTCCTGTCCTTCGTACCATGCCGTTTGGTCGATGTTGTAGGGTTCGTGAGGAGCGTCAAAAGCCAAGTAAAGAAAGAACGGGTTGTTTTTGTTCCTTCGTATAAAGGCGATGGCATCATTTGCACTCAGGTCGTTATTATGAATTCCGTGTTTTCCGTCCGCATTTTCAGGGATATGGATAAGCGAGTCGCCATGAAAGCGGTAATAGGGATAGTAATAGGGTGAGTTGCTGTGTACGGTGGAGATGGTCCATCCGTAGAACTCGTCGAATCCGCGATGATTGGGCGAAGCGCCTTTGTCGTACCCATCCAGATGCCATTTGTTGACAAGGCAAGTCCGATAGCCCGCCGCACTCAATACGGTGGCAATAGTGGTATCTTGCCGCAACAGATTGACTCGTCTGACAATGGTGGAGTCGCCATTCGGATTTATTTTGATTCCGGCGATGCCTCCTGCCGTACACATATTATCGCGTATACGGGTGTTGCCCGTATTTTTTCCGGTCATCAGCGCGCACCTCGACGGCGAACTGATGGCACTTCCCGCATAACATTGATTGAATCGCGTCCCCGTCTCCGCCAATCTGTCGATATTCGGGGTTCTCACGTATCGGTTTCCATAGCAAGACAAATCGCCATAGCCCAAGTCATCGGCTATGATGAAAACGATGTTCGGTCTGCCGGGGGTTGCTGGTTGAGAGTTGCTCCCGGCAGAGATTATCTGCGGTATGATTATGCCGGCAGCGCATAAGCTGCCGGCAAGGTGATTTTTTTTCATGTCTTAGAGAAAAAGCCTGTCAATATAACTCGTTTTGTTTCCAATTGCCCGAAAGCTGAATCTGGTCATAAGGGATTCCAAACAAGACAGCTGCCGACGAACCCGTCCACTTCCACGAAGCAGGAGTCCCGGTAGTGTCAGTCGAACTGCTCACAGTCATGCCGTTATTGCTGGACTGAAGAGTGGGGTTAAGCCCTTGTGTGCGGTGGGCGAAATGTTTTTCCATCACTTCCGTGATTCTTCCCCGGCGAACCAAGTCATACCACCTGTGTCCCTCGAAACAGAGCTCCAGCAACCGCTCGTTCTCGATGGCTATGTCCATCTCTTCGCGCGTAACCGCATCGGTTTCAGGCAAGCCGGCACGCGTTCGTACCCGGTTCAGATAACCGGCGGCAGACTGAACCTCTCCCGCTTCGTTCAGACACTCGGCATACATCAAAAGCACATCTGCATACCGGTATATGATGTTATCGTTGCCGCTGGCACAAGTAGTCATTCCTTCATTCCCGAAATCGAAATACTTCAACGTGACGGGGAGATAAGTATATCCTTCGGCTGTTACATCCACTTCGCCGCCGGACACGGAGATATACTCATTCGTGTAAATCCCATTGTAGACCAGTTTCCTGAAACGTTGGTCATTGGCATTTGCCCTGAATGTGTTGTAAAGTTCCCATGTCATGAGCATACAACTGGTGCCTTGCGAAGTGGTGATGGTCGATTTTGTTGCGTCCGGATACACATAGGCGGGCTGGGTAGAAGGGGTAGCCGCCGGTATGGAACGTCCCATAAGCGGATTAGCCACCACCGTTGCCCCGTTGTGGTACTGCGCTGCAAAAATAATCTCTTTTCCCATAGGATTATCCGACGCATAAACCCGCAACACATCTTCTTCCAGACCCAACGCCGCACTGTTTTGGTTGGCATAAGCCAGTATGTTATCCATCGATGTACGGGCTGAGGAGAAGTCTTTCAATGTCATAAAAACATCCGACTGCATCGTATAAGCCGCAATTTTTGTTGCTCTCCCTTTCATGTTGTCGGCGGAGTACTGCTCGGGAAGATTGTTTATCGCCGTCTTCAAATCTTCTTTTATCAGATTATAGACTTCGTCCACACCGTTCCGCCCATAGCCGTAGAGCGTGGAGTAGTCATCAATCGGCGTAGTGGTGATTGGAACCGGTCCGAAAAGCCTGACAAGCGTAAAGTAAGCATATGCCCTAAGGAAACAGGCTTCACCTTCATAGCGTTTCCTGTTCGTTTCGGAGGCATTGTCCAACTTACGGAGCACATTATTGCAACGGTTTATCATATTGAAGCAATGCTCCCATATCTCGCTGGTAATCCCCAACGTCACATCCCAGGTACTCTCATTCAGATTGATGTGGTCGATGGAATTGTTTTTCTTGTAGTCATACCCTTCGTCCGTTGCCAGACTGTTGACATAATTGACATTCAATGTGATGTCTTGCAGATGATAATAAGCGTTGAAAAGAATATTCTGCAATTCCGTATCGTTTTGCAGATAGGTTTCCATCTGCATGGAGTCGGTAGGATAGCGGTCAAAGAAACTGCTGCTGCAAGCCGTATAAGCAAGTGAGGTCAGGAAGATGACCGCAAGTGAGGTTAGTTTATTGAGAGTTTTCATACTGCTACATTGTTGTTAAAAGTTAAGATTGAGACCAAGAGTAAATGTGCGGGAGATGGGGTAGCCGCCAAAGTCCACCCCATTGTTCGTGGCGGAGTTCCCCTCATAGTTTGCTTCGACAGAATAACCGGGGTATTTGTCGAAAGTCCATAAATTCTGCACATTAGCACTGATGCGCAACCCCTCCATGCCGATTGTTTTACAGAACTTTCTCGGTAATGTGTACGACAGAGAGACATTGCGGATACGCAGGAAGTCCGCATCATAAAGATACCTTGTGGAAGGACCGATGTTGCTGCCCAGATTGTTTGTACCCGCCTTATGCGACATCCCATTCCCGGTATCGGTCGGTGATTTCCAGCGTCCCAATCCCGATTCGGCCAGCACGTTATCATCATAACGGTTCAGCGAAAAGGCACGCGCGGCGGCATAAATAACCTTACCTCCGCATTGCCCGTCGAGGGTAAGGGCGAGTTCAAAGTTCTTATAAGTAAAAGTGTTGTTCCATCCAAAAGTGAAATCCGGCTGATAGTTTCCTACCAGTTGATAGTCGTTGACGTCGATTTTTCCATCCTTTTTGTAATCCTCGAACATCAGGTCGCCGATGCCTTGCGTACCATTCGTGGCATATCGGGTCAGGTCTTCTTCCGTGTTAAACGTTCCTATCACTTTCAGCATATACATGTCTCCCATGGGTCGTCCGACGTAGTTCCTTATCACATTACCCCATTTCGTACCGGCTCTTGCATTGGCAAGCTGCTTTTGGTTATTGGCAAGCGAAAGAATCTTGTTGTTATTCTTTGACCAACTGAGCGTTGTCTCCCATGCGAAGTCCCCTTTGAACGGAGTGCCGGAGATTTGAATTTCCACACCCTTATTTTCAATTTGTCCCGCATTCATGTAAACACTGCCTGATACTCCGTTGAAATTGGGGATATTGGCAGGCATTACGATGTCGCTCGTTCTCTTATAGAAATCGACCACCACGTTGAGCGAATTGAAGATACCGATGTCGAATCCTAAGTCGATCTGTCTATTCTTCTCCCATCCCAACATCCTGTTCGAATAGCCGCTAGGATAATAAGTAGATAGCGTGGTTGTTCCGAATACCACATTCTGGTCGGAACTGATGGAGGATATCCATGCATAGTCGTTACCTATCCGGTCATTACCCGTAACTCCATAGCTGGCACGGAGTTTGGCTATATTAAGCCAGTCTATCTTTTTCATGAACTCTTCCTCCGTTATATTCCACGCCAACGAACCGGAATAAAACCATCCGGCACGTTTATCCGGTCCGAACTTGCTGGAACGGTCGCGGCGAACGGAACCCGAGAAAACATATTTGTAGCTGTAATCATATACCAAACGGGCAAATATGGCATCGAACACATAGTTCGAGTTATTGGAAGAACCCGTCCATAACGTAGCTCCATTCACATTCGTGATGGACGTATTATTATAAGCGATGGGATTATCGGAGTCAGTACGATCGTCCTGCCGCACCTCAAAGTCACTGTTGTATTCGAAATCATAGCCAATCATGGCATTCAAGTGGTGTTTTTCTTTGAACACAGCGTCGTAAGTCGCCGTCGTCGACCAATAAGTGTTATAACCGAAACCCGACAGGCGATAACCGTCTATGCTGTTCAGATATGGCGTGGACTTATTGCCCGTGTACTTATTGCCCAGCAGACTGGCAGACTGGTAATAATCTCGTTTGGCAGAGTTGGTCGTGAAGTTCACCGAGGTGTGCAATGTCAATCCCTTGCAAGGCTTTGCTTCAAGATAGGCGTTGGACATCGTGCGAATAGACCATATATCATTCCGGTTTTCCAACAAATTCGCAACAGGGTTCCGGAGTTGGTTATTAAGTCCTAAGCCAGAATAATGTTGGGCTATTTGGGTATAGTCGCCATTAGACTGATAAACAGGAAGTATCGGCGGCATCGACAATGCCTGTGCAATTACGCCCGTCACGTCTTCCGTATTACCTCCCGTGGGCTGTTGGATTCGTTTTTTGCTGTAGGTCGTGGTTAAGTTCACACCAAGCTTTATTATCTTTGAAAGATTAGCCTCAAATCCGCCTTTTATACCCGTTCTCTTATAGTAGGAGTTCAACAAAATGCCATCCTCGTCTTGATAGTTGGCAGAGAAGTTGTACTTCAATGTTTCCGTACCTCCTGTAACGGTTGCCGTACCTCTATGATTCAACGCGTTACGGAAGATAGCATCTTGCCAGTTTGTGTTCACGAAGTTTCCGTCTTTTCTCATCTGAATAAGTTGAGGAAAGCTTTGAATAGTGCCGTTGTTTGTGCGGGCCTCGATGATCATATCCAGGTAATCATTGGCCTCAAGCACATCCACATAGCTTTGAACCTCGCTCCAACCGGATTGCATGGAGAAAGTCACTTTAGCTTTCCCCGTCTGACCTTGTTTCGTGGTCACAATAATTACTCCGTTACCGGCTTTAGAACCATAGATTGCGGATGAAGCCGCGTCTTTCAATATTTGTATGTCGGCAATATCCGCAGGATTAATATTATTGAACAGCTCTGAATCTGTCGTCGGGTAACCGTCGATAACGAATAAAGGGTCGTTTCCGCTATTGATAGAGCCGGATCCGCGCACACGAATGGCAGGTGCAGCCCCCGGTTCGCCACTGATTTGTTGCAGAGTAATGCCCGATGACATACCTACAAGGCTTTGTGATATATTTGAAGTGGGCATTTCCGAGATTCTCTCCCCCTTTACGGTTGAGATTGCAGTGGATACCGAACGCTTTTGGATGGCACCATAGCCAACCACCACTACCTCGTCCAGAGTCTTGCTGTCTTCTTCCAGTATTATCGTAAGTTCACGGTTTCTATCAATTTTGATTTCTTGTGCAACATAGCCTATATAAGAAATGAGTATCGTACCTTGCTCGTTCAACTGCAAACTAAAATTTCCATCAAAGTCAGAAACCGTACCATTCGCAGTCCCTTTTTCCACGATTGTTGCGCCAATAATAGGCAGGCCGGCTTTGTCCTTTACGACTCCCGTCACTTTATAAGCTTGCTGAATTACTTCTCCGCCCTTCACCTTGCTCATGAGCATGATATTCTTACCTTCCATGGCAAAATATACGCCCGTACCTTCGAATATCTTGTCCAACACTTCGGCCACCGGTGTATTTCGCACATCTACTTTCACACTACGCTTCATGTTCACTTCGTTCTCATCATAAACGAAGAGATATTCGGTCTGCTTTTCAATCTCATTGATAATTTCGCCTATAGATATTTGTTCTTTTACAACGCTCACCTTCATCGTCTGAGAATAAGACTCCGAAGCGAAAACGGTTCCGGCAAACAAAAACAAGGCTAAGAGTGTGTTTCTCATAATACGGAATAAATGTTCGGTTTCTACAATAAATTCCTGATACAAAATATTTTTCATATATTTGCATTACTGATTTTAGGTTTCAACTTAAAATTATTTGAGAGAAAAATGTCAATACGTAATTGACTGATTCATGGGATGGTGTTGCAGCACTGTCCCATTCTTTTTGCAGGCATGTTATTTCATAAGCATTTTCTTTATTGAGGTTAATTAATCGTTATTATGTTATTCTCGTCATCCCGGGTATAAGTAAATCGGTTCTTCAGTCGCAACACGCGCAGCACATGCTCTATTCCGTCACCCGTTCTGAATTTTCCCGTATAACGGTTATTCAGAATTTTCGTGTTGTTCACCACAATATTCACTCCATAATACAATTTGAGTTTCTCGAACATGTCGCGGACTGCGATGTTGTTAAAGCAAATCAGTCCTTCACGCCAACGGAAATATTCTACCTCCTTGATGTTGCTTTTCACCAGTCTGTCACCTCTCAGGCTTACCATACTATTGGGTTCCAGTTTCATGCTTGGAGCGGCAATGCCGGGAAAATACATCTCTACCGCTCCCCTAAGCAAAGCAGTCTCCCAAACGCTATCCGCGGCATATGCCATTACATTGAATTCCGTACCCAAAACTTTTATATTGCACCTGCCGGTTTCAACAATAAAAGGTTGTTTCTCCTTTTTTGCCACAACAAAATATCCTTCACCATCCAACCTTACACTTCTGGTTTCTCCATTGAAGTAGGCGGGAAATTTCAATGTACTGCGCGAGTTCAACCACACCTTGGTGCCATCGGCCAATAGCAACTCCGCACGCTGTCCCGCCGGCACATGAACGGTCTGAAACGTTCCGGGTTCCTGCAGCCGGTTATCCCCATTCCGATAATGTACGGCCAGCAAGACTATAGCGACCATGGCCGCTACCTTAGCTGTCGCCGTCAAAACGGTGCGCCAAGAAAACATCTTCTTCCTCGCTTCCCTCGCATCCGCCACGGATGCGGCATGCCACAGCAACATGTCGTGCTGTTTCCGCCGATTCATATATTCGCGTACATTCTCAGGGGTTTCCTGCATCCATTCCACCACGCGTCGCTTCTCTGCATCCGTAGCATCTCCGGAAATGTATTTTTGTAAAAGTTCAGAAATCATGTTGCATGCCGCTTTATTTAAATAACGATTCAGATAAACATAACCCTAAAAGAGTTGCTTAAAAAACTCTTCTTTCTTTTCCGGAACACTTGATATGGAAACCGGGAAACAGTTTTTCATATACTGTCATGGTTTTAATCCGGAATCTCTTGAAGGGGAAGCCCCCCGAGTTTCCCTACTGCCATACAGGAGTATAAAGCCCTTCACTCCAGATAACAGACGCTGCGTTTTGGAATTCCTCCTCCACTTTTGCATGGGCATAGCGAACTATGGAGTAAATAGAGCAGAAAAAAAAGAGATAAAAAAGCAAAATACAGATAAAAAAGCCAGTGAGGAAAGTCCTAACAAGTCTTTTAATAGCAGAAAAAGAAGTAAAATAGCGGAAGATAATCCTTCAAAGCCGCACGTAACGCTTTTAACGCCTTTGAGATATGATATTCCACCCCTTTTACGGAAAGCCCCATCTCTTCGGCAATCTCCTTGTTGGACTTATCTCTAAAGCGGCTCAATATGAAAACACTGCGTGTCTGTTCGGACAAGGCATTCAGAGTGCCGGTTACGATTCTTTCCACCTCTTCCGAGAAAATCTCTTCGGGGTCGCATGCTTCCAAAGCCGACAGACGGAGGGAGAGATCGCTTCGTTGCCAATCGGCCAGTGTTTCGAAAGCATTTCGCTTTACTTCCTCGTGTTTCAGATAATCCAGCGTTCTGTTCTTCAGGATGGTGAGCAACAAAGGGAGCAGATGTTTCTCTTCTACGTAACCGGTCTTCAACTTCTCCCATAGTTTTATCAACGATTCGGAAGCGATATCCTCTGCTACCAAATCGTTGTGCACATAGGATTTGACAAAGAAGAAAGACTTCTTATAATAAGAGGTATAGATGTCATTAAAATTTCTTTCACCACTATTCATCTGCATAATCGGTTCTGTTTTTCATCTCGACTTCAAGGTGGCAGATATCTACTGTACATCCGCTTATCATAGCGTCGAAGCGATTTTGCTCCGCATAGCTGTTCGGTCCGCTCAAGGCTCGTAACCCGGCAGACCAAGGCACTCAACGCCCTATCTGCACGGAAATGAAAAGAAAGCAGGCATCGAACTGACATTCCGCAATGCCGGGTAACAAACGTATGGTATTTTGAGTTATATCACCGATATTAAAACACCCATATGAAGACAACTCACGGAAGCGGTAAAAAGCGAAAGCGACACCGGTGTGCCAATCGACCGGCACCGTGTCGCTTCCTTTATTCTCAGATTCATTCTTCGGTGTAACGTTCGATCGTCTGCTCGCGGTCGGGACCTACGGAAACAATCTTAACAGGTACCCCGAGCTGTTCTTCCAGAAACGTCAGATAGGCGTTGAACTCCTCGGGAAACTCGTTTTCGCTTCTCATCCCCGTCATATCGGTTTGCCACCCCGGTAACTCCACGTACACAGGTTCCACGTTTTCGGTAATGTCGTATGGGAAACATTCGGTTTCTTCGCCATTCACCCGATATGCCACGCACGCCTTGATGGTCTCAAAAGAGTCGAGCACATCGCTCTTCATCATGATAAGCTGAGTGACACCGTCTACCATGATGGCATAGCGCAGCGCAACAAGGTCTATCCAGCCGCAACGGCGCTTCCGTCCTGTCACGGAACCGAATTCATGCCCCAGCTTGCAAATGAGCTCTCCTGTCTCGTCGAAGAGTTCGGTGGGAAAAGGTCCACCCCCCACACGCGTGCAATAAGCCTTGAAGATACCATACACATCGCCAATCTTATTGGGTGCGATGCCCAATCCCGTACATGCTCCGGCAGAAACGGTATTGGAGGAGGTTACATAGGGATACGAACCAAAGTCGATATCGAGCATCGTTCCCTGGGCTCCTTCGCAAAGCACTGTCTTGTTTCCGGCAAGCAAGCGGTTGATTTCATGCTCGCTGTCCACCAGAGGAAATTGTTTCAGATATTCGATTCCCTCAAACCATGCCTGTTCCATCTCCGTCAGGTCGTACCCGTAATTCAGACTTTCCAGAATCTGCTCGTGCCGTGCTTTGGCCTGGGCGTATTTTTGCTCGAAGTTATGCAGTATGTCTCCCACCCTCAAACCGTTACGGCTTATCTTATCCGTGTAGGTCGGACCGATTCCCTTACCGGTGGTTCCCACCTTCGAATCGCCTTTCGCCGCTTCGTAAGCCGCGTCCAACAGACGGTGAGTAGGCATTATGAGGTGCGCTTTCTTGGAGATGTGCAGACGCTGCTTCAATGAATGCCCCGATGTCTCCAACGCCTCGGCTTCCGCCTTGAAGAGGGCGGGGTCGAGCACCACTCCATTAC
>JBHADT010000163.1:0-57951 GCA_041855205.1 Bacteroides sp.
CTGAAAAACGAATGGAACCTCGACGGCGTGAACAACACCGCTGCCGGGCTCTTCTCCAACGGGGCGGACCTGAAGTACATCTGTCTGGGCGGTAATCAGGCGTGGAGCTGGGGCGACAACGACCCGGGATTCTGGTTCGACGACATCGCCATTTACAACAACGAACTGAGCGTGACCGACATCATGAACATGATCTCGGAAAAGAAGAAATAACTTTTGTCTAATATAAAAACACATTAATAATATGAGTCTAAAGACAATCAGCACATCATCCAAAGGAAAGTTCTTCGGCTGGGTGCTCATAGCCGCTTTCTTGCTCGCGTGTCAGACTGTTCAGGCACAGAGTAGGCAGGTAAAGGGTGTGGTGAAAGATTCGAGCGGCGAAACCGTGATAGGCGCCAGCGTACTCGAGAAAGGAACCACCAACGGAACCATTACCGACATAGACGGTAACTTCAGCATCAGTGTCGCAGACAATGCCACGCTACAAGTCAGCTATGTGGGATACACCACGCAAGAGGTATCCGCCGCGGGAAAGACATTCATCAGCATCGTGCTGCGCGAAGACGCCGAGATGCTGGACGAAGTGGTGGTAGTGGGCTACGGCGCACAGAAGAAAGAGAGCGTGGTGGGAGCCATCTCTACTCTCTCCTCCAAAGACCTGCTCAAGTCTCCCGCCGCCAACATTTCGCAGGCGATAGCGGGTAAGATACCGGGAGTCATCACCTCGCAGACATCGGGTGCACCGGGTTCGGACGACATGCAGATATTCATCCGCGGACGGGCGTCGTTCGCGGGAGACAACCAACCGCTAATCCTCGTAGACGGTGTGGAACGTTCGTTCTCCCAGATAGCACCGGACGATATCGAGTCTTTCAACACCCTGAAAGATGCCTCGGCGACAGCCGTATACGGTGTACGCGGAGCAAACGGCGTTATCCTCATCACCACCAAGCGTGGCAAGGAACAGAAACCCACGGTGAGCCTCACAGCCAACTACCAGATTCAGTCGCCTACCCGCAAGGACACATATCTGAACTCCTACCAATCCGTCACACTGCTTGAAGAGGCACTCGCCAACGACGGGCTGGCCTCACAGTACAATGCCGCACAATTGGAAATGTTCCGCAAAGCCGCTGCCGGCGAACTGACGGGCAGAGATGCCATGCTCTATCCCGATGTGGACTGGTACGACACCGTGTTGCGCAGCTCGGCGCCCGCCCAACGCTACAACGTCAACGTACAAGGCGGAACCAAACGCATGCGTTACTTCGCCTCGGCGGAGTACTACAACCAGCAAGGGTTGTTCCGCAACTTCAGCACAGACCGCTACGGCAACAGCTCCACTTCCAGCTACCAACGCTATGCCTTCCGCGGAAACATGGACTTTCTGCTTACAAAAGATCTCACACTCTCCGTCAACTTCGGCACACGCTTCGAGGAACGACGCGCTCCCAATGCAGACGAGAGGCTGGACGGCTCATACAGCGAAGTGTTCTACGAACTGAACCATACGCCCGGATGGCTATTCCCCGTAAGCTACGACATCGCTAACGCCGACGGAACCACCACACGCTATTACGGAGGTAACTCGCAGAATCAGAACAATATCGTGGGAAGACTCGCCAAAGCGGGATTCTCCCGTGCCACCAACACCATCAACGAAACCAACTTCATCGCCGACTACAAGATGGACTGGCTCACCGAAGGATTGAGCGCACGTACAATGCTTTCGTTCGACTACGACGCATACTATCAACGCAAATTCACCGCTTCGTTCGCCACGTACGAGTATAGCGGACTGAATGCGGATAATGAAATGACGTTCACACAGTTCAATTCCGACACCGAACTGAGCTATGCCGGCAACGATGAACAGACTACGACCTACAAACTCTACATGGAGTTTCAACTCAACTATGCCCGCCGCTTCGGCAAACACGACGTCACCGCCATGATGCTCTACAACCAGAACGACTACCGGTTTAAAGCCGACTTGGCGAAGCGTTATCAAGGTCTTGTGGGACGCGTGACCTACGGATACGATGACCGCTATCTGGCGGAAATCAACTGTGGATACAACGGTTCGGAAAACTTCATGGAGGGCAAACGCTTCGGTTTCTTCCCCTCATTCTCCGCCGGATGGCGCATCAGCAACGAAGAATTCATGAAAGGCACGTCTCACTGGCTGAACAACCTGAAACTGCGCGCTTCATACGGTCAGGTGGGTAACGACGTATATAAGGTAGACGGACAGCAACAACGATTTCTGTACGAACCGGTATGGACACAGCTTGCAAATGCTTACCGGTTCGGTACGGGCAACAGGATAACCGGCATCTACGAGAGCCAGTATCCCAACTATACCGTAACGTGGGAACGGGCGCACAAATACAACGCCGGAGTGGAATTTGCCTTATGGAACGGACTGCTCAGCGGTAATATCGACATCTTCTACGAAAAACGCAAGGACATCCTTACACCTTACCTTACCCGCCCGCAGTGGGTAGGCGTGAAAATGGCGGCGGGAAACCTGGGCGAGACCAAAAACACCGGTTATGAGATAGAGCTGAAACACAACAACCGCATCGGAAAAGATTTCTCGTACAACGCGGCTTTCACCTATTCACATGCCCGCAACGAGATTCTCAACATGGACGAACCAGCCCTCAAAACCGCTTACCGCAAACAGGAAGGACACCCCATCAATCAATACTTCGGACTGGTTGCCGAAGGCTTCGTAACCTCTGCCGATCTGGCGAACCCCGAATTCCCCCTCTCCTCTTTCGGAGAAGTGAAAGTGGGCGATCTCAAATACCGCGACATGAATAAGGACGGTTTTATCGACGAACGCGACGAAACATTCATCGGCTATAGCGACATTCCCGAAAACACCTACTCGCTCGCTTTAGGCTGCGAATACAAAGGCTGGGGGCTGAATGTCATGTTTCAGGGCGTAAATCATGTCAGCCGTTACTACGACTCCGAAGCCATGTTCGCTTTCGTCAACGGCGGCAAGGTGAAGAAACACCACCTGCAACGCTGGAACCCCGCGGCAAGCGAGGCCGAAAACCTCGCCTCCGCCAAATATCCGTTGCTCCACTACGACAGCTACGGCAATCACAACCAGCGTAAGAACTCTTTTTTCCTGAAAGACGGCTCTTTCCTCCGCCTGAAAAACATCGAGTTGAGCTACAACCTGCCGCAAGCATGGATTAAGAAAGTCGCCATGAGCGAATGCAGGCTCTACATCAACGCCAGCAACCTCATCACGTGGGATCATCTGGACGACCTCTGCGACCCGGAAAGCAACGGTTCCAACCGTTACCCCATAATGAAGGCGGTAAATCTGGGAATCAACATTAAATTCTAAAAACGAAAGAACATGAGAAAGACAATCATATACACGGCTTTTGCCATGGCAACCGCCGCTTTCACACTGACTTCGTGCGAAGACATGTTCGGCGACTTTCTGGACAAGCAACCCAGCAACGAACTGACCGAAAAGGAAGTCTTCTCGCAATGGAGCACCACGGAAAGTTTCCACTTCGATACGTACAACTTCCTGCGTCACGGGGCCAAACGCATCAAAGACTCGTGGCTGGATGCCGCCACGGATTTGGCGGAAACCAGTTATGCCACAGGAGGCGTGCGCACCAGCTTCAACATCGGAAACTACTACGCCGACTCCGGCGCTTCCGAACTCATCGACACCTGGGAACATTACTTCCGGGGTATCCGCAAATGCAACATGACGCTGGAACGCATCGACAAGGTTCCCAAAGATCCCGATCTGAGCGTCGAGCAGTACGAACGCCGCAAGAGTGCCTACAAAGCGGAGGCCCGCTTTTTCCGCGCATACTTCCATTGGGAACTCTTTCTCCGTTACGGAGCGATTCCCATGATAAAGGTTGTGCTCGACCCCGACGGAGATTTACTGAGCAACTACAAAACCCGTCCTTCCGTCAAGGAATACACCGGTTGGATATTACAGGAACTTGCCGAATGCGAAAACAGTCTCTACACCGTAAGTGAGGTAGAGAAAAACATCCTCGGACGAGTATGGCAGCCCACGGCACGCGCACTGGCCGCACGCATCAAACTGTACATGGCAAGTGAACGTTTCGGTAAGGAATCGGGCATCACATGGGAAGACGCCCTCAAGGCAGCAGACAGTTTCATTGCCGACTACGGAAGCAATTTCAGACTCTACACCGCAGCCGACGGAAAGACCTCCTATCAGAACGCCATATTATATTCCGCAGCAGAGACCGGAGACGGTAACAATCCGGAAGTCATCTTCTGGCGCAACGATGAGAAGATAAGATGGAGCGACATCTCCGCCGACACCCCCGTGGGCGAAGGAGGAAAGGGCGGACTTTGCCCCTCGCAGAACCTTATCGACATGTACGACATGGCAGACGGTACTTCTCCCTTTGCTGCTTATGACGCCACAGGCGCTCCCGTCTATCCGGACAATGCAGGCAGTTGCCCCGCCATCAGAAGCGGCAGCAACTACAACGACATTCATCCCTACCTCAATCGCGACCCTCGCATGGAGGCATCTGTTCTGTATCACGGAAGCCCATGGGGAGATGGAAACATCAATGTCATCAAAGGACAGAGAGACAACCCGGTGGGTAACGCCAACGCTACTCCCACAGGCTACTATGTGAGAAAATACATACCTGAGAGCATCCTTGCCAACGTACACTCCGGAACAGCTTATCGCAATTGGATCATCATTCGCTATGCGGAGATTCTGTTGAACCGTGCCGAAGCCCTCAACGAATGCGACGGAAGTCGTGCAGATGTACTCAACGCATTGCAACCCTTGCGTGACCGCGCCGGACTCACCTCCAAACTGGTAGACCGCACCGACCTGCAAACCAAAGAAGAGCGACGCAACTTCATCCGCAAGGAGCGCACCGTGGAACTTGCCTTTGAAGAACATCGTGCATGGGATGTACGCCGTTGGAACGTAGCGGTGGAAGCATTGGCACGCCCCATATACGGTGTGGAAGTAAGCATGCAGAACGATGCAATCTCTTACAAACGCAAAGTGGTGCGTCAACGCGTATTCACCGGAAAGATGTATCTCTACCCCATCCCCGAAGGAGAAGTCTGGAAAACGAATATCGAGAACAACCCGGAATGGTAATCCTTAAATTTAAAGAAACATGTATACAATGAATCGAAAACATATGAAAGCAGGAATCGCCAGATTCCTCTGCGTGGTGTTCCTCTCGCTTTGCGCGGCAGCGGCAACAGCACAAGGCACCCGTATATTGAAAGGACGCATTGTGGACACCGAAGGTAATCCCATAGCCGGAGCGGTGGTCAATGTATCCGAAAGCAGCCGCATAGCCTTGTCTGACAAAGACGGCTACTTCAGTCTGAAGAACGTGAAAGTCGCCGACGAAATTTGCGTCAGCAGCACGGGGTATTTCTCCACGACAGCCATCGCCGACTTTGAGAAAGAGTTTCAGGTAGTATTGAAACTCGACCTCGACGAGTACGCTCATAGCCGTCCTGTACCTTTCGGTCGTAAAGCCCAAAGACTTATGACGGAGTCTGTTTCCGCGGTAACGGGCGAGGAACTTGAGAAACATCCGGTAACCGTGTTGCAAAACGCATTCACCTCCACCGTTACAGGTATGGAAACCTATGAAGCTCAGTCCGAACCGGGTTGGAGCGAAACCGCCATGTACATCCGCGGTCTTCGCACGATGAATGCCAATGCGCGTACCCCGCTCGTAATCGTAGATAATGTAGAACGCGATCTCTCGTTCCTCGATGCCTACCCCATCGAAAGCATCACCATACTGAAAGACGCCGCGGCATGTGCCATCTATGGCATGCGTGGAGCCAACGGAGCCATCATCGTCACCACCAAACGCGGTGAAACGGGCAAAACGCGCATCAATTTCACACAGGAGATAGGCTTTCAGACCTGTGCGGGTATTCCCGAATCGCAGAACGCCTACAATTATGCCTTAAGCAAGAATCAAGCCGATTATCTGGACGGGAACAACCCCACCTACAGCGATTACGACATCGAGCAATACCGCAAGGTTTCCGCCGGTGAAGAGCTGAGCGGGATGGACCGTTACAAATACTTCAACACCAACTGGCACGATGTGATGCTGCGCGACGCGGCGCCTCAACTTCGCACCAACCTCTCCATTAACGGAGGTAACGCGCGTGCACGCTACTATGTATCTTTCTCGTATCTGCGCCAAGAGGCTCTGTTCGATAGCAAATGGACGAATATGAACAAGGGATACAGCACGCAGCAGGTGCTGAATCGCTATAATCTGCGCTCCAATGTGGACATCGATGTGAACAAGTTCCTGAACGTGTCGCTGGACTTGGGCGGACGTATAGACAACATTTCCCAACCGGGTATCGACATGTGGAACCTCTTCACATGGGGTGCGGGCGAGAATCTCCCCATCTATCCGGTTTACTGCCCCAACGGTGAGTTTTTCATGCCCACCTCCAGCGACAGCAAGAACGGCGCAGCGCAAATCGCGGGCCGGGGCATCGCACAAAATCGCCGTCGTAACCTCTACACCACGGTGACAGCCACGGGCAATCTGGACTATCTGGTTCCGGGGTTGAAAGCCAAAGCCATCTTCAGCTTCGACTCTTACGAAACATTCATGCAGCAACAGGTAGCTGACATCAATACCTATTACTACAACTTTCAGGACAACGTGAACGATGTGAGCGAATACAACTACCAGAAGGTGCGCACCGCAGTGGCATTGCCCAATCCTACCACTACGCCGCGCTACTATTATTACAACATCAACACGAACTTCGGGCTGGAGTACAGCCGTTCATTCGGCAAGCACGCCGTAAGCGCGCAGGCGTTCACAAGATACTATCAGAATGTAGTGCGCGGTCAGAACTCATCCAACCGCTACCTCTCTTACAACGCAACCGCCACATACGCTTACGACAACCGTTATATCCTCAGCGCCAACGTATCGCACATGGGAAGCGACAACTTTGCTCCCGGCGAACGCTTCGCTACCTTCCCCGGTGTGTCTGCCGGCTGGGTACTGTCTGAGGAAAGTTGGCTGAAAGGCTCGTTCGTAAATCTGCTCAAGCTGCGCGTATCGTACGGTCGTGCGGGACAAGCCGTGATTTCGTCGAGGGGTGAAGACGGCACAGGCGCTTTCTCCATGCGCTATCCCTATCAAAGTACTTTCACACAGGGCAACGGATACAGCTTCGGTACATCGCAGTCGGGCTATCAGGGCGTATACGAATCGGCAACGGGAAGCAACAACATCAAGTGGGAACTTTCGGACATGGTGAACGCCGGTATCGACTTCGACCTCTGGAACAAGAAACTGTACGGTTCGGTGGACGTGTTCAAAGAGTGGCGTTCGAACATCCTGGTCACCCGCTCCACTATTCCCACGGGAATGTTCGGCAGCGCCGTACCGCAAGACTCCTACGGAAAAGCCGAGACAAAAGGTATAGAGGTAACGCTGGGTCACCGCAACAAAATCGGCGATTTCTCGTACTACATAGACGGTATGTTGACCTACAACACCAACAAAATCACCGAGATGGACGAGACGACCCCCAACTATCCGTATCAGGCACGTACCGGCAACCGCATAGATCAAAGCCATCTGCTGGTGTGGAAACAGTGGGCAAGCGACCCCAATCTCATTGCCTCCTCATGGGAAGATGCCATCGCCCATCCGGAGAAATATCCTTATCACTCGGGAGCGGGAACCAAATTCAAGTTAGGGAATGCCGTGTTCCAAGACACGAACGGCGACCGTAAGATAGACACAGACGACAAGGTGCCGATGGGATACACCCTGATTCCGGAACTCATCCCGACCGTCCGGCTGGGAATCGGCTACAAGGGATTCGACGCACGTGTGGTATTTACCGCCTATCTGAACCGTACGGTAGGTTGCCGTGAGAACATGGACTACGGTTTCGGTTGGGGAGGTACCACCACGCACGAGGTTACGAACACATGGGGATACTATACCGACGACCCTGCCGATCCACGAAACATCAATGCCAAATATCCGCGGTTGTCCAACTCGTTCAGCGACGCCGATCGCAATTACCCTTACAACGAGTCTACCATATGGGTGGTGAACGGTAACTTCCTCTCGCTGCGCAATGTCGAGGTGGGTTATTCCCTTCCGCAAACACTCATCGCGAAAATCAACCTGACGAAGTGCCGGTTCTACTTCAGCGGTTACAACCTTTGTAACTGGAGCAACCTGCCCGACGGGTTCGACCCGGAGAATCCCACCAACTACATCTGGGCATATCCGAAAACCCGCTCATTCTCGTTCGGAGTGAATATCGGTTTCTAAAACAGCTTAAAATGAAAGACATGAAGAAAATATCATTATACATATGCACGCTTGCCCTGACCGCCGGCATCGGCTCGTGCAGCCTCGACAAGGAGTACGACGCCACGCTGGGGCAAGACAAGGTATTCGGCAATCAGAACCTGACGCGCGAATTCCTGACAAACATCTACACCAACCTCCCCGACGGGATGGGTCCCTTGAGCAACGATCAGTTTACCGGCGCCTCGCGCGACTGCATGACGGACAATGCCGTGACCGCATGGGGTCTGCATTACTATACCAAGATAGGCAGCGACGGATATACGGCAAGCGACCACCCGCTGCTCGGATTCTGGAACACCAATTACAGCGGAATCCGCAAGTGCAACATGTTTCTTGCGAACGCCCGCGAACACGTGGTGGGCAATTCGTCCACGGGCGGCGACAACAACCGCCTGTACGAACGCTACTGCAACGAAGCACGCTTGTTGAGAGCCATTTTCCATTTCGACCTTGTGTGCTGGTTCGGCGACACACGCATAGTGGGCGAGGACGAGAGCGGCAGTCCGCTTGTATTCGACCCTTCCAGTTCGCCTTTAATGAACCAGCCTCGCGAGAAAGCCGTTACCGCACTGGAATGGGTGGCGGCACAATGCGATCTGGTGAAAGATGCCCTCCCTTTCAGATATGCCGATGAGAGTACCAACTGGGGACGTGTGAACGGAGCCACGGCATATGCGCTGAAAGCACGTGCATTACTCTATCTCGCCTCTCCGCTCCACAATCCGGAGGGAGACCGCACGCGCTGGCAACGTGCGGCAGACGCCGCCCGGGAGTTCATCGCGAAGAACGCGCAGCAGAGCAACCCATATAAGTTGTACACCAACACCTCAAACGACACGAACAGCAATTACTACGAATGCTTCACGGTGAACCCCGTGTACAACAACGAGATTATCTTGTCTCGCTCCGTATGGTTCACGAATCAGGTAGAGAAGGTATTCCTCCCGGTAGGTTTCACCGGTTCGTTCTCGGGCAACGGACGCACCAACCCCACACAGAATCTGGTGGATGCCTACGAAATGAGCAACGGATTGCGCATAGACGAAGCCGGTTCGGGCTACGACGAGCAACAACCGTATAAAAACCGTGATCCGCGCCTCGCGCAAACCGTCTTCTATCAGGGCATGGTGTGGGGAAGCGCCATAGACAATGAGCAACGTGCCATAGACGTCCGCACAAACGAGGGCATAGACTACAACTCATCCATGGGCGGAACGTACACGGGATACTACATCAAGAAGTATGTGAACAACATCTCCTGCAAGAATCCCAGCACCTATCCTCACGCATGGGTCATATTCCGTTACGGCGAGATACTGCTCAACGCCGCCGAGGCAATCAACGAAGCGCAGGGACCGTCCGACGCCTATCAATACGTCAACGAGGTGCGTGCCCGTGCCGGCATGCCTGCCTATAAAGACATGACTCAGGACGAACTGCGCAAGCGCATCCGCAACGAACGCCGTATCGAGCTGGCTTTCGAGGACCACCGCTACTTCGATGTGCGCCGGTGGAAACTCTTCGAGGGAGCGACTCAGGCGAACGAAACCTCTAAGCCGCGTTACGACCAGCTGCTGAACCTCTACGGAGCGGAGGTTACGGGAACGGAATCGGCTCCCGTATTCTCCTACGGTTTGGCAAACACGGTAAACAGCCGTGTGTTCAACACCCCGAAGAATTACTTCTTCCCCATCCCCGCAGCAGATGTGAAACGCGCTCCGCTCATCGGTCAGAATCCCGGTTGGGAAATAGGCGAATAAGCCATGTGACAGAAACAGTAAGATAAAGGACATGAAACAATCGAAAGATATGAAACGTACGAAATGGATTACCTTTTTGATGATAGGCACGCTCTTTATGGGAGCGTGCAATGACGATGACACGCCGGACTACGGTGCGGAAGGCGTGTGGACGGATGTTCCCGCCGCATCGGAAATCACCTCGTCCACAGCAACGCTCAACGCCAACTTCGCGTTGAAGGAGGGAGTAAGATACACGAACGCGGGATTCTGTTACAGCACGGACGGGACCCCCACCATCTATCGCTCCACGGCGGAAGCCACAGTAAAGAACGGGCGGCTGACCGCCTCGCTCAGCAAGCTGGAAGCCAACACCGCCTATTTTGTGCGGAGCTATGTGAACCTCTACAAGGGCGGCGTAGTGTACTCCCCGCAGATGACATTCACCACAAACGAGGGAACACTCGACGAACAGTTGGCTCAATACAAGGCTCCGGCATATGCGGACAACTACTCGTCGATTGCCGCATGGAGCATGCGCGGACAGTGGAACCTTGCCAACGTACACGATCCTACGGTGATGCTCGCCGAAGACGGTTATTACTATATGTATCAAACAGACGCCTCATACGGGAATGCCCACACAGCCGGCGGGCACTTTCACGGACGCCGCTCCAAGGATTTGGTTAACTGGGAATACTTGGGAGGCACGATGAAGGAGCTGCCCGGCTGGGTGATTCCCAAACTGAATGAAATCCGCAAGGCGATGGGGCTTGGCGAATACGTACAACCCGCCAACAGCGATTTCGGCTATTGGGCGCCCGTTGCCCGCAAGGTACGCAACGGATTGTACCGGATGTACTACTCCATAGTGGTTCCGGGCTACCTTAACGGCGAAGGAAGCTGGGGCGAACGGGCTTTCATAGGAATGATGGAAACTTCCAACCCCGCAGACAACGACAGCTGGACGGACAAGGGATACGTGATCACTAACGCCTCGGACAGGGGACTGAACTTCAACGTGCAGCCTACCGACTGGGCAAACTGCTACTATAAATGGAATGCCATAGACCCATCCTACATCATCACCCCCGACGGCGGACACTGGCTTGTCTACGGCTCGTGGCACAGCGGACTGGTGACGCTCGAACTGAATGCCGAAACCGGCATGCCCAAGCAAGACCTTGGTCTGCCCTGGGCAGAGGGCAGCGCGCCTGCCGGGTACGGTAAACTCATCTCAACACGCCGTGCGGGCAACCGTTGGCAGGCGAGCGAAGGTCCCGAAATCGTGTACAATCCCAAAACCGGTTATTATTATCTGTTTGTGGCTTACGACGCGCTGGGTACTCCCTACAATACACGCGTGGCACGTTCCAAAAACATCGACGGACCCTATCTGGGTATCGACGGCGCCGACGTGACGGCAGGTGCCGAGATGCTGCCAGTGGTGACGCATCCCTACAAATTCGCGGACAGCGACGGCTGGGTGGGTATCGCTCACTGCGCCATCTTCGACGACGGAAAGGACAACTGGTACTACGCTTCGCAGGGACGATTGCCCGAAAGTGTGGACAACTTCATCATGATGGGGCACGTGCGCCGTATCCGCTGGACGAAGGAAGGCTGGCCGCTGGTAATGCCCGAACGCTACGGAGCCGTTCCGCAACTGCCCATTAAAGAAGAAGAGTTACTTGGAAACTGGGAACACATCGACCTCTCATACAGTTACGGAAAGCAGAAGGAGTCGTCCGTCATGACACTGACCTCCGACCATAAAATCTCGGCAGGCACATGGCAGGGCGGAACCTGGAGCTATGATGCCGAAAATCAGGTGCTCACCGCCAACGGTGTGGAACTGTACCTCATGCGCGAAACCGACTGGGAGGCAAGCCCGCGCAAACACACCATCGTATATGCGGCGTACGGCGGCAATCACAAAACCTACTGGGGCAAAAAGACGAATTAAGCCTCCGCGCTCCCGGAAAGGAAGCTGCCGGTAAGCCCACGGGCGGCACTTGTCGTGAAAGTATTTACTTTACCACAGGTA
Organism: Bacteroides sp.; assembly: GCA_041855205.1. Lineage (GTDB taxonomy): Bacteria > Bacteroidota > Bacteroidia > Bacteroidales > Bacteroidaceae > Bacteroides. The sequence continues at coordinate 12,192 of JBHADT010000163.1, forward strand.
CCGCCCGTTCCGCATACTTTCGCTACCTACCTTTACTGCAACCGGGGAGGGAGGTACACGATGTCCGGAGAAAGAGTCTCCGTATCGCGTTCTTTACCACATCCGCATGTTAGGAATACCGTTCCCGTACGGTACGGAAACCGCACGGGAACGGTACGGGAACCACGCAGGCACGCTGCAAACAGCATACGGGCAACACGGAAACGACGCATCAATCCGCTGTATATCAAATGATTGCAACCGGAGAGAATTCATCGTTCTTCCGAGAAAAAATTACCTGGAGTTGGCATCGCATGCTGCACGGAATATGATAATTCCCGAAACTTATGTTACACAACATAGAGCCGCCTGTTTGATGCAATACAATAAAGTGTTATTTTTACACCCAAAATAAGGTAAATATCTCATTTACATTAAAAATAAGACCATGAAAAAGAGTTTTTTACTTACCGGAGCCGCCATGCTGATATTATCCGCATGCACGACAAACCCGGCACGGGAACTGACCCTCTCCGGACTAAACCCCACCGACTTCCAAACGGAAGTAAACGCGGCGCAGACCTCGCTGTACACCCTGAAAAACAAAGCGGGTATGGAAGTCTGCATCACCAACTTCGGCGGACGCATCGTGTCTGTCATGGTTCCCGACAAAAACGGGGATATGAAAGACGTGGTGCTGGGTTTCGACAACGTATCCGACTACATCAACGTGCCGAGCGACTTCGGCGCATCCATCGGACGCTACGCCAATCGAATCGCGCAAGGGCGCATCGTGATTGACGGAGACACCATCCGCCTCCCGCAAAACAACTTCGGGCATTGTCTGCACGGCGGTCCCAAAGGCTGGCAGTACCAAGTGTACGAGGGAAAGCTTATAGACGAGACTACACTTGAACTTACACGCTTCTCGCCCGACGGAGACGAAAATTTCCCCGGAAACGTAACCGCCAAGGTAGTGTTCAAACTCACCGAAGACAACGCCATAGACATACGCTATAGCGCCACTACGGACAAGAAGACGGTTATCAACATGACCAACCACTCTTATTTCAACCTCTCCGGAAATCCCGCCAATGCGGCCACCGACCACATATTATATGTAAATGCAGACAGCTACACGCCCGTAGACTCTACATTCATGACCACCGGAGAGATTCTGCCCGTGAAAGATACGCCCATGGACTTCACCGTGCCGAAAGTCATCGGGCAGGAGATAGACAACTTCGAGTTCGAGCAACTGAAAAACGGTAACGGATACGACCACAACTGGGTGCTCAACACGCAGGGAGACATCACCCAAGTGGCAGCCCGCATGACATCGCCCGAAAGCGGAATCACCGTCGAGGTATACACCGACGAGCCGGGCATACAGGTGTACACGGGCAACTTCCTCGACGGCACCGTAAAGGGCAAGAAAGGCATTGTGTACCAACAGCGCGCTGCCGTGTGTCTGGAGACGCAACACTATCCCGACAGCCCCAACAAGCCCCAATGGCCGAGCGTCATGCTGGAACCGGGACAGACTTACAACAGCCGGTGCATATTCAAATTCACCGTGGATAAATAAATTATAACCTTTAAATCACTTACGTTGTGGAATTATTAGACTGGATTGTCATCGGAGTCTTCGCACTGGCTCTGATAGGGATTATCGTTTGGGTAATCAAACAAAAACAAAACGACTCCGCCGACTACTTTCTGGGCGGACGGGACGCTACATGGATTGCCATCGGCGCATCCATATTCGCTTCGAACATCGGTTCGGAACACCTGATCGGACTTGCCGGAGCCGGAGCCTCCAGCGGTATGGCAATGGCTCACTGGGAGATTCAGGGTTGGATGATACTCTTGCTCGGCTGGGTATTCGTTCCTTTCTATTCCCGAAGCATGGTGTACACCATGCCCGAATTTCTTGAGAGACGCTACAACCCCCAATCGCGCACCATCCTCTCGCTCATCTCGCTCATCAGCTACGTGCTCACCAAAGTAGCGGTGACGGTGTATGCGGGCGGACTCGTGTTTCAGGAGGTGTTCGGCATCAAAGAACTTTGGGGAATCGACTTCTTCTGGATTGCCGCCATCGGGCTGGTAGTCATCACCGCCCTCTACACGGTACTCGGCGGCATGAAGTCCGTACTCTATACCTCGGTGTTGCAAACACCCATCCTGCTGCTCGGCTCACTGATTATCCTCGTGCTCGGGTTTAAGGAACTGGGAGGATGGGACGAGATGATGCGCATCTGCGGTGCCGTGACCGTGAACGACTACGGCAACACCATGACCGAACTCATCCGCCACAACGGCGACCCCAACTTCCCATGGCTGGGTGCGCTGGTAGGCTCGGCAATCATCGGCTTCTGGTACTGGTGTACCGACCAGTTCATCGTACAGCGCGTACTGTCGGGCAAGAACGAGAGGGAAGCCCGCCGAGGAAGTATCTTCGGCGCATACCTGAAATTGCTTCCGGTGTTTCTCTTCCTCATTCCGGGCATGATTGCCTTTGCCCTGCATCAGAAGCATATCGGCGACGGCGGATTCCTGCCCATGCTCGCCAACGGAACGCCCAACGCAGACGCCGCTTTCCCCACCATGGTAGCCAAACTGCTGCCCGCGGGTGTCAAAGGGTTGGTGGTTTGCGGTATCCTCGCCGCATTGATGAGTTCTCTGGCTTCGCTGTTCAACTCCTCGGCAATGCTTTTCACCATCGACTTCTACAAACGCTTCCGCCCCAACACCTCCGAGAAGAAACTCGTAGGTATCGGTCAGGTGGCCACCGTAGTCATCGTAGTCATGGGTATCCTGTGGATTCCTATCATGCGTAGCGTAGGCGATGTGCTCTATACCTACCTGCAAGACGTACAATCCGTGTTGGCTCCCGGTATCGCGGCAGCTTTCCTGATGGGTATCTGCTGGAAGCGCGCCTCCGCACAGGGCGGCATGTGGGGATTGCTCGCCGGTATGATCATCGGACTTACACGATTGGGGGCTAAGGTGTATTACAGCAATGCGGTGAACCCCTCCGACAACCTGTTCAAACAACTGTTCTTCGACATGAACTGGCTGTTCTTCTGCGGCTGGATGTTCCTCTTCTGCATCATCGTGCTGATTGTGGTAAGTCTGTTCACTCAGGCTCCTTCCGCCGCCAAGATTCAGGGACTGGTGTTCGGAACCTCAACACCCGAACAAAGAGCCGTTACACGCGCCAGCTGGAATCACTGGGACGTTATTCATACAACAATCATTCTGGCAATCACCGCCGCTTTCTACTACTACTTCTGGTAGCCGGCGAAAGAAAAACGATAACCGGGAATCTCCCTTGCCGGTAGCGATTCTGCCACCGGTAAGGGACATCCCTGCCGGATGCCGGGACACGGCTTGCATTCCCGGCAATGCGTCCGCCGGATGCATAAAACCCTAAAACAAGGATAAATAATAGAGCATGGGAAATCAGAACTATTACAGCTCCCACCCGAAATTCTATGTGGCGATAGACTGCATCATTTTCGGTTTCGACGAAAGCGGGCTGAACCTGTTGCTGCTCAAGCGAAACTTCCGCCCCGCCATGGGAGAGTGGTCGCTGATGGGCGGATTCGTTCAGGAACACGAAAGTGTAGACGATGCCGCCAAACGGGTATTGACTGAACTTACCGGACTGGAGAATGTGTACATGGAACAGGTAGAGGCATTCGGCGCCATCGACCGCGATCCGGGCGAACGGGTGATCTCCATCGCCTACTATGCGTTGATCAACAGCCGCGAGTACGACCTTGCTTCCGTGCAGAAACACAATGCCTACTGGGTGAAGATAAACGAGGTTCCTCCTCTCATCTTCGACCATGCGCAGATGGTGGAGAAAGCGCGTGAGCTGATGAAACAGCAGGCAAGCACCCGTCCCATCGGTTTCAATCTGCTGCCCAAGCTGTTCACCCTGTCGCAGCTGCAAAGTCTGTACGAAGCCATCTACGGAGAGACCATCGACAAACGGAACTTCCGCAAGCGGGTGGCTGAAATGGATTATATCGAGAAAACGGACAAGATAGACAAAAAAGGATCCAAACGAGGCGCCGCCCTGTATAAATTCAACGACAGGGCATACCGGAAAGATCCTCGTTTCAAACTCTGACGGAAGGCACATGAGAATCTGACCACGGAAAATCCCGGTCTGCATAAATGAACGCTAATAATTAAAAGAGAATATGCTCGAAGAATTAAAAGAAAAAGTATTTCATGCCAACCTCGAACTGGTGAAGCATGGTCTGGTTATCTTCACATGGGGGAACGTCTCCGCCATCGACCGCCAAAGCGGACTGGTGGTAATCAAACCCAGTGGGGTAAGCTACGATGAGATGAAAGCGGAACACATGGTGGTGGTAGACTTGGAAGGCAAAGTGGTGGAAGGCACGCTGAAACCCTCGTCCGACACTCCCACGCACGTGGTACTTTATAAGGCTTTTCCCGAAATAGGAGGCGTGGTGCATACCCACTCTACCTACGCCACGGCGTGGGCACAGGCGGGGCTCGATATTCCGAACATCGGAACTACTCATGCCGACTATTTTCACGACGCCATTCCCTGCACCGCCGATATGACGGAAGCCGAAGTGAAAGGCGCGTACGAGGCGGAAACCGGACAAGTTATCGTTAACCGCTTCAGCGGAATAAACCCCATGCACACACCGGGCGTACTGGTGAAGAACCACGGACCGTTCTCATGGGGAAAAGACGCGCACGACGCGGTGCACAACGCCGTAGTCATGGAGCAGGTGGCCAAAATGGCACACATAGCGTACAGTGTCAATCCGAATCTGACCATGAACCCGCTACTTATCGAGAAACACTTCAATCGCAAGCACGGTCCCAATGCTTATTACGGACAGTAGCGCGCGTCCCTCTCGACACGCACCCTGCGTGCAAAAGCACATTCCATCTCCCGCCGGAGAACAATCTCAACAATAATTTCAATCAAATAAAAAACAATCATGAACGGATTTAATCAATACGAAGTATGGTTCGTTACAGGAGCACAGCTTCTGTACGGAGGTGATGCCGTGGTAGCGGTAGACGCGCACAGCAACGAAATGGTAAAGGGTTTGAACGACTCGGGCAACCTGCCCGTGAAGGTGGTGTACAAGGGTACAGCCAACTCCGCCAAGGAGGTGACAGCTGTTTTCAAGGCCGCCAACAACGATGACAAGTGTGTAGGCGTAATCATCTGGATGCACACTTTCTCACCCGCCAAAATGTGGATTCACGGCTTGCAGGAACTGCGCAAACCGCTGTTGCACTTCCACACGCAATACAACAAGGAGATACCTTGGGACAAGATAGACATGGATTTCATGAACCTCAACCAGTCTGCACACGGCGACCGCGAGTTCGGACACATGGTGACACGCATGCGCAAAAACCGCAAAGTGGTTGTAGGACATTGGCAGGATGCCAAAGCACAGGCGCAGATAGCTTCGTGGATGCGCGTGGCAGCCGCATGGGCTGACTCTCAAGACATGCTCATCCTGCGCTTCGGCGATCAGATGAACAACGTAGCCGTAACCGATGGCGACAAGGTTGCCGCCGAACAGGTACTTGGCTATCACGTGGACTACTGCCCGGTGAACGATCTGATGGAGTACTACAACGCCGTGGAAGACAAAGACGTGCAGGCGCTGGTGGCAACCTACTGGAAAGAATATGACCATGCCCCCGAGTTGGAACAACCGGGCACAGAAGCGTACACCAAGGTGTGGAACTCCGCCAAAGCGGAAATAGCGTTGCGCCGCATCCTGAAAGAGAAAGGCGCGAAAGCTTTCACCACCAACTTCAACGACTTGGGCGACTTCGACCAAATACCCGGTCTGGCGTCTCAACGACTGATGCAGGAAGGCTATGGCTTCGGCGCGGAAGGCGACTGGAAAACCGCCGCCCTCTATCGCACCACATGGTTCATGAGCCAGGGTATGCCCAAGGGATGCTCTTTCCTCGAGGACTATACACTGCACTTCAACGGCGAGCAAAGCGCCATTCTGCAGGCTCACATGCTGGAGATATGTCCCCTCATCGCGGAACACAAACCGAAGTTGGAGGTACATCGCCTGAGCATCGGCATCGACAGTCAGACCGCCCGCCTGGTGTTTACCAGCAAGCAGGGCGAAGGAGTGGCAGCTACCATCGTCGACCTCGGCAACCGCTTCCGCCTCATCGTGAACAAAGTGAAGTGCATCAAGAGCGAATCGCTCCCCAAACTGCCTGTGGCAAGCGCGCTGTGGATTCCGCAACCCAACCTCGAAGTGGGCGCGGCGGCATGGATTCTAGCAGGTGGAACGCATCACACCAGTTTCTCATACGACCTCACGACAGAATACTGGGAAGACTATGCCGAAATGGCGGGCATCGAAATGGTGGTCATAGACGAGAATACCCACATCGGCGACTTCAAGAAAGAATTACGCCTGAACGAGGTGTACTATATGCTCAACAAAGCACTCTGCTAATATCCGCTTAGCCGGAGAAACACCCGGCTGTTCATCTTCGGAACACCTCTCCGGAGCCTGTTTAAATTTTCTTCGTTATCCGCCGGTCCCCGGAAAGCAAAATTTAGACAGGCTCTTTATTTCACCTCCTCATGCGAGGGAGGGACGACTTACTCGACCTCGTTCATGTATCTTGCTCCGAACCCTCGCTTTACTTTTTCAGAACGCAACGTTACACCTTAAATACAGGTTTCAATATGAATTTAGACGCAAAATCGACCATCGAGGCAGGCAAAGCCATCCTCGGCATAGAGCTTGGATCCACACGCATAAAAGCTGTCTTAATAGACGGCAAAAACAAGCCCATCGCACAGGGAAGCCACACATGGGAAAATCAGTTGGTGGACGGTCTCTGGACCTACAGTATCGAATCCATCCTGCACGGTCTGCAAGACAGCTACGCCGACCTCCGTGCAAACGTGAAAGAACGGTATGGAGTGGAGATAGAGACGCTGGCAGGTATCGGTGTCAGCGCCATGATGCACGGATACATGGCATTCGACCGGAACGGAGAAATTCTCGTTCCCTTCCGCACATGGAGAAACACCAACACGGGCAAGGCGGCGGCAGTATTGTCGGAACTGTTCGTCTATAACATTCCGCTCCGGTGGAGCATCTCGCACCTGTATCAGGCAATCCTGAACAAAGAGAAGCACGTAAAGGATATCAATTTCCTTACCACACTGGCGGGCTACATCCATTGGCGACTGACAAGCGAGAAAGTGCTGGGTATAGGCGATGCTTCGGGTATGCTCCCCATAGATCCCGAAACGAAGAACTACTCCGCCCAAATGGTGAAGAAGTTCGACGAACTGATTTCTCCCGAAGGTTATGATTGGAAGGTTACGGACATTCTGCCTAAAGTATTGTCTGCCGGCGAAAATGCCGGATTTCTCACACCGGAAGGAGCCGGAGTGCTCGACAAGTCGGGGCACCTGAAAGCCGGTACGCCGGTATGCCCTCCCGAAGGAGACGCCGGAACCGGAATGGTTGCCACCAACGCCGTAAAGCAACGTACAGGAAACGTATCGGCGGGAACATCCTCTTTCTCCATGATTGTGCTGGAGAAAGAACTGTCGAAACCTTACGAGATGATAGACATGGTCACTACCCCCGACGGAAGTCTCGTGGCTATGGTGCACTGCAACAACTGCACCTCCGACCTCAATGCATGGATCGGTCTGTTCAAAGAGTATCAGGAACTTCTGGGCATACCGGTGGACATGAACAAAATCTACGAGACACTGTACAATCATGCGCTCAAGGGCGATGCGGATTGTGGGGGGCTCATCTCTTACAACTACATTTCGGGCGAACCCATCACAGGGCTTGCAGAAGGCAGACCGCTGCTGGTACGCTCGGCGAACGATAAGTTCAACCTTGCCAACCTCATGCGGACACATCTGCACGCCGCAGTGGGTGTGCTCAAAATAGGCAACGACATCCTTTTCAACGAAGAAAAGATAAAGGTAGACCGCATCACAGGACACGGCGGACTGTTCAAAACCAAAGGCGTAGGGCAGCGGATACTCGCCGCAGCCATCAACTCGCCCATCTCCGTCATGGAAACAGCCGGCGAAGGCGGCGCATGGGGCATCGCTCTGCTTGCCTCTTACCTTGTGAACAACACGCGTAAACAATCGCTCGCCGACTTCCTCGAAGAACAGGTCTTCGCCGGAAACGCCGGCGTGGAGGTATCGCCTACGGCCGAAGACGTAGCCGGGTTCGACACCTACATCGAAAGCTATAAAAAAGGATTGCCCATCGAATCGGCAGCCGTCGAGTTTAAGAAATAAGCATCTATCAATAAAAAAACAAACCTCATGAAAAACAAACTAATTGTCAGCGGCCTGCTGTTAGCCGCCACCGTTTCCCTTTCAGCACAGAAACAGGCAAGCATCACTTTACAAACCGATCAAGCCAGTCAGGTGATTCCGAAAGAGATTTACGGACAATTCGCCGAACATCTGGGCACCTGTATCTACGGCGGGCTCTGGGTGGGAGAAGACTCCGACATCCCCAATATCAAAGGCTATCGCACGGATGTATTCAATGCTTTGAAGGAGCTCAAGATTCCGGTACTCCGCTGGCCGGGAGGTTGCTTCGCCGATGAATATCACTGGATGGACGGAATCGGTCCGAAAGAGAACCGCCCCAAGATGGTCAACAACAATTGGGGAGGAACCATCGAAGACAACAGTTTCGGTACGCACGAGTTCCTGAATCTCTGCGAAATGCTGGAATGCGAACCTTACATCAGCGGAAACGTGGGAAGCGGCACGGTGGAAGAACTTGCCAAGTGGGTGGAATATATGACCTCGGAGGGAGACTCCCCCATGGCACGCCTGCGTCGCCAAAACGGACGAGACAAGGCTTGGAAAGTGAAATACCTCGGCGTAGGGAACGAAAGCTGGGGATGCGGCGGAAGCATGCGTCCGGAATACTATGCCGACCTTTACCGCCGCTATGCCACCTATTGCCGCAATTACGACGGCAACCGCCTGTTCAAAATCGCGAGCGGTGCGAGCGACTACGACTACAACTGGACGAAAGTGCTGATGGAGCGTGCCGCAGGTAATATGCACGGACTTTCGCTGCACTACTACACCGTGACGGGATGGAAAGGAAGCAAAGGCTCGGCAACCCAATTCGACCATGAAGACCACTATTGGACCATGGGCAAATGCCGCGAGATAGAAGAGGTAATCAAAAAGCATTGCGACATCATGGATCAGTATGACAAAAACAAACGCGTGGCGCTCATGCTCGATGAGTGGGGCACATGGTGGGACGAAGAACCGGGAACCATACGCGGGCATCTCTATCAGCAAAACTCTTTGCGCGACGCTTTTGTGGCCTCACTTACTTTCGATATTTTCCATAAATATACCGATCGTCTGAAGATGGCCAACATCGCCCAGATAGTGAACGTGCTTCAGTCCATGATCCTGACCAAAGGCAAAGAGATGGTGCTCACACCCACCTACCACGTGTTCAACATGTACAAGGTGCATCAGGATGCCACTCACCTGCCCATCGAGTTGGACTGCGAGGTGATGAAAGTGCGCGGCGACAGACAGGTACCTATGCTCAGTGCCACCGCTTCGAAGAATAAAGAAGGAATCGTGCATCTTTCCATCTCGAATATTAGTGTAAACGAGTCACAGGAAGTTACTGTCAATCTGTCGGACATCAAGGCGAAGAAAGTAACGGGAGAAATCCTGACTTCCAAAGACATCACGGACTACAATTCATTTGAGAAACCCGGCGTAGTGAAGACCCTTCCGTTCAACGAGGCTAAAATCAGCAAGGGCGTACTGAAAGTGAAACTTCCCGCCAAGTCCATTGTAACCCTGAAACTGCAATAAGCAGTAAATAGGGAGTTTTCTCCCTTCTGCACACTTTAAAAGACAATGAACCGCATCCGGGCACGAAACCGGTTTCCGCGTGGATGCGGTTCATTACTTTCCTGCCTGTCAGACCTGCCACGGCATTGCCCCACCTTGTGCGAATACGGGAAAGACACTTTGCCGCAGCACATAACCACAAATCACAACTTCCGTCGAAGGTTCGCCTGTATATCCCACCTCACGTTATGCAACAAAACTGCAAATGGGTAAAAACTCCCGGGCAGTTATTGTACTTCGTACAAGTAGTATCCCGGAGAGGCGGATAAAAAGAGGGGGTAGCAAACTTGTGTTTTACACATAAAGAAGTATCTTTGTCGCTGTCAAGAGGTTGTATACGCCTTGTTTTACATCGCGGCCCTCTTTTACCACAATCTCAACACGGGTATCGGAAAAGCCAAGACATCAACAAACTCTATTTCAACAGCCAATCCTAATTCCTATCAATATGAATGACAACAAACTCATGAATCGCGCAGCGGACAACATCCGTATTCTTGCTGCATCTATGGTAGAAAAAGCCAACTCCGGACATCCGGGAGGTGCCATGGGAGGCGCCGATTTCGTAAACGTTCTTTTCTCTGAATTCCTTGTTTACGATCCCGAAAACCCCACATGGGAAGCACGCGACCGCTTCTTCCTCGATCCGGGACACATGTCGCCCATGCTCTACGCCACATTAGCCCTTACCGGTAAGTTTACGCTCGACGAACTGAAAGAGTTCCGCCAATGGGGAAGCCCCACACCGGGACACCCCGAAAGAGATCTTGCACGCGGCATCGAGAACACCTCCGGTCCGCTTGGACAAGGGCACACTTTTGCCGTAGGAGCCGCCATCGCAGCCAAATTCATGCAGGCACGCTTCGACAAGGTGATGAGACAAACCATCTACGCATATATCTCCGACGGAGGCATACAGGAAGAAATCTCTCAGGGAGCCGGACGCATTGCCGGTACGCTGGGACTGAACAATCTCATCATGTTCTACGATGCCAACGACATTCAACTATCCACCGAAACAAAAGATGTCACCATCGAGGACACCGCCAAGAAATACGAGGCATGGGGATGGAAAGTCATCCATATAGACGGACACAACCCCGACGAGATACGTGCTGCGCTGAATGAAGCCAAAGCAGAAACCGAACGTCCCACACTCATCATCGGTAAGACCATCATGGGTAAGGGTGCACGCAAGGCAGACGGAAGCAGCTACGAAGCAAACTGCGCCACACACGGAGCGCCACTTGGCGGAGATGCTTACAAGAATACGATAAAGAACCTCGGCGGAGACGCGGAAAATCCTTTCGTGATATTCCCCGAAGTGGAGGCACTCTATGCCGCGCGCAAAGTTCAACTGAAAGAGATACTTACCGCACGCCACGCCGAAAAGGCGGAATGGGCAAAAGCCAATCCCGGGAAGGCTGCCAAGCTCGAACAATTCTTTAAAGGAGAAGCTCCCCGTATAAACTGGAATTCCATCGAACAGAAAGCCGGAGCTGCCACACGCGCGGCATCGGCCACCGTACTAAGTGCACTCGCCACACAGGTGGAAAACATGATCGTGGCTTCGGCAGACCTCTCGAATTCCGACAAAACGGACGGCTTTCTCAAGAAAACACATGCCTTCACTAAGGGTGACTTCAGTGGCGCATTCTTCCAAGCCGGTGTTGCCGAACTCACAATGGCATGCATCTGTATCGGTATGTCGCTGCATGGCGGGGTAATTCCGGCTTGCGGCACATTCTTCGTATTCTCCGACTACATGAAACCTGCCGTACGCATGGCAGCCCTCATGGAAGTGCCCGTGAAATTCATCTGGACACACGACGCTTTCCGTGTGGGTGAGGACGGTCCTACACACGAACCCGTGGAACAGGAGGCACAAATACGCCTGATGGAAAAACTGAAGAACCACAAGGGACATAATTCCATGCTGGTGCTCCGTCCGGCAGACGTGGAAGAAACCACCCAAGCGTGGAAACTTGCCATGGAGAACACCTCTACGCCCAGCGCACTCATCCTCTCACGCCAGAACATAGCCAACCTGCCTCAAGGCAACGATTATACTCAGACGGAGAAGGGAGCTTACATCGTGGCGGGAGCCGACGAACAACCTGACATCATACTGGTAGCATCGGGTTCGGAAGTATCCACCCTCGTAGCGGGAGCCGAACTGCTTCGCAAAGACGGTGTAAAGGTGCGTATCGTCTCCGTTCCGTCCGAAGGTTTGTTCCGCAACCAGTCCGCGGCATACCAAGAAGCAGTGCTGCCCGCAGGTGCTAAGGTATTCGGCTTGACTGCCGGTCTGCCCGTAACCTTGCAAGGACTTGTTGGCAACAACGGCAAAGTATGGGGATTGGAATCTTTCGGTTTCTCCGCTCCCTATCAAGTGCTCGACGAGAAACTGGGCTTCACGGCTGACAACGTGTACAAACAAGTTAAAGCAATGCTGTAATGAAAACCATCGGACTCTGTGCCGACCATGCCGGATACGAACTGAAAGAGTACGTAAAAGGTTGGCTGGAAAGAAAAGGTTGGGCATATAAAGACTTCGGAACCCATTCGCCGGAGAGTTGCGACTATGCGGACTTCGCTCACCTGCTGGCAACGGCGGTAGAGACGGGTGAATGTTTTCCCGGTATAGCCATTTGCGGAAGTGGCAACGGCATAAACATGACGCTGAACAAGCATCAAGGCATCCGTGCCGCACTTTGCTGGACAGCCGAGATAGCACGTCTGGCACGACTGCACAACGATGCCAACATTCTTGTAATGCCCGGACGATTCATCACCTCCGAAGAGGCAGACGGCATCCTGAACGTGTTCTTTGAAACTGCATTTGAAGGCGGACGGCATCAACGCCGTATCGAAAAAATTCCGGTGCGATAACGTTAGACTGTTTGTACCGAACTATCTATGGGGATGTGCCAATACTGGCATATCCCCTTTTTTCATACGTTAAACTCAAAGTTTTTTCAAACTTGAGCGCAATCGGATTCAGAGAAAACACGTCAGGCACACAAAGACGAAAGACAGGATATTCGCAAAACTTCTATACCTTTTTACTTTGGCAAAGTAAAATCTCTGTTTTTTACTTACATTTGTATTTAAAGGATTCTTTCAGTGCTGTCTATTAATTGTATCTATCTTACTTATAGGCAATAATTCCGTATCTATGATAAAAATACTGCTTCTTATAGATTACTCCAGTGATTTTGACAGAAAATTATTACGAGGATTGATCAAGTATGCCAAAGAAAACGGATCATGGCTTTTCTACCGTCTTCCCTCCTACTATGTGACGATGTATGGGAGCTTGGGAGTCTTGGAGTGGGCTAAAAAGTGGGAAGCATGTGCCGTCATAGGAAAATGGACGGATGAAACCATTGATTTACAAAAGGAATTAAATATTCCAGTGGTTGTACAAAACTATCATCATCGCTGTTCCTCTTGTTCGAATCTCACAGGGGATTACAAAGGGACGGGGAAAATGGCAGCACTCTTTTTTGCGGAAAGAAGATTTCGTAATTTTGCCTATTTCGGGATTAAAGGGGTAGTATGGTCTGATGAAAGATGTAAAGGATACGAAGAGGAAGTAAAGCGTATAAACGGAAACTTCTTCTGTTTTAAAACAGAGCAGCAAGATGACGAGTCCCGAATGAAGGTAACTCAATGGCTACAACAGCTTCCCAAACCGATAGCCTTGTTTTGTTGCGATGATGCCCATGCTTTATTCATCTCAGAGACATGCAAAATAACGAAAATACGTATACCAGAGGAGATAGCTTTGTTGGGCGTGGATAATGATGAGCTGATGTGCAATATTTCCGACCCTCCGATTTCCTCTATTGAGTTAGGAATTGAGAAAGGGGGATACATGCTGGGAAAACTTATAGATAAACAGTTAAAGAAAGAATATAATGGTAACTTCAATCTTGTAATCAACCCTATCCGTATAGAATTGCGTCAATCTACCGAAAAATATAATATAGAAGACCCGTATATATTGGAAGTCGTGCGATATATCGACTCACATTACAATTCCAATTTATCAATAGAAACGGTTCTCTATGACATTCCTTTATCACGACGGAATTTTGAGATTAAATTCAAACGTGTGATGAGTGTTTCCATCTACCAATACATTTTGATTTGCCGCTGTAACCGCCTGGCTGAGCTATTACTCACAACCAATCTACCGCTGCGGGACTTGAGTATTGAAGCAGGTTTCAAGGATTATAACAACGTAGCACGGATCTTTAAGAAATACAAGAATTGCTCTCCCAGCGAATACCGACAAAAAAATAAGTATATACATAATGAAGTAAGCATTACTCCATGACATCTATGTAAGCGAGCGAAATCTAATATACCTTTCTATAAATACGGAACTGCTTTTTTCTTCTTAGAGCGAGAGTATTTTTTTTCCAAGAATGGTATAAAAATCCTTAGAAGCCGCAGTTTATGAAATACATATTTCTCATAAACTACGGTTTCTAAAGAATGAGTTTTCATCTACTTTATAGAGAATATAAGGAGTTGGTGAAAACGCCTTACTTCTTTCCATCTTCTTATGGAGAAACAGCTTCTGATCAATCAGTTCCAACCATCGGTCTGAGGAAAATTCTCTACTCCCATCAACAAAATCTGTTCACTCGGTATGGGCCATTTCTCATGTTTGCCTTTTATAAAGTATTTTCGGGCGTCAGTATAATCCTTATCCAAATAAGGATTTTCTTCCTTAGACTCACCCGAATACTTCCTGCAGTACTCTTCCAACAGACCCAAACGCTTCAATAAGGGCCAGCGAACACCTTCGAAATGTAATTCACGGGCATATTCGTCCAACAAATCGTTCAATGTTAAAATACCAGTAAAAGCGTCATTACCTGCACGTTGGTAAGTTTCATTGTAATACTTGACTGCATTCGCATTATCACCTTTATGGAAATAAGCTTCAGAACACATCAGATAGGTTTCAGCCAGACGATATACAATCAAATCCCGGAAACTGGACTGGCGCGTGGGCAAGTCGGTATTAGTCCAAAAATCAGCATGTTTTACCGACATTGGGTGTAAGCGCTGACAATAGCTGACACCTGCGTCTTTCGGTTGGATGAACTGACCATATAAAGGAGATGTAATATCGTTATATTTAAATCTGTGAATAAACAGTTGCTCCTTGCGAGTATCCTTTTCAGAATATAAGTTAAGCAAGTGCCAATTAGGGAATACACGCCCAAAACCATAGCCACCTTGGTCGCTGGCACATACACATCCCGCCATACTGCGATACTGGGAGGTGACATACACGGAGATGGGATGCCCTTTCAGCGCAGAGCCACTAATAGTCCCGCCTCCGCCGATGTTTTTAGAGAATTGATATGCAAACAACACTTCTTTGGAACGAAGATTTTCACTGGAGAAAACCTTCTCTACACTCTGTTCCATACTATAATAGTTCTTTCCTTCAATGAAAATTTCTTCACATTGCTTGATGGCAGTATCCCAATCTTTTTCCCACATTGCCACTTGGGCGCGTATGTGCTTAGCAACCGCTTTGGTGTAGCGCCCATACATCACACCGTTATTGAACGTAGGGAGCTGCCAACTCAAACACCTCCCTGCTTCATCCAAATCTTCCTTCACTATTTTGAAGACCTCTTCCTGAGTGGCAGGTTTGTATGATTGATTCAGATTGTTGACATTCGTAGCTTGAGTATTCAAGTAGATGCGTTCGTACCTCTTCCATAATTCAAAGAAAGAGCGTCCCCTGACAAGTCTCGCCTCACCATAGACAGAACGTATGCCCTCATCATCCAGTCCCAGCCGTTGTGCGGCCTCGATAATCTCGTTGGCTTTCCCAATAAGCGCATAATGAAATATCCAAAAGTCGTTACACTCCGGAGAATCGGCATTCAGTTGATGTAAACGGGCTACCCGGGCACAGTTCCCGGCACGAAACAAGAAAATATCGGTGTTGAAATCAAATGTTTGCAACAAATAGATGATCGACTTGTCGTTCGAATCGTCCACCACTTCATCGCGTTCATATACATAAAGTCCCGCAATAGCTCTTTGCAGTCCTTCCTTGGAAGTATATAAATAATTGTTGGTTACTTGAGTTTCCGAATCTATATTCAACAAACTGTCACAACTGTAAAGAAATAGACAGAAGAGACTTGCTATGAGATATAATACTATGTTTTTCATTATCAATAATCATTATGTTCTTTATTGGAAAGAAACGTTATACAATACAGGAAACCAGAAGAGAAATGCTAACTTAATACATGTACAAGAATAAATTCTTTGGCTTTGTATACAATGGCGAAAGAACATTTAAGGTATTATTATACTCGTTCATCGCTATTGTTACATCTAACACCGGTATTGGTTTATTAGAATGCAACATTTACCCCAAATACATATTGCTGAGATTCGGGATAAGTACTACCTACTACTTCCGGACTGTATGATAACACATTTGTGAAGGTCAACAGATTAGTAGAGGTAGCGTATATTCTCATTTTTGAGCAATGCAGTTTATCTGTCAACTTCTTAGGTATAGTATATCCAATCTGTAATGTGCGCAGACGCAGGTATGAGGCATTCTGATAAGCCATGGAGCGTAAATATGGGATTTCCATGCCAAAAGTGGGGCGGGGAAATGCATTGGTCGGAGTATTCGGTGTCCAATAATTCACCTTTATGCCATTGTTCTTGCCTCGAAGATCACCTCCGTACTCCCCCTCATAAAGCAGAGGATTACGAATATATCCTCCCGACACTGCATACCAATCCATGTATAAGTCGAAATTCCTCCATGTAAAGTTAGTAGATAAAGACAATGTAAAATCAGGGTCACGATTGTACACTACGCGATCTTTCTCATCAATCTTATAATCACCATTGATATCACGCAGCTTTACACTACCGGGTTCCACGGCATCAATACGCTGAACTACTGCATCAGGTATACCATCGTTATCAGTATCTACGGTAGGCTTTAATTTGTATGTAAGCGCTCCAGAAGGTTGCCGATATATATAAAAGTCATCGTATTGATAAACACCATCAGCCTTATAATCATAGTATGCATTGATAGGTGACCCTACAATCCATCCGTTTCCTGGTTGGCTCATCGGTTTGCCATTGGAATCTAACCGGTCATCAATTCTGATAATCTTATTCTTGAAATAGCTGAAGTTTGTCGTGACCGTCCACGTCATATTCCGATGTCTCAACAACTCCCCTGTAATGCCAACATCAACTCCCTGTGATCTGGTTTCACCTAAATTGTCGAGTATGGAGGTATAACCTAATGCGGCATTCAGCATGCGGGAAACGAGCAAGTCGCTCGTTCGAGTGTGGTAATATTCAATGGTACCAGTCAATTTATTACCAAACAAACTGAAGTCTACTCCGGTATTAATAGTACTGGATCTTTCCCATTTTAAGTTAGGGTTGGAAAGTTCTGTTCCGGGTAAATATCCCATATAGTAAGTGTCGCCGAATTCACCCGGAAGGCTTTTGGATAACCCCAATGTAGAATAGTTCTCAATGCCATTCTGATTACCTACAATACCGTAGCTTACACGTAATTTCAGATTGTCCACGAACTCAAGTTTCTGCATGAATGCTTCCTCATTAATTCGCCATGCCAATGCCACCGATGGGAAGTTTCCCCATTTATTATTCTTCCCAAAACGGCTAGAGCCGTCTCTACGGTAGGCTATATTCAGCAAATAACGGTCTCTAAACCCATATTGCATTCTAAACATCATGGACACCAGATTATTCCGACTATAAATCCGTTTCGGCTCCGTTACTTCTCCATTGGCGATAAAATTATAACCCAAGTCTATCGGAATCTTCTGTGCACTATAACCAATGCCTTTGGATAGCTGTTTGTCAACAGACTGTACGCCCGTAAAGTTTAGTTTATGCTCTTTATTTCGAAAAGGAATTTCATATTTCAAGACATTCTCCATGAGTTGTTTTATCGTATTGCCATTGTTCAACGAAGCCGTCGAGCCGCCACCCAAATACTCTACATCACGTGCACGTCCTTCCTCGCTTGCATGATTATAATAAGAAAGATTGAATTGATAGGTGAAACCTTTAAATAATTTAAAACAAGCGAACGCATTCAAATGATAACTATTGGCTTCTGCTTTCCGCAATTCGTGCTGTGCATTGAACAAAGGATTCTTATCTCCCTCGCTGTTGATATAAGGTGCATAGCTACCGTCCTTATTGTATACTGTAGCTAAAGGAGTACGGGTGATGAACTGGTAGAAAGAACCGCTTTCTATCTCACGCCCGGAGAAAGCGAATGAACCGTTCAAACCTAAAGTAAGCCATTTCCTTACATCATAGTCTAAATTGATGCGAGCATTCAGGCGCTTGTAATTGGAATTCTGTTTGATAAGTCCATCTTGATAGAAATATCCCATGCTGATGGCAGTTTTCAGTTTCTCCGTTCCACCTCTGAGACTCAGTTCGTGATTATGATAAATGGCCGTTTTCTTGAACATCAGGCTTTCCCAATCAATGTAATTGCCCGACTTGTAAACATCCTCCATCATTTCATCACTCAAAGTATTAGTAACAGACAGTTCAGAGGCTTGAATATAGCCCATATCATGCGCTTTGGCTTCACGGCGTAGTGCGACCCACTCATCCCCCGAATAATAATCAAAATTGCGATGAAGACGTTGAAAGCCTACATAACCGTTATAATTTATTTTACACTCATCGTTCTTTCCTCGTTTGGTCGTTACCAATATGACACCATCGCTGGCACGCGCGCCATAAATCGCCTGCGAAGCCGCATCTTTCAACACTTCTATGGATTCAATATCGTTGGAATTTATCATAGAAAATTCTGTTTCACTTGCCACACTTCCATCAATAACATAAAGAGGAGAATTACTGGCAGAGATAGAGCGTGTGCCTCGTATCTTGATGGAGGGTATGGACCCAGGACGCCCGGACGAGCTGGTAACAGTAACACCTGGAGCACGCCCACGGAGCATTTCCACTGCATTGGATGCCGGAAAGTTTTTCATGTCTTTCGTACTGACAGAGGTTATAGAGGTGGCCACATCGCTCTTTCGCATCGTACCATACCCTACTACTACCACATCACTTAACAGCTGGTTCTCGGTCATTAGTTCCACATCAATCGTATGTCGTCCGTCAACGGATATGCTTTTACTCTTGTAACCTAAGTATCGGTACAACAATGTGGCATTCGGTGAGGTCTTAATAACATATCTACCATTTATGTCGGTTATGGTCCCATCTGCGCTCCCTTCAGCCATGACAGAAGCTCCGATAACCGGTATCACTTCTCCACTTTCTCCCTTTTCTGTAACGACTCCTGTTACGGTATGCGTATTTTGCGCCGATATACTTTCATTCAGACAAAACATGCACATGACACAGAAGCACTTTATTATTTTACATGTTCCCATAGTCTATATTTTTACTCTTTACAGAATTATTTTTCCTTAAGCACTAATAAAGTTATTCCTCTTTTTCCCACATCGCTTCAAGACCTTCGTATGTGAAAATATCGAAGCCGCGGAATGAAGCATATGATTTTCCTTTATCCAATATATACTCAGCCGTTTCCAGTAAGTATTTCCACTTTTTGCTTTGAAGCCCTTCACTATCCTTGTCATTTATGGCCGTCTTCACACAGATACTGACGGTTTTCGTTCTCTCCTTAACTGCTGAAGCAGCCTTTAAAGATGGTTCGCTTTTATTCCAGATAGACTCTTTATTGCTTGAATAAGCCATAATAATTACCCAATCGCAACTTTTCAGGAATTGGGGTATCGTTCCATAAGAAAGCTCATTTTCATCTACTTTAATTTGATAATTATAATGAACCGCTTCGTTTAACTGTAGTTGTTCCGGCAACAGATCATCCGCTTTCTGTAAACGTTCAAGGGTTAACTGAAGCAACTTGTCATTAGGACCTCCTATACCATAACCAGTCTGACTGTCCCACTCATAAGAAAGTTCTTGGGGTTTATTCTTTCCTTTACAAGTATGCGGTTCCAAATCAGCAGCAATGCCATAAAACCGTTCTTCGGGTAACACAGAGTCATTGTATTTCGTGATAAGCGCCACTTCCTCACTAACTTTTGCCTCGTTGACATACAGTTTATTGTCCGTGATACGGATAGCATGCGTGTTAATACCATATTTTCTCAGTGTGGAAATAAATGTACGCACCCACGGATCAGCACTGGCTATCAATGCCTTTTTGGGAGATAGATATACATCCGCGAAGCCTAACACTTTGATACGTGCAGCAAGTTGTTCCGGAGCCGTCTTATACTTTTCTACTGATTGGGAGTATACATATACTCCATTGGTTCCTACATTCTCTCTATGAGTACAACTGCGGTATTGGCGGGCTCTCTCCTCCATTTCTTTTGTAATCCGGGCTGCTTCGATGCACTCTTCCGAAACGCCCATATTTCCTTCGTCTATGATTTCATTTTTAATTTCCTCATAGGTGGACCCATAGCTCGTATTATTTTCTTCGCAGGCAGATATGGTCATACCTACAAGAATAGATAACAATAATTCTTTTTTCATGATACTTAGTGTTTTAGATTGTCAGATACTATTCAATGATATTGCGACGTTAAACAGCGATAAATCTTTTGCATTTTTGTGATATAATCCCATATGCCATAACTAACAGAAGGGTTCTTCAAGTAGCTTTTATTCAACTTATTGAATCGAACACGTAATTTTTCTCCTTCCTCCTTCACAGGTTTCAGTTTGTCAATACAGAGTTGTCGCGTCGAACTGTCGAATTTTTCCGATTCAATCAACTTTTCCACTTGTTTAAACTTTAGATAATTGATTCGAATATCTAACATCAATTGCAAGTGCCGGAAATCTTCTATGTGAAATTTTGGTCTCGATAGTGCTAATTCCTTTTTCATGATTTGACACTGCGAAAGAACTTGATCTATTGCAGTTTCAGTCATTTGAGCTATCGTAACGTTATCTTGCGGCATGAGCATATAGTTAAGCAAAGTCCGTTGTCCATCCATATCGAAGCCGAAATGTTCTTTCCCGTAGTTTAGTATGAACGTATGCGCATTCCAATACTCCTTTTTCAATGCATCGGCATAGGCACGTTGAAGAATATCGAAACCGGATAAAGGGTATACCTGGCGTATAGGCTGAAATTCTATCACCTCCCAATTATTATCGTAGATATATCCATATCGTCCCGATGTGCTCCACGAAGTATTGATCATCCCCTCATAACCACATTTACGCGCAAACGGAATGAAAGTTTCCAAATTTTCGAAGTGCTTGTTCCATTGTGTAAGATACAGATTGTCGGGGGACGAACGTAGGGCGGAAGCTCCCCATACCCTAAAGCCTTGCTGAATCAATGCCTCCACATTGCCAAAATGATTGGGTTCCCAACCATAGTTCCAGTCGATTATGACTGTTTCGGCAGGCAATACTTTCAGAACCTCAGGATATTGCAGAACCATATCAGCCCAAATAACCGGTTTTTTCCCCATCTCTAAGACTAATCGACACATTTCCTTTATATAGTTGGAGAAC
The DNA here is from genome assembly GCA_041855205.1 of Bacteroides sp. GTDB lineage: Bacteria > Bacteroidota > Bacteroidia > Bacteroidales > Bacteroidaceae > Bacteroides. The sequence goes on from JBHADT010000163.1 coordinate 33,745, forward strand.
AAACTTGATACTCCCTGCTCTATGGCCTTTTGTTTGCAATACTTACAGTTGCCAAGCAAGCGGGTTTCATCCGCTCCAATGTGGAAAAAAGAAGAAGGGTGCAACAATGCTATTTCACGAAAGATTTCACCGAACACCTGTTTTGCCTCCTCGATACGTAATGGACAAACCTGTGACATATCGCTTTTATTTTCGCGCAAAGCGGCATAACGGTCGTGTTGTAAGATATATTCACAATGCCCGAAACAGTTTTGCAGAGGTATCACGTCTACCCCCAACGAAGAACAATATTGTACGAAATCAATAACCTCCTGTCGAGTAAAACGAAATGAATTACATAGCGTAGCATGCTTGTCGAAAGGGAAAGTCGCTTCGTACTCTATAATAAGCGTATTGATTCCTTCGGCAGCAGCCTTCTTCACGACATTCTTCAATGCGGGGATTGTCATTACCTGTGTTCGAAGATCTATAAATATTCCCTTTACGGTAAAATCCCTCATTGATGTGCTTGCATACAGAGATGTTGCTGCAATACAACAACATACGTACAACACCAGAGACCTTATTATTCGGTATATTTTCAGCATTTTGTAACTACATTTTATTTGTCAAATATCTGCGCCGCTATCGGTATCTATATAGAGTGTGGCATAGTCATGTTTCCGGAGAATAGAAGCAGGACACCGTTCTGATATTTCACCGTAAACAGTCGCTCTCACGGCTTGAGCCTTGGTTGACGCCGGGACGATACAAAATATTCTATCGGCAGAAAACAGTGTAGGAATCGTCAATGTCAAAGCATATTGAGGCACTTCTTCCAAACAAGTGAAGCAACCATCATTCACCTGCTGTCTACGGCAAACTATATCCAAGTCAACTTTTTTAATACATTGGGGATCGCTGAAATCGGTGACATGAGGGTCATTAAAAGCAATATGCCCATTCTCTCCGATACCCATGAAAACGATGTCTATGGCATGCTTCCTTATAAGCTTTTCATAGTCGGCACATGCCTGTTCGGGCGTTTTCTCCGTCCCTATGTAATGAACGGAAGCAAAGGGTAGTTTATCGAAAATCTTTCGTTTAAGAAAGTTCCCGAAACCTTGAGGAGCATCGGCCGGAAACCCTATATACTCATCCATGTGCAAGGCATGTATGCGTTCCCAAGCAATACCGGGTGCCATGATTAATTCGGACAAGAAATCGTTTTGGGAAGGAGCGGCTGCAAAAACAATATACACTTCTTCCTTACGTACAAGAAGGTCTCTTAAATATGCAGCAGCTTCCATTGCAGCACCCCTACCCATTTCCTCTCTCGAGTCATACATATTGACGATTAATTTTCCTGTCTTAAAAGTTCTGATTAACATAATTATTTGCTATAAATGATTTGTCCGTTAATAATGGTTTGTCGAACTGTGATATCGGCATCAAAAATGACCAAATCGGCATCTGCCCCTTTTTTTATTTTACCTTTTCGATGATCGATATGCATGATGCGTGCAGGGGTCTCAGTCATCATCCGCACAGCATCGTGCAAAGTAGCATTTCCTTCCCGGATCATAGTGCGTATCAGCCGGTCGGCCGTTGCCACGCTGCCTGCAAAAGCACTACGGTCAAGCAATTTCGCCACTCCATCTTCCACAATCACTTCTTGACCGTCAGTCAAACTACCCAGTATGCTTTTTCCTTCCGGCATACCTGCGGCACGCATGGAGTCTGTCACTAAAGCGATGTGTTCCACTCCTTTTATTTTGGTCACTAATTTCAATAAAGAAGAAGGAACATGAATACCATCGGCTATAATCTCAACAGTCACATTATCCTCATAATAACCGAATTCCAGTACACCGGCGTAGCGAAATGCATCCCGCCGAGTGATACTGCTCATACATGAATAAAAATGAGTCAAATGAGTGAGTCCATTTTGATAAGCCTCCTGCATCTCCTCGAACGTAGCGTTAGTATGTCCCGCTGAACCTAAGATTCCCCGTTCCCGCAAAACTTTTACAAAATCATGTGCTCCCGGAAGTTCCGGAGCCAGACTCCAGCGAGCTATGTCGCCCGTTCTGTTCAGTATCTCCAGATATTCCTCAGGTTTCGGGTTGCGCAGATAACATTTATCCTGTGCACCACCTTGAAGCGGTGAGAAATAGGGTCCTTCAAGATGCAAACCTCCGAATCGCGCACCGTTCGTATTCTGCTTGACAGCATCACGATAGATTTCGAATGTTTCATAGAGCAAAGCATTGGTACTGGTCAAAGTTGTGGGATAAAGTAAAGTAGTACCGTGCAAAGCATGCATGCGGGCAGCGGTAAGAAAAGCATTCACATTCCCGTCCATGAAATCACTGCCACCTGCGCCATGCGTATGCAAATCAATAAACCCAGGTGCCACATAACATCCTTCAGCGTCAATTACCTTCACTTCGTCATTCAACTCCGAGACTCCATCACACACTTCCGCAATTTTTCCATTGGCAATAAGCACACAACCTTGTTCGATTATACGCAACGGTGTAATGATTTTTCCACGAACAATAGCACTGTCTATTTCCATAACTTATTGTTTTGTAATTTCAATTTCGTTTTTTCCAATACTCTATCTTGTATCCGTAAAGGGCATAGAATATCATATAGAGGAAACATGGTATCAACACCCAGTAGGCCATACGCAGATCGCCAATCATGTCGGCCACATAACCGTAGACGAGCGGTAATATAGCATTACCGCAAAGTCCCATCACCAACAGCGAGGAGCCAATATTAGTAAAGCGGCCCAGGTCATGAATGGCAAGCGGCCAGATTCCAGCATAAATCACCGAATTAGGAACGCCCAACAACACTAAGAACCATATGGATATATCCGTTTTAAATCCCAACAAACAGATTTCTCCCGAAACAAACAGGACACACATAGAAAGAAACAGCCCCGTGACAGTGGCTACTACTAGCGCTTTCTGTTGTGAGATATAGCGAGGAATTAAAATGACTCCGGACAGATAACCTATTAAAATACAAGCTAACGTGGCCGAAGGCAATATTTTGGCATCGAGCATGGAAACATTCATGCTCGATGCGTAGCCAATGATCGTATTCACCGATATGACTTGTGAACCTACATGGAACATCAGCGCAATGGCACCCAAAACCAGATATGGATAGGCAAATACTGATTTTCTATCTTTAGGTGTATTATCCCGTTGAACATCCTTGTTGGGGTTGATTTCCGGAATGGAAGAGTAGTCGAAAATAAATCCGAAAATAAAGAGCAGAATCGCAAGGGTACAATAGGGAGGGATTATACCTTGTATCAGTTCGTCCAACGCCTGTTCTTTAACAATCCCTTCCAGCAAATTTCCACTCACTTGCTCCATAATGAGCCGATCGCCTGGCTTAATAACGATGAAAGCAAAGGCAAGAGGAGAAATGATGCCCGCGATTTTGTTGCAGATTCCCATGATGCTGATGCGGCGGGCTGCGCTTTCAATCGGTCCAATAATCGTGATGAACGGATTAGCGGCTGTTTGCAGTATTGCCAATCCTGTACCCATGACGAAGAGCGCCAGAAGGAACATGTTGTAAGAGCGAGCATAAGCTGCCGGCACGAATAGCAATGCCCCTAAAGCCAATATCCAAAGTCCATACTTTATGCCGCTTTTAAAACCGATACGGTTAAGAAGAAGAGATGCCGGGAGTGCCATAACAAGGTAGGCGATATAGAAAGCAAAATTAGCCAGATATCCTTGTACCTCGCTTTGCAACTCGCAAGCTATTTTAAAATAAGGAACTAAGATAGAGTTGACCCATGAAACCAATCCGAAAATAAAGAATAACAGTCCGAACAGAATGAGCGAAACGATATAATTCCTTTGAGGCGACGACACATTTGATGAATACATAATACTCTGTGATTTTACGTTAACGTTACAAATATGAGCCAAGTGCATCATCTTTTTCATGGAAAAAGCGAAAAAAGCATAATCAAAAAACGAAAAGATGTCTATAAACATAGAAACATACCTGACTTTCGTAAACGACACAACTATAAGTTTACAAGAAAAGGAATCTATTCAAAAAAGAAGCCGCCTCAGTCCCGGTACGGACTGAAGCGGCTCATTATGTTTGAAAGGATCCGGGCGTAGAAATACCGGAATTATTTCAGTTTTGCCAATGCCTCCTTGATGCGACGAATAGCTTCGGAAATGTTCTCATCGCTCGTAGCGTAACTCATGCGTATGCACTCGGGAGCACCGAACGACGCTCCGCCCACACAAGCCACGTGAGCCTCCTCGAGGAGATACAACGCCAAGTCGTCGGCATCCTTGATTGTGTGCGACTCGTATGATTTGCCAAAGAATGAACTGCACTTGGGGAAAAGGTAGAATGCGCCCTGCGGAACGTTGACCTCGAAACCGGGCACGTCTTTTGCCAGCTCCACTATCAAGTTGCGGCGACGTTCAAACGCTTTTCTCATCTCTTCCACAGGTGCTTGCGTACCGGTATAAGCCACCTCAGCGGCTTTTTGGGAAACGGAACAGGGACCTGAGGTATATTGCCCTTGCAGTTTGTTGCAAGCTTTCACAATCCACTCCGGAGCAGCGATGAAGCCTATTCTCCAGCCAGTCATGGCATATGCTTTCGACACACCGTTCACAATCACCGTGCGTTCTTTCATCTCGGGGAACTGTGCAATGCTTTCATGCCGGCCGATGTAGTTGATGTGTTCATAAATCTCGTCGGCAATAATCAGCACTTGCGGGTGTTTTGCCAGCACATCCGCCAGCGCCTTCAATTCTTCTTTGCTGTACACCGAGCCGGTGGGATTCGACGGAGAGCAGAGAATCAGGGCTTTGGTTTTGGGTGTGATAGCGGCTTCGAGTTGCGCGGGTGTAATTTTAAAATCCTGCTCGATGCCGGCAGACACGATTACAGGAACACCCTCCGCCAATTTCACCATCTCGGGATAGCTTACCCAATACGGTGCGGGCACAATCACCTCATCGCCCGGATTTACCAACACCAAGATAGCATTGCACACGGACTGTTTGGCTCCGTTGGCACATGAAATCTGGGCAGCGGTATATTCCAGTCCGTTTTCTTTACGCAACTTTTCCACGATGGCATTGCGCAAAGCAGGATAACCGGGTACGGGGGAATAGCGAGAGAAGTTGTCGTCAACCGCTTTCTTGGCTGCTTCTTTGATGTGGTCGGGTGTATTGAAGTCGGGTTCTCCCACACTCAGGTTAATTACATCAACGCCCTGAGCTTTCAACTCGGCGCTTTTTTGCGACATCGCCAACGTTGCCGAAGGCGACAAACTGTTCAAACGGTCTGATAACTGATTCATCTTTTTATTCTCTTTTAAGGAGTTTGTGATATTTAGACTGCAAATAAAGCATTTTTATCTGACATAAGAAAGCATACAGGCTATTTACTTGTTAAAATGCAAGGAATGACCCATTCTTTCTTTCTTTGTGCGAAGATATCGTTCGTTATACGGGTTCGGAGCAGTTTCGATGGATACGTTTTCCGTGATTTCCAGTCCGTAGGCTTCCAGCCCAACACGTTTCACCGGATTGTTGGTTATCAACCGCATTTTATGTACGCCTATCTCACGAAGCATCTGAGCCCCCACGCCATAGTCCCGTTCATCGGCAAGATGCCCCAGACAGAGGTTGGCATCCACCGTATCCATGCCGCCTTCCTGCAGTTTGTAGGCTCTCATCTTCTCCATGAGTCCGATGCCCCGCCCTTCCTGGTTCAGATAGATGATGGCACCCTTACCGGCCTTGTTTATCATTTCCATCGCCTTGTGCAGCTGCTCTCCGCAGTCGCACCGTCGCGAACCGAAAATATCTCCCGTGGCGCACGAGGAGTGTACGCGCACCAGAATGGGTTCGTCCTTCTCCCAATTGCCCTTGAACAGTGCCACATGCTCCAGACCGTTTGACTTCTGGCGGAAAGGAATCAGACGGAAGTGCCCGTGTTCGGTGGGCATGTCTACCTCCACTCCTTTCTCGACAATGGATTCCTGCTGCAGGCGGAAAGCAATCATATCGTGAATCGAGATGAGTTTCATGCCGAATTCGTCAGCCATCTTGCGCAGTTCGGGCAGACGCGCCATGCTTCCGTCTTCGCTCATTATCTCCATCAGGGCGCCTGCCGGGTAAAGTCCCGCCATGCGGGCGAGGTCTATCGCCGCTTCGGTGTGACCGGCTCTGCGCAACACCCCTTTTTCCTGTGCATACAAGGGGTTGATGTGTCCCGGACGTCCGAAGGTAGCGGGAGTGGAAGCCGGGTCGGCAAGCGCACGGATAGTGGCTGCACGGTCGGCAGCGGAGACTCCCGTGGTACACCCTTCGAGTTTGTCGATGGTTACGGTAAAGGGAGTTCCCAGTACGGAGGTGTTGTCGCTTACCTGATGGGGCAAGTCCAGTTCCTTGCAGCGCGATATAGTAATGGGGGCGCACAACACGCCGCGGGCATGTTTGAGCATAAAGTTTACTTTCTCCGGTGTAATCAGCTCAGCCGCAATGATCAGGTCTCCTTCATTTTCACGGTCTTCATCGTCCACCACTATTACAAAGTTACCCGCCTTGAATTCTTCAATCGCCTCGGCTATGCTATCTAATTTGATTTTTTCCATTATACGTTCTCCTTTACTGTCTGTTTATTTTCGGTTATTCATTTCGGTTTCTATGATGTAACGGATATTTTCGTTGGTGTGAACAATGCGTTCCAGGTCTTTGCCCAACCGGATGCGGAACGCCCAGATGCGGAAATAGAAGAATATGCCCACGGGGATGACAATACCGCAGAGCAGATTAAGCCAATAGTTCTCGAAAGGGCGCACATGAGCATGAACGGGAATCACAGGGTAATTGTTCAACTGGGCAAGCAACGCCGTGGAGCGGGTGTTCGACATTTCCTCCACCAAACTTTCCATGCGTTCGTTGATGGCAACCATCTTCTCGTCCCGTTTGCCTACCATCCAGAGTTTGAAGTAATTCGGGGGACGCTTCAGTTGCTTCCACTCGGCATACGCGCGGCAATCTTCCGATAGTTGTTGCAGATCGCCCGGCAAACGCCCGTAGTCCGGCGTATGAATGATAACCTCCTTACGGAAAAGGTGACGCGTGGCGCGTATACCCGCCACTTTCTTAAACCAGTTGATGTAGGCATCCGCATTCAACACCACGGAGTCATTGTTCGACTTGTACGTAAGGAACGCCCCCAACGGAGCCAATATGGCGGTGCTGGTCCACATGCCCATCCACACTATCCATTGCCCGTCTCGCGCCATCTTAAATCCCGTGTTGTTGATGATGTAGTAGATAATAAAAATCAACACAGACACCACAACCGGCATTCCCAGCCCTCCCTTACGGATGATTCCCCCCAAAGGGGCGCCGATAAAGAAAAAGATAAGGCATGCCAGCGACAAGGTCAGCTTCTCGTGCCATGCGGTCATGTGCCGGCGCATCTGATAGGTCGTGTCCGTGATGTTGAACTTCTTGAAGTTCCAATCGCTCTCGGCGCTTTCGGCACGGCTGGCGGCCGTAACCAGAATGCGCTGTTTCTCCTGCAAGGTAGCCGCCCTCAGAAGGCTGTCCACACGGTAGTCTGCCGGATTGGCGCTCCGAATCTTTGCCGAGTCGCTTTTGTGCAAATCGGCTGAAACCCTGTACGTGGCGCTCATTGCTTCCCGGTAATATACTCTTCCGATGCTGTCGGTATGAACTCTCATGGAATCGATGCCTATTTGCAGCATCCTCATATTCTTGCTGTTCGACTGGTTGCTCATGATACCCGCATCCACCATATTGAAGTCGGAATCGAACTCAATGATGGCATGTTTCTCCCTGAAAGCTTCCCGCCGATAGGGAACGTTGCTCTGGTTCATGTTTTGCGACTTGAGGTTCTCGAATTGCTCGCCGCTGTACAGATGCAGGTAGAGGTGCTGCTTGTCGGCGGTCATTTCCAGTTTGCCTGAGTCGGCTTTAATTATCTGGGCATTCTCGAAACCTTTCTCGAAGTTGTAGATAAGCACATCGTACAACATACCCGTTTGCCGGTTCTTATGCTTTACATACAGGTTGTAGCCTTCGATTTGGTCGTAAAACATCCCTTCGGGAATATCGAGTTCCGGAGATTTCTGCTTCATGGATATGAGCAGTGTCCAAAGTTTCACCTGCGCTTGCGGTCCGATGACATTCTGGAAATAGAATGAGACTCCCGACACGAAGATGATGAAGATAATGAGCGGACGCATAATCTTCAGCAGCGAAATGCCTGCCGCCTTCATAGCCAGCAACTCGAACCGCTCACCAAAGTTCCCGAAAGTAATCAGTGCCGCCAACAGAATGGCAAGGGGTAGAGAGACAGGGACAAGCGATAGGGCGGAATAAAAGAAGAATTGGGCGAGAATGTTGATTTCGAGTCCTTTGCCCACCAATTCATCCACATACTTCCACAAAAACTGCATCATGAAGATAAAAAGGCATATGAAGAACGTGCCGACAAAGAGCGTACAGAAACTCTTGAGCACAAAGATATCTAACTTTTTTATGCGCAGCATTTTACTTATATATCGTGCAATGTTGAAGTTACAAAATTAGTACAAAAAAGGAAGTAGGGAAAGTTTTTATATCAAAGTTAACTAAAGAGACGGATTTGAATTATTCTCCCACTCGATACATGCCTCTTACTATCGACGACTTTTGGGCTGTCTCCGGGATGCGTCCGGTCCGGCAAAATACTTTTTCTTTTTTCTTGTTTATTCCAATCATTTTTCAGTAACTTTGGGAAACAAGTATGCGTAGCGATAAAAGACGGATAACGTATGGTCTCTGACACGGTGCATTTTCGTTTTTTATCGCTATTTACTTAAATACCGGGCAAGCGGAGTTTGCGAAATTCACGATAAACCGGATTGTGCCTATCGAAACCATTTGGATATTGATAATATTTGACACTCTCTATGTTAGAACAGTTGATAAGAAACTTCTTCATGCCTTTGGCATGGTTGCTGGAGCCATTCTGCAAATATGGCATGTTCTATTACGACAGATGGTCGCTGGTTCATTTCTGGAGCGGAATCATGATACTGACCGCGTTATCGGTCATGAAAGTCAACAACAGATGGTTGAAGCTGTTTGGGATACTCGTCCTTTGGGAGGTTTTTGAACAAGGACTTGTCGGGTATCTGTTCGCTCTTTTCCTTCGAACACAAGGAATAGCAACCGACGAGGATATCTACATACAATTCGAACGGATTTTCTGCGAGTACTATATAGACACGCTCAACGACATCACCATCGGCTTGCTGGGCGGATGGGTCATCGACCGGCTGTTCCGTTGGAAACGGCTCCGCCCGCATATCGACCTCTTTACGATTGCATTCACCGCCACCACGATTTCATTCATTACCACCGGGCAGCATGGCGCCATGCCCGTATTGCTGTTTTTTGCGGCGGGAATGGCGATCATATTCGTATTCAAGATGTTCGCGAAAGAAAACACACCACTCAAGGCTTGCGCACTCACCTGGCTGCTCTACCTGCCGTTGTGGGGCGGCGGGTGTTTCCTGTTTGCACTGTGGGAGTATTCCTTTTTATCGCTCATAGCTCCGTGCCTGCTCATCTGGCTATACCTGAATCTGCGCAAACTCTTCGGCTCGTTCATGCCAAGTGCGCATAACCATGAAGTGGCGGCAACTTCCTGACCCGCTCTTCTTCTCCCCGTGCGTCAGAAGTTGTTGAGGTATCGCCAGAAATCCACTATCATAAGCTTCGCACTCTCCATGTGGTCGGCATCGTATTTCTTGTAAATAACGTCGACGCCCATGCCGCGGAGTTCGTCGTACATGCGGTCGGAGCAGACAATCGGCACCAGCCCGTCGTCCTCGCCATGAAAGATATGCACCTTGCAACCGGGGTTCCAATCGCCCGAGATTTTCCTTTTCCGGCACACCTCCAAAAGCAACTGGAATTCAGGCGAATCCTCTTTCTTCAGAAACGCATCCGTAAAGTAATCGCGCAGGTTGGTGCCCAGACGCTCTGTCAGTTCGTCCAAGGAATATTGCCCGTAGCACCATTCGGCATAGTTGCTATGCAGTTTTCCTTTGAAAATCTTGCTGAAATCCAGTTGCAGGTCTTCGTAGTGATTCCATGAACATATCACATTGGGTAGAACGGCTTGTTCCGAATAGCAGGATGCAAACTGGGATTCCATGATCGACAAGGGGTCATAAGCTCCTCCGCCGATAAAGAGTTCCTTCACCTTAACCCCTCTTTCGGGATGCCGGTGGTAATATTTTGCCAGAGACAAAGCGCCGCCACCGCCCAACGAATAGCCGAAAAGGAAGCTCCCGGTATCCAACTTACGACGATAATAGTTATACACGAACTCCCCTGCCGCTTGCCGCATATCCGCGCAAACGACAGCTGCATTCTCGTAATTCAGATAGTCGATGGGACGTTCGGCTGTGGAGCCGTAACCTATCTGATCGGGCACAATGCAGACATATCCGTTTATTCCCGGAAGCGCCTCCGGCATATGATAATTCACGGTACCGCATTCGCTCTTACTCTTAATCCACGGAACAATTTCTATAACTCCTTTCGGATTACGTGACTTAGGGTAAAACAAGACACCGGAGGCAACAACCGCTTCTCCTGTGGAGCTGACGGTGTGGTAAGTGATGCCATGCACGTCGTATTCTCCGGAAAGTTTGATGTACAACCTGATTTTGGAGGCAAGAGATTTAATCTCGCTCTCAGGTATTCCTTGCAGGCGAAGAACCTCTTCGATGGATTGCATGCCAAATTGACGCAAGACCTCGGTGGAAAGTTCTTCCAGATTAAGTGTCTTGGAGAACAACAGTCCCGAAAATTTCTCATACTCCACCGGTTCGAAAGGTGCCGACTCATCCCGATCGCATGCCTGAAAAACATTCACCAGAAGCAACGCGAGCATGGCGGCTCTGGCAAACGATTTGAGTTTTGAAAACGTATACATGACGATTATCGATTGAAAGTTATTCTAAAAATTCCATTTACACTGCAAGAATCCCAGTTGTGCCCGAAGGCTTATCGGCTCATCATGGGCATAATTGAAGAAGTGCGAGAAGAGAGATGCCTCCAGACTCCTTGAGAGACGGTAATTCAGGAACAGACCCACATAAGAGAGTTGCTTGTCTGTAAAGTAGGCGCCGGACAACCGGGCGGAGAAACGCGAATTGAGGGGATAGGCTACTTGCGCCAGAACACTCCACCGCGATACGGAGAGTTCTCTGGCAGACTGCGGATCTGTGTAGAAGTAGAACAGGCTCTCCACCCCCGTGTCGACGCTGCGGTTGCGATAGAGCACTTCGCCCTGTATCGCCAGATTATTGGAGAAAATGTAGTCGGCGCCGGCGGATACTTGCAACACTTCGTCGCGCTCCTCACCCTGCACGACCGGGTGAAAATAGGCGCCTTCCATCCGCAGGGTACACCGGTTCCATCCGGTGGTGAGCGCTCCCCCCGCCACGGCGTCTTCCCCGCAGTAAACACCTCCCATGAGTTGATAGCCCACCCCGTTTGTCTGACGGCTGTGCAGGAGGGCTGCGGTCAGTTTTCCGTTCCGGTTCAGCGAGGCGGCAAGTTCCGTGTACGAGGTAGGGCTGTGGTAGTAAGTCGTCCGTATGGCATCGCAGCCCGGATGCTCGGGATAGTTGAACTGGAAGAAGGTATAGGGGTTGAATATATTGTTCGGATTCCATACCAATGTCTGTCCCCAGTTGATGCGTTGCCTGCCCACCTTTACCTCCCACGAACGCTTTGTCCATTGCAGGGAGAGGCGGTCTACGTTCAGATGATACAACATGTTTTCGCGGCTGAAGATATTCCACGAAAGATCTCCCCATCCCCTGTCCCTGCCGATATTGTCTTCGATGTAAGACAGCATGGTGATGTTTCCCGTATAAAACAGGTTCCTCACTCCTGCTTCCAGACGGATGGAGGGGTGCATCCGCCAATCCATGTTGAACCGCTGATAGAGGATGTTCTGCCACAACGTTTCCTCCAGCAGGTCGGGACGCGTGGAGGCGAGCAAGGCGCTGTTGTTCAGATAACCCGAGATACGCGGCGCCTCCATGCGCTGCGCCTGCACCTCTGCTGCATCAATCGCAAGCAGAAGGAGTAAGATGAGCATCAGTCGTTTCATAGGTATTCCTCCTTTATCATTCTACCGTCTTCGAGGGTGATGATGCGGTTGGCTTTCGCCATGACGCGGGGGTCGTGCGTAGAGAAGATGAAGGTGGTGTTTTCCTCCCGGTTGAGTCGCATCATCATGTCGAGCAGATTTTCCGCCGACTTGGTATCGAGATTCGCCGTCGGTTCATCCGCCAGTACAAAACGCGGCTTGGCGGCGAGTGCACGGGCAACGGCCACACGTTGCTGCTCTCCACCCGACAAATTGGCAGGACGGCTGCGGGCGCGGTCGGCAAGCCCGATGACCTTGAGCAACTCGTCTGCACGCTGTTTGCGCTCTTCCTTGCACCTGCCTTGCAGCTCCATCAGGAAAGAGATGTTCTCCTCTACCGTAAAGACCGGAATCAGGTTGTAGGACTGAAACACGAACCCGATGTTGTGCAGGCGGAAGGCTATCAGTTCGCTCTCGCTGAGCTGCCCGATGTCTTTGCCATCAATCAGCAGACGCCCCGCGGAGGGATGGTCCAGACCTCCCAGCAGGTTCAGCAGGGTTGTCTTTCCCGAACCTGACGGCCCCACAATGGCGGTGAACTCTCCTTGCTCGAAATTGAGACTGACATCACTCACCGCCTCCACGTCGACAGCCTCGCTTCGATAGGTTTTTCCCAGTTTTTCGGTCTGTATCAGAGCCATATATTTATGATTTGTCGTTATCGTTTTCTATTCCTTTATTTTGTTCTCTTTATCATCTTCAATGTCTTTTGCATGGGCAGGATGGCTGAAACAACGGCAGAGCTTATCACCAGCAGGAGAATCAGCCCCAGAGAGGCGGCGGAAAGTTCGGGAACCACGACCTCCCCGAAGCCGTATGCAAATTTCAGATTGAACAGCATGCCCAAATAGATACCCTCCCGGGCGGTGAACGCAACGAGCGCGACGGCAGCCGCCATCCCTACAATTGCCCCGGCAAGGGTCAGGAAGAGGGTTTCGAGCATCACCATTTTCAGGATAAGTCGTGGCGTCATCCCTATCCGTTCAAGCATTTTGAACTCCTTTTGACGCTCAAGCACCGCCATCTGCATGGTGTTTACGATGCCGAAAGACAAGGCTACGAGGAAAATACACAGCAAGGAGTAACTCATCACGTTTATCCAGAAGAAAGCGACGGTCAGCACGGGATAGGTTTCGGTCCACGGTTCCGCTTTCAGTCCGGGCATACGCTGCGACAGGCACGATGCCTGCTCCCTGCATTGCTGGGGGGCGGCGGTCATCACGGCAATCTCGTGCACCGTACCTTCGGGCAATGCGAGGTAAGGAGACAAATCGGCTTTGCTCACGTAGGCGATGCTGGCGTCGAAACGCTTGCTGTGGGTGACGAAAAGCCCTCCCACTCTGAACAATGTGCTATGCATCTCGCCCGTACAGTCTTGCACGTTCAGTATTATTTTGGAGCGGAGGTGTACTTTCAGATACCGGGCTGTCTCCCAGCTGATGACGATGAACCGTTCTCCCGGCTCCGAGAGAAAACATCCCGCCGAGTCGGGAATGGTGGCATGAATGCGCGATACCTCTTTTTCCTGCTCCGCATCCACCCCCAACAGAGTAACTCCGGTGCTTGCCTCGGCGCTCGTGAGCACGGCGTTCACCTTCAGGCGGGTACTGTAAGCGGTGACGGCGGGCGTGGCTTTCAGCACCTCCACCGCTGCTTGTTCCGGAAAGTGGTTCCTGACGTCGTTTACATCTTCGGTTCCGTCTTTATGTATCTGGATGGAAGATACCTGCATCTCCAGGTGTTCTTTGAGAATGCAAGCGGTCCATCCCTTGAGAAGAGCCACCAGAAAGGTACCCGCAAACATCCCGATGCAGATAGCCCCCATGGTAATACCGCTCCGCAGTCTGTTGCGCCATATATTTCTCCAAGCCAACCTGTATAGCATGATTCTTCCTTGTTACTGTTTGAGGACTCGATTTATCTTTAATCTGAAGAGGATGAACGTGGGATACAGCGTCACCGCAGCACTAATGAGCAGAAGTACAGGGAGTTGTTCCGCAAACAAATCGCTCCCCATGTAGCAGGTAAACTCCGGTTTCGTGATGTATTCCCGTATGAGTTTCATCGAATCGCCCGTCAAGAGAATCGCATGTTTGTGGTAGTAGTAGATTATGGGGAAAACGGTGACGATGGCAAGCGTGCTTCCCATGAACATGATGAGCAGAAGTTCGTAGAAGAGAGTGAGGGCTAACCTTCCCCGCTGCATGCCCAAGGCTATCATCATGCCTAACTCGTAACGCCGTTCATTCACGAGCATGATGACGGTGCCCAACACACCCGAACCGACCAGCAGATAGAGTATGGCGTTCACTATCAATCCGATAACCCGTGTCATCTCTGAATAGGCAAGCAACTCGGTCATGACGTTTTTCCAGTTATCCACCTTGTATTTATGGGAAGGCAACAGGGAGACGACTTTGGTCTGAATGCCCGAAAGACGCTTGTTGCGGTCGAGCAGAAGATACACGCAACTGTAACCGTCGGGCAATCCGATAAACTCCTGCGCCGCCTCCATGCTCATGTAGACGGCGGCTCTGTCCATCTTGGGAACGGGTATGGACACGATGCCTCGCACGGGAAACAGTCCCACCGCACTGACTCCGTGGTATCCCTTGCCTATCATTGCCACGCTATCGCCTACATGTACACCCAAAGAATGGCTCAGCTTTTCGCCCAGCAGTATCCCCGTGTCTTGTTCCTTTATATACTCTCCTTCCACCAGCAGGGAAGTCAGATCCATCCGCCGCCTTTCCAAACCGGGGAATACGCCCATCACCGCTACCCCCTGCGTGAAATCGCCGGAAGACGCCATGGCGAATGTCTCTATGCGGGGAAGCACGTCCGTGACGCCGGGTACGTGCGCGAGGCGATGCAACAAACTATCCTCCATCGTCATGAAGCGGTCGGTAAACGCTTCCTCGGTACCGGATTCGGGATGTATCTCAAGATGCCCCGTCTGCATGCGCAGGATATTCTCTATCGCCGTATTCCATATACCTCTGTAAACGGAATTCAGGAGGATACAGAAAAATAAGGCAAAACACACGGACGCTACCGTAATGCAGGTCCGCCGGGGATTTCTCCACAGATTCAACCAGGCCAGTTTAAGCATCAATGAATGTTTTTGATGTTCTGCAAGGAGAAGAAAGCATCGCTCAAAGGAGGATTAAGTTCATATTCCTGCACGGTCAATACGGTTTTATGCTTGTTCTTACGGGCGGGGACTATCTCCATGCGCATGGGGATACAGTACGAGGCGTAATACTTGAAGTCATACCCGTAGTAGGTTTGTATCAGTTTGCCGTCTTCGTCGTAGTACTCATTCTTCAGTTCCACAAAATCTTTCGTTCCGATCCATGAGAGCACCTTTCCCCACACAATGACGCTGTGGGGCTTGGGCGTAAGCAAAACCTTGTAACATTCGGTTCCCTCGTATATCTCCCGCCCCAGCAGGGTGTGGGTGAAATCGTTCAGGTAGGAGGTCTGGCGCACAATGTCGTCTGTGGTAAAGTCACTGCCAAGCCACGATTGCCCGGTAACCGTGGCCGACATCTTGATGGTACGCTCTATGCCGGGTTGCCAGTTCCACAAGTCTTTGTTCCGCTTCAGAAAAGCCTGACCGCGCTCCCGGGCGGGAGCAGTAAGCAAGACAAACGAGTAGTCGCGTGTCTTCACCCACATCTTGGCTCTGATTTCCCGTTGCCACGTAGGACGGATGATGGTCATCTTGATGTCTGAATGGAAGACCTGCCCGTCTCTGTTCCGGGAGGCTCTGTCCACAATGGCGGTGGCAGAAAGTTCTTGCGCGCTTGCCGATAGCAGGGAAACACCGCAAACACATGAAAAGAGTAGCAACCTGAGATTCATGGCACAAAAGAGATTTAAATGCACAAAGCAAAAATAGCTTTTTCGGGACAACTAAGTAAGAAAAGGGAATAAAAAAGACGAGGTTACTGAAAGCGGTAACCTCGTCCCTTCAAATCAGAATTAGAAATAGAATACCGCTCCCAACAGCAGGTTATTGCTGTCAAGATCGAAACCAAATCTGGTTATTTTGTCATCAAAGTCTTTCACTTTCAGACTCTGATAACCCAAAGTACCGAATTTGGCTATGATTTTGAAGTTATCCACCAAACTTACGGCAACACCCGGGCGAACAAACACTTCCATCGAAGTAAGTTGCTGCTCTTTTGAAGGTAGAGGTATGTCGTCGGGGAGTGCGCCACTCGATTGCGCTTTGCTGGGGTCTCCCTTAATCACGCTGTAACCGATGACACCATCTACGAAGAGCTGGAATTTACCCGATTCGAGCACCGTGTAGCGTGCGTATGGAGCAATACGGAAAGACTTCAGATTCAGACCGATATTATCAGACGAGGTAAGGTCTACAACCGTACTCATCACGTTATTAATCAGCCCTTTAACATCCGACGCATCAAAAGAGCCCAACGCGGCATAGCCTTTAAGGTATCCCAAACTGATACCAAATGCAAACTGTTCGTTGAGCTGATAACCTACTTCCGGCAAAATCTTGAAAGAAGAGCCGCTTTCTTCGTGCCCTCCGCCACTGACTTTAGTACTCGTGAAACCTAATGAACCACCGGCATAGAACTGTGCATGTACTTGACCGATACCGCATATAGCGATAGCCACAATCATCAATAATTTTTTCATGTTTCTTTGTTTTTGGTAAATACTGTTTTTAATATTCTCTGATAATAACCTTACATTGAAGTAATGGTATGACGTAAAATCGACATAAGAGACGCACACAGATAAAAACTGCATTACAGAACTCCTCCCGTCCGGCGCATCTTCGTCAGTGTCTTCCTTACTTGCGGAACATTCCGGCAGGCTACACCGGCTACACTCGAGAAACGAATTGCATTTTATTAACACCCACCCCCTTTGTTCAGAATAAACGGAATCACACCGAAGTCTGCCTGTAAAGGGGAAAAAGAAGAAAAACATTCATCCCGGCGGGAAACCCTCTTTTTGTTTTTATTTACAAACAAAAGCAAAAAACAACTAATAGAGTGCGCAAAACGTACAAAAAACCGGGAGGGGGGGGAATATTGCATTTCGTACGATTTGTTAGTCTCCCCGTTCGAGGGTGTATCCCAACGGTATGCGGAAGAGACTCTCCGCAGTTCGGGCACCGCTCCCGTATGGTTCGACTGCCGAACCTGTGCGGTTCGGCTACCGTGCCTGTGTCGTTCCCCTCCCTCCTCTCCCGGTATACCACGGGGGTGTCCGTGTCTTATCCGCTACACTTGCGGAAGTGATGTGTCTTTCCTGCAATCCGGTTATGAATAAGCACAAGATGTCGCCCGGGAAAAACTCACCTCATGGCAAAATACCGGGTTTCCTGAAAAAAAAATCGTGCCGGCAAAGAGTGGGTGACTACCTTTCTCTTTGCCGGCACGAATCAAAATCGGAATCCTGCCAATTCTTGTCTCTGAAAACAAAGTTCTTTCTTAATCTCTGCTTCGACCCATGAAAACCATAATGTAATATATCAGCGTGGCAAGCGAACCGAGAGCGGCTACCACATAAGTGTAAGCAGCCGAACGGAGCGCGTCTTCCGCCTGCATGTGATTGCGTGAACTTGTAATACCCGACCTGCTCAACCACACCAAAGCACGCTTACTGGCGTCTATCTCTACCGGAAGGGTAACAAAGCTGAACAGCGTCGTGGTGGCGAACAGCAGAATACCTATCAGCAACAGCTGTGGATATACATTCAACAACAATATACCGCCCAGCAACACCCAAGACATGATGCTCGACGCAAACGAAACCACAGGCACCAGCTTGCTGCGCATCGTCAACGGACCGTATGCCTGTGCATGCTGCACGGCATGTCCGCATTCATGAGCGGCTACCGCAGCAGCCATCACACTGTTGCTTTGATACACTCCCTCGCTCAGGTTCACGGTTTTCGTCACCGGATTGTAGTGGTCGGTCAACTCTCCGGCAACGTGAGTCACCCGCACGTCATAAATGCCATTGTCTTGCAGCATCTTAAGTGCCACATCACGCCCCGTCATCCCATTGTCGGTAGGAATCTTGGAGTACTTCTTAAACTTACTCTGCAAATTCATCTGCACCAGCCAACTTACCAGCGCCACGCCAATGAATATAATCCATTGCATCCCTATCATTCCATTTCCCATCTTGTTCGTTTCTTTTATGAGTTAATATTGATTTTTCGTTTCTTTCTCTTCTGCAATACTCCCGTTCCGCTGTGCCGCTTCACAAATCCCGGATATTCAACATCGTCTCTTTCCTGATTTTCCGCGCTCTTCTTGCTGTGCCGCCTCACAAATTCCAAACACTCAACATCACTACTTTACCCGCCAAACATCTTTCATTCCGTTTTCAACCCTTAAGCAAGTATATCTTCCACATCACTGCTTTAGTCGCATACATCAGAGCAACTTCCCAACTCTGTTTACCTTCTCTCGCTGTTTCCATCATTCAGGCTGACATCTACAATTACCTTCATGAAGCAACTCTAATGTTCCTGACATTATAGGGGTTTCGATTACCCACCTTAAGCCCACAACCATAGCCGCTTCACTTTGCCCCGTCGCCTCGTTTCAGCCTTTCCGCAAGTCGTCCCGTTTATTCATCGCCGTTTATTGCAAAAAAGTCATGACTTTCTTCTTCCTTTAAAACAAATTACTTGCCAAAACTAAAACAAAAGCATAAATCGTCCGCTTTCCACTCACACATTTAGGAAGATTTAGCGAAAAAGCTCCCACAACAAAGAAAACCACATCTAAAAAGAGATAAACAGATAGATACGGAAAGGCAATTATATAATTCCTTACTGTATGAATCCCCGTTAAACGATGGAGTATATCAAGATATAGGCGTATCGCTCAGGATACGACTAAGCCCGCTTAAAGCATTATATCCGGTTATTATTGCTATTCGACTAAAAGCATTACATCTATATTTATGCCTGCCCGCTTAAAGCATTATATCCGGTTATTATTGCTATTCGACTAAAACACATTGGGAATTTGCATAGCCTTTATGTACTCATCTTCAAGTGACTTCACGATAGAGAAGTTAGGTTTTCCTAAAAGACGGCAACGATAACAAAGCCTGCCGATTCAGAAAGAACTACCTCATAAACGATACAATGGAGAGAGGTATCTATTATCCTCGGCTGCTATGGCTTATACAGATTGCAGAGAAAGAATCCAACGAACAGCCATAATTCTTTATGAGGGGAAGGAAAGGAGGGAGACGTAAAGCAGTATTTACATTTACTACAAAAAAATAATGGTCAAGAGATTTACTCTCTCAACCATTATTCGTGTCACAAATATATTATATTACAAAAGCAACTCGCTACTTTCAGCTTTTATTCTCCTTCTTTAGCAGAAACTTCCTCTGCTACAGGAGCTTCAACAACCGCAGCTTCTACATTCGCCTTCTTGGAACGACGAGTACGAGTAGCTTTCTTGGTTACTTTCTCTTTAGCCATATTCTCATTGTAGTCAACAAGCTCGATGAAGCACATCTCCGCATTGTCTCCCAAACGATGTCCGGTCTTGATAATACGGGTATAACCACCGGGACGATCGCCAATTTTTACAGAGATTTCTTTGAACAGTTCAGTCACTGCAAATTTATCTTGTAGGTTACTGAACACAACACGACGAGAATTGGTTGTGTCGTTTTTCGATTTAGTAATCAAAGGCTCCACAAACTTTTTAAGCGCTTTCGCCTTTGCAACAGTCGTAGTGATTCTTTTGTGCTTAATCAAAGATACCGCCATGTTAGACAGCATAGCGCTTCTATGAGAAGCAGTACGACCTAAATGATTGAATTTCTTATTATGTCTCATTTTATTCTTTATCTAATTTATATTTAGAAATATCGGTTCCAAACGACAGATTCAGACCATCCAGCAAATCATCAAGCTCGGTAAGCGATTTCTTTCCGAAGTTTCTGAACTTAAGCAAATCCGTTTTGTTAAACTGCACCAAGTCTCCCAATGTTTCCACATCGGCGGCTTTCAAGCAATTGAGAGCACGTACCGAGAGATCCATCTCTACAAGCTTTGTCTTTAACAATTGACGCATATGCAGAACTTCTTCATCAAATTCCTCGTTACCATCCGCATCATTGCTTTCCAATGTAATTTTCTCATCAGAGAAAAGCATGAAGTGGTGGATTAGAATTTTCGCAGCTTCTTTCAGCGCTTCCTTCGGGTGAATGGAACCATCCGTTGAAATCTCAAGCACCAACTTATCATAGTCCGTTTTTTGTTCAACGCGGAACGGCTCGATTTGATACTTGACATTACGTATCGGAGTATAAATGGAGTCGATAGGAATTACGTTAACATCCGTGCAATATTCGCGGTTTTCATCTGCCGGTACATATCCACGACCTTTGTTAATCGTAATATCTATCTGCATCGTTGCTTTGGAATCTAAATGACAAATAACCAATTCAGGATTTAACACTTCAAATCCGGTCAGATATTTTCCTATGTCACCTGCTTTAAATTCACTTGAATTCTCAATCGTGATACTTACTTTCTCACTCTCAAACTCTTCAACAACTTGCTTGAATCTTACCTGTTTCAGATTCAAGATAATGTTAGTTACATCCTCTTTTACTCCAGGAACATTAGAGAATTCATGCTCCACACCTTCTATTTTAATAGTAGTGATGGCAAAACCCTCCAATGAAGAAAGCAAGATGCGGCGTAATGCATTACCAACAGTAATACCGAAACCAGGTTCCAACGGACGAAATTCGAATTTACCGAACTTCGGATCCGCTTCCAACATTAATACTTTATCAGGTTTTTGAAATGCTAATATCGCCATGAAATTAATTATTATTTAGAATACAACTCTACAATCAAATGTTCTTTAATGTTTTCAGGAATGTCTGCTCTTTCAGGAACGTGCAACAACTTGCCTACCTTAGAATTGCCATCCCATTCCAACCAAGGATATTTGCTATGATTGAAGCCTGCCAATGAATTAGCAATTACCTCTAAAGATTTAGATCTTTCACGAACACCGATTAGCTGTCCCGGCTTCACTGCATATGAAGGGATATTAACAACCTCGCCGTCAACGGTAATATGCTTATGACTAACCAACTGACGAGCAGCGGAACGAGTCGGAGCAATACCCAGACGGAATACGATATTATCAAGACGTCCCTCTAACAACTGAAGAAGGATTTCACCTGTAATACCTTTAGCCTTTTCGGCTTTGACAAATAGGTTACGGAATTGTTTTTCAAGAACGCCATAAGTATATTTGGCTTTCTGTTTCTCACGAAGTTGAACACCATATTCCGAAGTTTTTCTCTTTCTAGAATTTCCATGTTGTCCGGGAGGGTAGTTTTTCTTTGACAAAACCTTATCAGCTCCAAAGATACCTTCACCGAATTTACGGGCTATTCTTGATTTTGGTCCAGTATATCTAGCCATTTCTTATTATTTTTTAATTGTTATTCATGAACTATCATTTTGTTGCAGCCGCGATTACAGAGAGAAAATATGTAATCCAATAACAAAATCAAGGTCATTTAAATATTAATGGTAAACCTTAAACTCTACGTCTTTTCGGAGGACGACAACCATTATGAGGAAGCGGAGTTACATCAACAATTTCAGTAACTTCAATACCGGCACCATGAATAGTTCTGATTGCAGATTCACGACCATTACCCGGTCCTTTCACGTAAGCTTTAACTTTTCTCAAGCCAAGATCATACGCTATTTTGGCACAATCCTGCGCAGCCATTTGAGCTGCATAAGGAGTGTTCTTCTTGGAACCTCTGAATCCCATCTTACCTGCAGATGACCAAGAGATAATCTGCCCTTCACTGTTTGCGAGAGAAACAATAATATTGTTGAAAGATGAATGAACATGTAACTGCCCGTTTGCATCAACTTTCACATTTCTCTTCTTTGCTGCAACTGCTTTTTTTGCCATATCAACAATTATTATTTAGTAGCTTTTTTCTTATTTGCAACGGTTTTCTTTCTGCCCTTACGAGTACGAGCATTGTTTTTCGTGCTCTGACCTCTTACGGGAAGACCGATACGATGACGTACACCACGGTAACAACCGATATCCATCAAACGTTTAATATTTAACTGAACTTCTGAACGGAGATCTCCTTCCACTTTATATTCTGTTCCAATAATCTCACGAATCTTGGCAGCTTGTTCGTCAGTCCAATCTTTTACTTTCAAGTCTTTATCTACACCAGCTTTATCCAAAATCTTAGCTGAACTACTGCGACCTATTCCATAGACATAGGTCAACGCAATTTCACCTCTTTTATTCTGAGGTAAATCAACACCAACTATTCTTATAGCCATATTTTAATTATTTTGCCTGCAAAAATAATAATATTATCCTTGACGTTGTTTATACTTCGGATTTTTCTTGTTAATTACATAC
This sequence comes from Bacteroides sp., assembly GCA_041855205.1. GTDB lineage: Bacteria > Bacteroidota > Bacteroidia > Bacteroidales > Bacteroidaceae > Bacteroides. The sequence goes on from JBHADT010000163.1 coordinate 56,451, forward strand.
AAACGGCCATTACGTCTAACGATTTTACATTCTGGCGTGCGTTTCTTCAAAGATGCTCTTACTTTCATATCTAATTTTATTTATATCTAAACACAATTCTTCCTTTCGACAAATCATAAGGCGACATTTCAACTCTGACTTTATCTCCCGGCAAAATTTTAATATAGTGCATTCTCATCTTACCGGAAATATGTGCAGTAATTTCATGTCCATTTTCCAATTCTACACGAAACATTGCATTAGACAATGCTTCGACTATAACTCCATCTTGTTCTATTGCAGATTGTTTAGCCATACTTCGCTAATTTGCTTGATTTCTTAAAACCTCTTCTATTAATTCAAATGATGACAAAATATCAGCTTGATTTGCACCGACAGCTATTGTATGTTCAAAATGAGCAGCGCATTTTCTGTCCTTTGTTCGTACTGTCCATCCGTCATTTTCCATAACGATGTGCCGGTCTCCCAAAGTTATCATCGGCTCAATAGCAAGGCACAAGCCTTTCTTCAAAAGCATACCCGACCCACGTTTCCCGTAGTTGGGAACTTGCGGTTCTTCGTGCATTTCTTTGCCGATTCCATGACCTACGAATTCGCGCACCACACCAAAAGAATGAGATTCGCAATGCTGTTGTATTGCATTTCCTATATCTCCCAGTCTTTTCCCTTGAACAGCTTGCCGGATACCTATATATAGCGCTTCCTTGGTTATTCTGAGTAACTCGCGAATGTCTTCATTGACCTCTCCTACGCAGAAAGTGTAGGCAGAATCTCCACAAAAGCCATTCATATAAGTACCGCAGTCAACAGAAACGATATCTCCATCTTTCAAGACCACATTCCCCGGAATTCCGTGTACGACCTGCTCATTCACAGACGTACATATGGATGCGGGAAACGGTTCTCCCAGATGGTTGGGGAATCCTTTAAAAGTAGGGATCGCTCCGTGGTCTCTTATGAATTCTTCGGCAACACGATCCAATTCTTTTGTAGTAACACCCGGCTTTATAATTTTGGCAATTTCAGCCAATGTCTTTCCTACAAGCAAATTGCTTTCACGAAGCAATTCTATTTCATCATCTGTTTTAAGAAATACCATCCTTAAAAAAGATTAGTAGGCAGCTACACCGCTACGTCCTTTTATACGTCCCGATTTCAACAAGCCATCATAATGCCTCATCAACAAATGACTCTCCACTTGCTGCAAGGTATCAAGCACAACACCTACAAGAATCAACAGAGACGTACCGCCAAAGAATTGAGCAAATTCGGCTGTCACGCCAAACATTCCGGCAAAAGTCGGAGGCAAAACCGCAAGCAAAGCCAGGAAGAAAGAACCGGGCAAGGTTATACGAGACATAATTTCATCGATATAATCGGCAGTTTTCTTTCCCGGTTTGATTCCCGGAATGAACCCGTTGTTTCTCTTCATGTCTTCAGCCATCTGTGTTGGATTAATTGTAATAGCAGTGTAGAAATAGGTAAACACTATGATCATCAC
>JBHADT010000164.1:0-23942 GCA_041855205.1 Bacteroides sp.
TATCGCCCTGCTTATCAAGGTACTGTCGGGACATACTCCCGAAGAGATACTGAATGCCGAGCTTTACTTTATTGACCGCATAGGACTCAGAGAGCATCTCTCTCCCACTCGCAGCAACGGATTACTCTCCATGGTAAAGCAGATACGCATGTACGCTTTGGCTTTCAAAGCGAAAGGCTAATAAGGCGAAAGGGAGTATCAGTACATCTCAATATCAGTATGCCTCGCCGCCGCACTTACGCTGCGGGAACCGGGCTACATGCAACACATAGCAGGAAAACGCCAACAACAAAGCACAAGCAAGAAGAAATATGCCATAGTGCCTGATATCCATCAAATCGCTCATATATTCCGCTTCGGGATATGTGAGCGAAAGATATACGGACAGAGCGTTGTTGAAGATGTGTCCCAGCAGTCCCGGAATGATACTTCGCGTGCGATAGTACAGCCAAGCGGCAAAAAAACCGAAGAACGTGGCTCCTATCACCTGAACGGGATTGATGTGGAATACTCCGAAAATGATACCCGACAGAAGTATCGCCTTCAACGGGCTGTAACGCTCCAGCAATACCCTTGTGATGGCGCCGCGAAACAGCAGTTCTTCAAGCAAAGGACCGAAGACGGCTATGCAAAAGAGACCAAGCCACGTCTTCTGCAAATCATCGAAGGTGTTCTCCAACAAATCGGGAAGAGGAAGCACGCTCATCAACGCTTCGGTAAGGAATATGATCGACACGGTAGCCAATAATCCCCAAACAACTGCGGAAGCAGAAACTACCGAATAGACGCGTCCGTCATTCCTCATATAACCGTGTTTCCAAAGATAGAGTATCATCAACAACATACCCGCAAACAAGGCAGGTGCGGGATGAATACCCTGAAAAGAGTTCAGATTCCCGTATGTGAAATAGGTATAGAACAGCATAAGAGGCATCGTTGCCAATGCGCCCAGCACTTGCATTGCAAAATAAATAAGAACCAACTTCAATGCAGTCTTCATATCATCTCGTATTTTAAACGTATTATTTTATCTCATCCCGACAGCCGCCACTGCGCATCCGGCGGCTTTTGCACCGCGGTCTTCCGCTTCCGGGAAAATCACAGGTAGCGAGCTGTCTCTTCGGCATCCTTGTGCAACTGCTCTATCAGTTCCTCTATGGTATCGAACTTCCATTCGGGGCGCAGGTAGCGCACGAAGCCAATGCGGATACGTTCTCCGTATATATCGGCACTGAATCCGAAGATGTGCACTTCGACACTCATATCCGTACCGTTGTTCAGCGTAGGCCGATAGCCAATGCTCAGCATTCCACCGTACATCCGTCCTTGCAAGTAGACACGGACGGCATATACACCCACCGCGGGAATTATCTTATACGGGTCAGGCTCTACGTTTGCCGTGGGATATCCAAGCTTGCGCCCCACCTGTCTGCCTCCGACCACCTTGCCTTCAATGAAATATTCGTAACCAAGCAAAAAGGCGGCTTCGGATACCATACCATCGTTGAGCATAAGGCGAATGGCGGACGAACTTATCGCTTCTTCCCCTTCCCGGTAGGCATTGGCGGGCACCACTTCCAAACCCAGCTTTTCTCCATAGCGCACGTAATCCTCGAATCCCTCCTCTCTCCGGTGCCCGAAACGGTGGTCGTACCCCACAACCAATACGCGGATATTGTAGCGCACACGCAACAAACGCATGAATTCCTCGGCGGAAAGAGCGGCAAGTCCGGGAGTAAATTCCAACATGATGCAATAGTCTATGCCGGTTTCTCCGAGCAAACTTACTTTCTCCTCGGAAGTAGTGAGCAAAGCGGGACAGAAGTCCGGATCGATAGTCTGACGGGGATGCGTATGGAAAGTAACGATTGCCGAGGCATAACCACGCGATACAGCTTGCCCGCACACCTGCTCCAGCAGATAACGATGCCCCCGGTGTACGCCATCAAAGAAACCGATGGCAGCCACACCGGGAGAAAGTGAGATTTCGGATGTACCGGCAATCAGTTGCATGAATTCAGGAAAGAGTGTTTAAGAAAAAAGATGACCCCAGTCTTCACCGGCTTCAGGAGTATAGGTAGAAATCCCCAGCGTTTCCGCTACACGACAATTCTCCTTGGAATCGTCGATAAAAAGAGTCTGCTTGGGAACTATTCCGGTTTCGTCCAATACCCGGCGGAAGATACTCTCCTCGGGTTTCGCCATCTTCATCTCGTACGAAAGGAAAAGATGTTCGAAATAATCTTCAACCCGGAATCCCTTGTGAGGGAAAGCGTGCTTGCATGCCCAACGCCAATGAATCTCATTGGTGTTACTCAGCAAGTACACTACATACTTTTCCCGCAACTGCAACAGCAAATCCAATTTGTAGGTGGGGATACCTACCAGAAAACTATTCCATGCAGCATCTATACGCGCATCGGTGACCACTTTTCCGATTTCCTCGCGAATGGCGTTGCGGAAGTCCGAACTGCTTATCAACCCTTTCTCATGTTGCAAGAAGAATCCTTGTTGATGGCATACATCCAGCATTTCACCCACATTCGCCAAACCCAACTTCTCGAAATTCTGTATGCAACGTTCCCTGTCCAAATCTATCAGGACTCCGCCAAAATCAATAATCAGATTTTTGATTCCTTTTCTTCTCATCGTATTTTTTTCAATGTTAGTCTGCGAATGAAACGTATCGCCTCACCTACCCACAAGACCAATGAAGTGGAAATGAAAAGCAATACCCATGTATGTAGGTCGAGAGGTACGGTACGGAACACCGTTCCTCCAAACTGCACAATCAACACCTGCCCCACAAGTATGGCAATAGCTATGAGCTCCATTCCATATGCCTGCGAAAGTCCTTTGAATGCAGAATCCGTGGTTCCGTACACCCTTGCGTTGAAGAGATTCCAAAACTGAAGCAGGACAAAAAAGGTGAAGAAGATGGTTAGCCGTTCCGGAGTCATTCCGCCTTCCGCCCGATTAAACAAGTAAAGCACACCCGCCAGCAGAATCAAAAAGAGAAAGCCCGTACCCAGAATCCGGGATGCCATGGAGCGGGTGATGATAAATGCGTCGGACGCACGGGGCTTTTCGAGCATAACGGCATCACTCGGAGGAATGGACGCCAAAGCCAAAGCGGCAAAAGTATCCATAATGAGATTTACCCAAAGCATTTGCGTGACGGTGAGTGGCAACTCCGTTCCCAGCAACGAGCCTAACAAGACGATAAGCAACGCCACGAAATTGATGGTGAGTTGAAACAGAATGAAACGCTGTATGTTCTTATAGAGCGATCGTCCCCACATCACTGCCGTAGCGATGCTCTTGAACGAGTCGTCGAGCAGCGTAATGTCGCTCGCTTCTTTCGCCACCGAGGTTCCCGTTCCCATCGATAGTCCCACTTGTGCATGATTCAATGCGGGGGCATCGTTCGTTCCGTCTCCCGTGACAGCCACCACCGCTTTTTTGCGTTGCAGCAACTGCACCAGACGTTGCTTGTCCGAGGGGCGGGCACGTGACATAATCTTCAGGTCCGACACCCGCTCCAAAGCTTCCTCATCGGTGAGCCGGGCGAAGTCCGTTCCCGTGATGTGATTACGTCCGGTGTCCTGAGGAGTCCACAAACCTATCTGGCGGGCTATTTCAGTGGCTGTACCCGGCGTATCTCCCGTCACTATCTTGACATCGATACCTGCCGAGCGACACTTATCCACCGCCGCGGGAACATCCGGGCGTACGGGATCGCTGATGGCTACTATCCCCAGAAATGACAGATTGTTATCCGCAAGCAACTGCTCACAGTTCATGGGCTCATCGTCTTCAACCACCCGGCAGGCAAACCCGAGCGTACGCATTGCCAAATGCTGATAATCGAACAAACGCTTTTCCACTTGAGAACGAACAACGCCGAAGTCTTCCGGTTCGCCTCCGGAATATACATCCCGGCACTTACCGAGCACGATCTCAGGCGCTCCCTTTACATACAGAATGTTTTTCCCCATCCATGGAGATTCCACCAGCGTCGCCATAAACTTACGCTCGGTAGAAAATGTCAACTGGTCGATGACACGTGCCTGGGTTCGCAGCGACAGGTAGTCCCGATTCCTCTCCTTAAGCCACAGCAACAATGCCACCTCGGTAGGATTCCCCACACCCTTCGTATTTCCGCCCGTTTCCGGTTCTTCCAGAAAAGCGGTGGAGTTGACGCTGATGCCTTCGGCTATGAAACGGCTTAAAAGATCGTCTTTCAGCATACCGCCCTGCTCCAGACCGCAAAAGTCCGAAGCGTACACGGTCATTTGATTCTGAGTAAGTGTTCCCGTCTTGTCCGTACAGATTACGGTGATTGCCCCCATCGTTTCACAAGCATGCATCTTACGCACCAGGTTGTTGGTGGTAAGCATCCGGCGCATATTCAACGCCAGACTCAGCGTAACGCTCATGGGCAGACCTTCGGGAACTGCCACCACTATGAGCGTGACAGCCATCATAAAATACTTCAACGTATCGTGCAGAACGGGCAGCCAGTCTTCGATAGAGGTGAGTTGAGAAAAGGAGTAGTGCAACCACACGTCTTTGACAAAAAAGATACAGAACGTAAGTCCCGCCACCGTAAAGCCTATTTTTCCTATCAGGTTCGCCAGTTTGGTGAGCTGTATATTCAGGGGGGTCGGTTCGGAGCTTTGCATCGAGCTTTCGCGCGCCACCATACCTATTTCCGTGTGGTCTCCCACGTTGAGTACCTTCATTTTTCCATAGCCTTCGACCACCGTCGTCCCACGGAAGACCCGGTTCGACGGATAGGCGACGTCTTTCTCGAACTCCTTCTCATCCGTTGTTTTAGGAGCCACGGGTTCGCCCGTCAACGTCGATTCATTGACCTGCATGGAGAACGCTTCGAGCAGTTCACCGTCGGCCGGCACCTCCTCGCCTGTTTCCAGCAACACAATGTCTCCCACCACTACTTCTCTGCGGGGTATCTCACGAATGGAAGCATTGCGGAGTACCTTTACGGGAGTTTCCTCTCCAACGGCATTCAGCAAATCGAATTTCTTGCCCGCATCGTATTCGAAATAGAATCCGATACCCGTAGCCAGCAAGATAGCCACTATGATGCCTATGGTTTCGGCGTATTCGTTTTCGAGAATGGAAATAAAGAGAGAGAAAAAGGCAGCCACCAGCAGTATTCGCACAACGGGATCTTCGAACTTCTCAAGATACAGTTTCCACATCGAGGGGCGTTTAGGCGGAGTAAGTTGATTGACACCGTATTTATCACGGCTCGCTTTCACCTCTTCATCGGTAAGTCCGATGCAGGAGTAATCGTTTTTTATCACAGTCATGCAAATCGTCTGCTTTTATTAAAGAAACAAAAATACAACATAATAACCGGTATCCCCTCACGACAAGGACGTTTTTTTTGCCCGGGACAAACAGACAGCCGGTTGACAGGGAGCACCCGCCAACCGACCGGAATATTTCAACAAAAAATCACACTACATTGTTCTCGCCATCCATTGGCAGAATACACCAGAAAGTGGTTCCCTTTCCTTCTTCGGAAATCACTCCTATCCGTCCGCCCAGCGATGTCACTATACTCTTGCTTATCGCCAGACCCAGTCCGTTTCCTTTCTGCTGCTTATGCATACGCATAAAGCGGTCGAACACATAAGGTAATTTTTCCGCCGGCATTCCGCAACCCGTATCTTTTACATAGAGACGTACACTCCGGTTTTCCATTTCATAACCGATGGTGATACTGCCCTCGTCGGTAAACTTCATCGCGTTTGTCACGAAGTTAAAGATAACCTGGTTCAGGCGGTTTCTGTCTGTCCGGAGGATGCATTCGGGCAACGGTTTCTCTTCGATCACCTGTACCATCGAAGCCTTCTCTTCGAGATGCATGCGGCAGAACTGTACCATATCGATTATCAGATGATTCAAATCCACCTCCGAGAACACGAATTCCAGCATACCGGCTTCTATCTTCGACAAATCGAGGATGTCGGAGAGCAGTTGCTGCAACAACTCATTATTGGCACGCACGATACTCAGGTATTTCTTTTTTTCCTCGTCCGTCGCGGCATAAGCAAGAAGTTCGGAGAAGCCTACGATGGCATTCAGGGGCGTACGTATTTCATGCCCCATATTGGCAAGAAACGCCGATTTCTGTTTGTTCGCATCTTCCGCCTTTCTGCGTGCCTGTTTCAACGCGTGCTCCGTTTCTTTCATGTGGGTTACATCGTGTACGGTCACCACCATCCGTTCTTCCCCTTCTTTCGTCACCAGATATTGCCCGGAGATGAGCGTGGTGCAACGTGCCACCTCCCCTTCATTGTGCCGGATGTAGAGTTGCGCTTCCAGATCCACGAAACTGTTTTTTTCCTTGAACGCCGCGGTTATTTTCTTACGGATGGCACACTCCCGGCAAAGCCCGTGCGTGCCGCATCCTCCCACCGAGGCAAAAGCGTTGTTACAGCGCAACAGGTCGCCCACACGCTCCGTCTTGCCTTCGGGTTGGCTTTCTCCCGTAAGATAGTAGTAGTTCGTTTCCAATATCCGGAAGTCCGAATCTATCAGCAAGATGAACGCGTGCACATTGTGCATGATGGCATCGAAGAGTTTTTCCTTGCGCGCCTTTTCTTGCCGGGAGTTTTCTTTCTCCTCGGATAGTTTTCTGTTTCTCAGCAGTTCACGCACGTAGAGAGACGCGATGACCAGAGAAACAACGGTTAAAAGAATAATTTCCACTGTCATTGAAATATCCCCGTTTAGTTGTTATTTATCGCAAACATATTCTTTTCCTGTCAAGCCAAGAACAAAATCCGAATAATTGTTGTTAATAAGGGGAAAACTTAATTTTTTATTATATGGATAAGTACATTTGCACAGTATGCGACTACATCTACGATCCGGAATTGGGTGATCCGGACAGCGGCATCGAACCGGGAACAGCTTTTGAAGATATCCCCGACGATTGGGTTTGTCCCCTTTGCGGAGTAGGTAAAGAAGATTTTGAGAAAGTGTCCTAAGACACTTTCTTTTCTTTTATATCACTGCTTGCTTCCACCACATTCACCACATAGTCGCCCAGTTTCTCGCACTCGCCGATAATATCCATGTAATAAACTCCCATCTGGTAGTCGTACTCCTTGTTGTTCACATCCAGGATATTCTGATTCTTCAACTGGTTGCGGTAGTTGTTTATCTCGTTCTCCAGATTGAATGACTTGTTCACGTCTACGTTCTGATGGTCGGGACGTTCCACAACGGCAATCATCTGTGTCAGCGCCTCATCGGTCAGCTTCATCATGAAGTGTATGTGGTCGTACTGTTTTTCCGTAAACTCCTGATTGGTCTGCCGCTTGCGGTTGATGGTACGGGCAAGGTTGTAGCAACTGTCGCCGATACTTTCTATCTCTGTCACCTCGCGCAACATCGCGCGTATTTGCAATTTACTTTCCGAACTCAACCTGCCCTCGGACACCATATTCAGGTAGTTGGCTATCTCCAGTTCCATGTTGTCGCTGATGCTTTCATACTTTTCTATCCGGCTGAACAGTTTGTTGAAGTCATCGTCTTTCTCGGTATGCAACAACTGCTGCACCATACCGAACATGCGATGCGTGCGCTCGGCAAACAGGTGAATCTCTTTCTGAGCTTGCAGGATGGAGAGTTCTGCCGTAGAGAGCATACCCGCCGATATGAAGCGCAGGCGATACTCTTCCTCCACTTCTTTTTGCGGAATAAGTATACAAACGGTACGCTCAATGAGTTTCACGAACCATATAAGGATGAGCACGTTCAAGATATTGAAACAGGTGTGGAACGCCGAAAGCTTAAAGGGCACCGCAATCGACGGTTCCGTGGTATGCATTACGTTCTCCACGAACCACGAGACGCTTTCCGTAAACGGATGGAAGAGGAAAAGCACCCAGAAGACTCCGAACACATTGAACGCCAGATGCGCCAAGGCGGCTCTGCGCGCCTGCGTATTGCCCGTGATGGCGGCAATATTGGCGGTAATGGTGGTTCCGATGTTTTCTCCCAGCACCAGCGCCGCTCCCAATTCAAAACTGATCCAACCGTTGGCACACATGATCAGCGTGATTGCCATGGTCGCCGAAGAGGACTGCACCACCATGGTGAGCAACGTACCGATGACCACAAAAAGCAGGATGGAGAGGAATCCCATATCGGTATAGTTCTGCACAAAGGCGAGTATATCGGGATTCTCCGCAAGGTCGGGGGTGTTGGCCTTGAGCAGTTGCAACCCCATAAAAAGGAAAGAAAAGCCGAATACAAATTCCCCAATGGACTTGCGTTGGCTTTTCTGTGAGAATATAAGCGGAATACCGAGGGCGAGCAAAGGAAGAGCAAAAGCGGAGATATCCACCTTGAATCCGAGTGTAGAGATAATCCACGCGGTGACCGTCGTTCCGATGTTGGCTCCCATAATCACTCCTATGGACTGGGAGAGTGTAAGCAACCCGGCGTTGACGAAACTTACCACCATCACGGTAGTGGCTGAGGAGGACTGGATGAGCGCCGTAATCAACAAGCCGGTCAGTACGCCCGTGACACGGTTGGTAGTCATCGCCGTGAGGATTCTGCGCAGTCTGTCGCCCGCGAACTTCTGCAATCCCTCACTCATATACTTCATTCCGTAAAGGAAAAGGGCAAGAGAGCCCAACAGATTTAAAAAATCATAAAAAGAATATTCCATCTTTAATTAATTAGAATGTTACACGACTCTTGGTCCGCAATATCCTATATTAGCCGATAATCACTTAAAAAAGAGCCATGGAACACATGTTACAAATTTGCTGCAAAAATAATAATATTTATAAAAGTTTCCCTATCGGGAGTTCTCTTTTGGATATTTATAAAGGTTTTAATCTGAATTTTCCCTATCCGGTTGTCAGTGCCCGGGTAAACAACCGCACCGAGGGGCTCAACTTCAAGGTATACAACAACAAAGACGTGGAGTTTCTGGACGTACGCGACTCGTCGGGCATGCGCACTTATGTGCGCAGCCTGTGTTTCGTGTTGTACAAGGCGGTGAGTGAGCTGTTTCCCGAGGGAAAGCTGTTCGTGGAGCATCCGGTTTCCAAAGGTTACTTCTGCAACCTGCATCTGGGGCGTCCCATCGAGCTCGAGGATGTGTCTGCCATCAAAAAACGCATGCAGGAAATCATAGCCGAGGATATTCCCTACCGCCGGGTGGAATGCCACACTACGGAGGCTGTGAGGGTGTTCAGCGAACGGGGGATGACGGACAAGGTGAAGTTGCTGGAAACCTCCGGCTCGCTCTACACCTATTATTATAAACTGGGCGACACGGTAGACTATTACTATGGCAACCTGCTGCCAAGCACGGGATTCATCAATCTGTTCGACATCGTGAAGTATTACGACGGACTGTTGCTGCGCATCCCCAACAGGCAGAATCCGGAGGTATTGGAAGACGTGGTAAAGCAGGAAAAAATGCTCGACGTGTTCAAGGAGCATCTGCGCTGGAACTACATCATGGGACTGGGCAATGCCGGCGACCTGAACGAGGCATGCGAGGCGGGACACGCCACCGACCTCATCAACGTCGCCGAGGCTTTGCAGGAGAAAAAAATCGCAGGCATCGCCGATGAGATATACCACCGGGGACAGAATGGCAATCGCACACGTCTGGTGCTTATATCGGGTCCGTCGTCCTCGGGAAAGACCACCTTCAGCAAGCGTTTGTCCGTGCAGTTGATGACCAATGGCATCCGCCCCTTCCCCATCTCGCTGGACGACTACTTCGTGGAACGCGAAGACACGCCGCTCGACGAGAACGGGAACTACGACTACGAGTCGCTCTACGCTTTGGACCTCGACCTCTTCAACCGCCAACTTCAGGCGTTGCTCAACGGGGAGGAAGTGGAGCTTCCGCGCTTCAACTTCGCCCTCGGCAAGAAGGAATACCGGGGCGACAAACTACGCATTGACGACAGCACGATTCTCATACTCGAGGGCATTCATGCCCTGAATCCGGAACTCACGCCGCATATTCCCGATGCCAACAAGTACAAGATTTACGTTTCGGCGCTCACCACCATCTCGCTGGACGACCACAACTGGATTCCCACCACCGACAACCGCTTGCTACGCCGTATCATACGCGACTATAAATACAGGGGATACTCGGCACAGGAGACCATCTCGCGCTGGCCGAGCGTACGGGCAGGCGAAGACAAGTGGATATTCCCTTTTCAGGAAAATGCCGACGCCATGTTCAACTCCGCCCTGCTTTTCGAGTTCGCGGTGCTCCGCGCGCATGCCGAACCCATATTGAGCAGCGTGCCGCGCAACTGCCCCGAATATGCCGAGGCGTACCGGCTGCTGAAGTTCATACGCTATTTCGTCGCCATTCAGGACAAGGAGATTCCGTTCACCTCGCTCTTGCGGGAATTTTTGGGAGGAAGCATCTTCAACTACGGATAGAGTCATCCGCACCCGGATTGCCCCGCAACGCCAGAGTGATTTCCAAGAAACGGGTAAACCGGAAGATAGATACAGGCATGGTACCCGAACCATACAGGCACGGTTCGGATACCGTGCCTGTATGGTATCCGGAGTACTTTCCACCGCCCCGGGAAGTCGCGACCGTCAGGCAAACTTGCGGTTAACCATCCTCCTCACCGAAAAAACGGCGGAAAGATGAACAGCCTCTGAAACATTATTCTTACATTTGCTCGACTAACCCGTAATTTTCATGTCACATGAAACGATTTCTCTGTATTCTGTCATTCCTCCTGTGTGCCGGCATAGCGGCCGTGGCACAATCTGCCGAAAACAAAGCCGAAGAACAAATGAAACAGGCGCAAACGCTGCTGCAAAAAAAAGAGTACATCAAATCGCGCTACCTCTTTTTGCAGGCATACAACGCTTTTTCAGCACAGGAGAAATACGCCGAGGCCGTCCGTTGCGGTGCGCAGGTGTCGACACTCTACCACAGGGAAAACTATTACAAGGAGGCTTTCGAGATGTGCCGGAGCATGGAACAGTTGGTGCAAAACGCCGAACAGAAGCTGGGCAAAGGATTGCCCGGACTCCGCTACGCCATCAACAAGGAACGACTGAAAATGTACACGGCTCTCAAGCGCACGGCACAAGCCAAAGAGTGGCTCGCCTTGATGGAGGAGAACGCAAAGGCTTCGCGCAGCGACTCCATACGCGAGGATATGCTCTACACGCAGGCGAACTATTACCATACGCTGGGCATGCCGGCACAGGGAGACGCCGCTTTCAACCGGCTGATAAACGAATACAAGCAACAACAGAAGTACGAACGGGTAAACGAGTGTTACCATACGCTCATCGGGATAGCGCGCCGCTCCAATAACGCCGCGCTCGTGGCACGCACCTACGAGCAGTTCAACGCATGGACGGACTCGATAAGGGCACTCACCGAGCAGGATGAGCTGAACGTACTGAAACAGAAATACAACGAAAGCCTGAAGACCATCAGCGAGAAAGACGGTTCGCTCTCGACCAAGCAATATATCATCATCGGGCTATGCCTGCTGGCGGCAGTGCTGGCGGGAGCGTTGATATTCGGCGGCATCGTGCTGCTGCGTTTCATAATGCTCACACGCAGGCAAAAGAAAGCCATACGCGTGGCCAATGAACACAACGAACAGAAAACGAAGTTCATACGCAACATATCGGCGCAGATGGAGCCTACGCTCCGAACGCTGGACGCCTCCCAGCCGGGCGTGCGGGCGTTGAGGGAGTTCGCCGCGCACATACAGGAACTTTCGGACTTGGAGAACTCGCTCACCGAAGTGTACGAAACACGTGAGGTAAACGTAGGCTACTTCTGCGAGGAGATACTCGCCAAGATTACCCCGCAGGTTCCCGCAGGAGTGGACATTGCGGTAAACGCACCCAAGCTAAGCGTCAAAATCAATCCGGAACAGCTGGAACGCATCTTGCTGCATCTGCTCCACAACGCCGTGACATACACGCCGGAAGGTGGAAAAATCAGGTTGGAATTCAAGAAGCGCGGAGCACACACACACCAGTTTGTGGTAAGCGACACCGGCTGCGGCATCGAGGCGGAAAAACAGGAAGAGCTGTTCAAACCCTTTACGGAAGTGAAAGACCTCACAAAGGGAGACGGACTGGGACTTCCCATCTGCTCGCTCATCGCCACCAAGATGAACGGGTCGCTGACATTGGACACCACCTATACCAAAGGAAGCCGCTTCGTTCTGGAGTTGCGCTCCTGATAACCGGGTTCGCACGATGCTCTTACCTTATCTACATCCCGGACTGGCGGAAGCCGGATGCGACGAGGCCGGAAGAGGGTGCCTGGCGGGGGCGGTATACGCCGCAGCCGTCATTCTGCCGCCGGACTTCCGCAACGAACTGCTCGATGACTCCAAAAAACTCACCGAACAACAGCGATATGCCCTGCGCCCGGTGATAGAAAAGGAGGCGGTGGCATGGGCGGTGGGGGTGGTGTCGCCCGAAGAGATAGACAAGATAAACATCCTGAACGCCTCGTTTCTGGCAATGCACCGGGCCGTGGAAAGATTGTCCGTGCGCCCGCAACACCTGCTGATAGACGGGAACCGGTTTCGTCCGTACGACGGCATACCGCACACCACCGTGGTAAAGGGAGACGGGAAATACCTCTCCATAGCCGCGGCGTCCGTACTCGCCAAGACCTACCGGGACGACTACATGAATCGCCTGCACGAGGAATATCCCGCATACGACTGGGCTCGAAACAAAGGGTATCCCACCCCCAAGCACCGGGCAGCCATCGCCTGCCACGGAACCACACCGTACCATCGTCTCACGTTCAATCTCACGGGAGACGGACAACTCTCGCTCGACTTCTGAAAGGGGAGATGCTCACGGACACATTATTTTACTGCAAACCCATAAAAAAACGCCACATCGGACAGTACCGGTTATGAAAAAAGAAAAGTTCTACGTCGTATGGGAGGGTGTCAATCCCGGAATCTACACCTCATGGACGGAATGCCTGCTACAAGTGAAGGGATATGAAGGGGCGAAGTACAAGTCGTTCGATACGCGCGACGAAGCCGAACGGGCGTTGAACTCCTCTCCGTATGCCTACTTGAAGACCAAAACCGCCGAGAAAGCCAAAACCGCCGAACGTCCCCTGCCTGCAAGCGTGACAGAGAACAGCCTTGCCGTGGACGCCGCCTGCAGCGGCAACCCGGGAGCCATGGAGTACCGGGGCGTGCATGTGGGAAGCCGGCAGGAGGTGTACCGCTTCGGTCCCGCATACGGAACAAACAACATCGGCGAGTTTCTTGCCATCGTTCACGGACTGGCTCTGCTCAAGCAAAAGGGATTCGACATGCCCATATACAGCGACAGTGTCAATGCCATCGGGTGGGTGAAACAGAAAAAATGCAAAACCAAGCTCCCCCGGGAAGCTAAGACCGAGGAACTTTTTCGCCTTATAGAACGCGCCGAGAAGTGGTTGCGCGAAAACACGTACACTACACGCATCCTGAAATGGGATACCAAACAATGGGGCGAGATACCCGCCGACTTCGGACGAAAATGAAAAAGCCTCCTGTCGGAATAAACCGCACCCCAAAAGTCAGGCTATGATCTTTTGGGGTGCGGTTCGCAATGGCGGAGGCTTTCGTTCGTCATGCCAGCGACTGCATGTCGTTCAGTCGCCTGTAATAACCGTTCTTCGCAAGCAATTCCTCGTGTTTGCCGCGCTCCACAATCTCCCCTTCGTAGAGCACGCATATCTCATCGGCATTGCGGATGGTAGACAAGCGGTGGGCAATGGCAATGGTGGTGCGTGTCTTCATCAGCCGCTCCAATGCCTGCTGCACCAGACGTTCCGACTCCGTGTCGAGAGCCGAGGTGGCTTCATCCAAAATAAGTATGGGCGGATTCTTGAGAATGGCGCGGGCGATGCTGACACGCTGACGCTGTCCGCCAGAGAGTTTTCCTCCGCGGTCACCTATATTCGTGTAGTAGCCGTGCTCGCTCTCCATAATGAAATCGTGCGCATTGGCTATCTTGGCGGCTTCGATCACCTGCTCCATCGTGGCATTCTCCACCCCAAAGGCGATGTTGTTGAAAAATGTATCGTTAAAAAGAATCGCTTCCTGATTCACATTTCCTATCAGCCCGCGCAGGTCGGATATCCGGAATTCTTTGGTACTGATACCGTCAATCAATATCTCTCCCTGATGAATGTCGTGGTAGCGGGGCAACAAATCCACCAGTGTGGACTTTCCCGAACCTGACTGTCCGACCAACGCGATGGTATGCCCCTTGGGTATCGTCAGATTGATGTGTTTCAGCACGTCGCGCTTCCCGTCGTAACTGAAACTCAAGTCCCTGAACTCGATACTATGCGAGAGTTCTGCCAACGGTTTCGGACATGCCGGGTCTTTGATGGGGTTCTCCGCTTTCAGTATCTTGTCCACACGCTCCATCGAAGCCAATCCCTTGGGGATGTTATACCCCGCCTTGGCAAAGTCTTTCAGCGGATTGATGATGCTGTACAGAATCACCATGTAGAAGATAAAGGTGGACGCCTCTATCGAAGAGTTCTCTCCCAATATCAGCATGCCGCCGAACCACAACACGAATACGATAAGTATCGTGCCAAGGAACTCACTCATCGGATGCGCCAAAGACTGCCTGATGGCTACGCGGTTCGTGGCATCGCGCAGCTCGTCGCTGCATTGCTTGAAGCGCGCCACCATCTTACCCTCCGCCACGAAGGCTTTGATGATACGCAACCCTCCGAGGGTTTCCTCCAGTTGAGACATCGTGTCGCTCCACTTTCCCTGCGCTTCCAGCGACTTTCGTTTAAGTCGCTTGCCCACACGCCCCATCAGCCAGCCCATACCGGGAAGCACCAACATGGTGAATAGCGTCAGTTGCCAGCTGGTTACAATCAATGTAGTGAAGTATAGGGTTATCAGAATCGGATTCTTCAGCAGCATGTCGAGCGAACTGGTGATGGAGTTTTCGATCTCGCCTACGTCGCCACTCATACGCGCGATAATATCGCCCTTACGCTCTTCGGAAAAGAATCCCAAAGGCAGGTGCATCACTTTGGAGTAGACCAGCACGCGAATATCTCTGACCACTCCCGTACGCAAGGGAATCATCACCGCCGACGAACCGAAATAACAGGCAGTCTTCAGCAGCGTCATAAATCCCAGAAACAGTCCGATGAAAAGCAGAGTCATCGTAGGTCCGTAGGTCTCAATCATACGGGTGATATAGTAGTAAAAGTTATTCACAGCCACAGCCTTCAGACTGTCGCTTCCCCACTCCATGTATTGATATACCTGCGTGTGGTCGCCCGTTTTGAAAAGAATATTGAGGATAGGAATCAATAACGTAAAAGAGAATACATTGAATACGGCGGAAAGTACGTTCAGCACCACCGCCCAGCCTATATAACGCTTGTAAGGAGATACAAAACGCCGCATCAGTTGCAGAAATTCCTTCATCGCAGAGAATTTGAATGATTAGGATGGCAAAGATAGGAAGAAAACTCTTTAAAGAGAAAAAGTTTAAGCTATTAATGATGCTCCGCAGCGGTCCGTAAGACAAACGGAGTCTCGAATCAACGCTTTGAAAAGGCGGAATTGATTCTGTATAAGAGAAGCACCAGCTTCCTCATACGTATTTTGAATTTCCTTGTCCGGCTCAGAAGGGAAACCACCGGACGGAATCCTGACTCGTCAAGTTCTCCGCAAGCGAGAAATGAGTTGGAAAGTATACCGGGAAACTGCTCGCGGAACCATCGCTTCCTTTCATTATCCAACACCTCCCAGTCGGAACTGACTCCATTTCCATCGCATACCGAAATTAAGAAAGGAACATACCGGTAGCTGCACCTCTCCATGATCAGAGAGATAAAGTGATGCGCCCAATCCGAAATAATGCGATAGCGGGTATCATAAAGCCTCTCCTCGAACAGTGCCCGATGAATAAAACACGACTGATGAGGAAGAGAATTGTTGCACAGATAGATAAGGTCGAGCTCGGTGGGAGGGATGCGATGCTCCGTTTTCTTTCTGCCGACAAACAGCGCGTCGCCATAGATAAGTTTTGTCCCATCGAAAGGAATCTCGCGCAGAATATCCTTTTCCAGACAATCGCCCGAATTCAGGAAATACAGATACTCGCCCCTGGCCCGGGATATCCCCTTGTTCATCCCGTCATAGATTCCATGATCGGGTTCCGATACCCAAAACGTCAAGTGCGGATTCTGCTGCCGGTAATCCTTGATGGTCTGCACACTTCCATCCGTAGAACCCGCGTCTATTATAATATGCTCATAAGAAGCATAAGACTGGGCTTCCACACTTTGCAGTGTCTTTATCAGACCGGCATTGTTGTTGAAGTTAACCGTGATAATACTCAGTACAACGTGGTTCATGACACGATGATTTAGCGGTTTTCATTCCAGGTTTTCAGGTAAACGGCCTCCGTCTCTTTCGCCGCTTTTTCCCACGAATACAAAGACAAACGCTTCGTGCCGGCTTCGATGAGTTCTTGCCGTTTCCGCTCATCGTTTATTACGCTTCTTATGGCGTCATACATCGACTCTTCCGAATAAGGGTCGAAGTAAACACCCGCCTCGCCCGCTATTTCGGGAAAACAACTCGCATTGCTCAGCACCACGGGACAATGGCAGGCGTAAGCCTCAAGAAGAGGTATCCCGAAGCCTTCGTACAAAGACGGATAGACGAAAGCCCGGGCCCTGGCATAAAGTTCGCACAGACTGCGATCAGATGCTTTCACGTGCATTGTAGCCTCGAGCACTCCCCACTCGGAGAGCTTTTCCCGTTCGTCCGCTCTTAGCTTCGTTCCCGTGCAGACCACAAAAAGTTCGGGGTCTTCCTTGCGAAGCATAGCGAAAGCCTGCATGAAACGGTCGAAGTTCTTATACAAAGAACGGTCGCCCACAAACAGTAAGAACTTTTCCGGCAACTTCAGTCTGAACCTCCCTTCGAAAGGCTTCATCCCGGTGCCATGATACACAACGTCTATCTTCCGCGGATCTATGTGCAACAGTTCAACAACGTCTTTCTTGGTCTGCTCACTTATGGCGATAATCCTGCTCGCGCCGGTAATCACTTTTCTCTTCTGCGCGATAACATCCTCCGCATCGGGGAAAAACGACGAAAACTTCTCATGAATCATATCATGAACAGTAACCACATAGGGCAACGAACGATTCATATGTTCCAGAAAGTACGAATCGTAGTATGTGGGATGGAACACGTAATTCTTCTTGCTTTTCAGTGCATGTATCGCAATATTGCGGTTTCTCTTCTCAAAATACTGCCTATAACGTTTATAAATACATCTCGGGATGGGAACAAGCCGTCGAACTGCATGCGATGTCGTCAGGTAGTAGTTAATGGAAAAGCGCACAGAAACCATCGACCTCAGCCGGAGTCTGCCGATTATCTCGCAGAAGTAACGCGAAATCCCCCCGAAACGCTGCATATCAAAAGCCTGATGGTCGTATAATACAAAGAAATCGGACATTATGTTTTCTTATGAAATGAGAAAAGAAAGTTGATATAATAGAAGAATATGATAATATTCTTTATTCTTTTACGAAACTTTCTCGTCAGGTTGAGGCGGGTCAAAATATCAGCGAGTCCCAACCGGCGATACTCTTCGAGTTCGACAAAGGCACGGAAAAAAGCCGGGTGAAGATTCTCTTTAATCCACCTGTCACGCTCACTCCATGTCCTCTCCTCATCGGAACTTTCACCGTTACCGTCGAAGATTGCCACCAACAGGGGAAGATGTCTGTACGTACACTGCTCCAATAATATACAACGAACGGCATGTATCCAGTCGGATATTATCTGGTAGTCCGTATCGTACTTATGATCGACAAACAAAGAATGATGTATGAAACATGCCTGCTGCGATATCCAACCTTCTTTATTGGCTAAAAAGAAAGTGTCGAAAACATCGGGGTAGTTACAATATATGGTTCCGTATTCCTGATGAATGAGTTTGATGTTTCCATAAATATACCGGGTGCCGTCGAATGGGATATCTTTCAGTACATCATCTACAAGAAGGTCTCCGGAATTAAGAAAGTAAAGATATTCCCCTTTGGCCTTCTCAATACCCTTATTCATGCCGTCGTATATCCCTTTGTCCGGTTCGGAAACCCAGCAAGTAAGATGTGTCTCCGGTTCGCGGGCATATTCTTCTATGGTTTCCCTGCTGCCATCCGTCGAACCGGCGTCAATGATGATATGCTCATAGTCTGCAAAGGACTGATTCCTGATGCTCTGGAGGGTATGTTTCAGTCCTTCTTTGTTATTGAAGTTTACGGTTATTATACTCAGTACTGGATTGTTCATGGGTTGTTTCTTTCTCTCTTTTTAAAGCCGGCTAATCTTTGGCATCATTGCAAACCTCCAGCAGACCGTTTTCAGTCCGCATTATCCGATTTTTGATGACTTCTTCCAACAAGTACAAGTGCGTCTCTTCTTTGGTGCGAGGCAAGTACCTGTGCCATATATGGTAGACGATGGCCGTGCACTTGATTATCTTCTTCCGTATCCCTGCGTTCACCAACCGCCAACTCAGTTCTTCATCCTCATGCCCCCAGCCGCTCAAGTCATTGTCATAGCCGTTCACACGGACAAGGTCGTCCTTCCAGAAAGCCATATTGCAGCCTTTCACACGTCTTCCGGAGAATTCCTTCCGTGTTGTCAGTGCAACAAATACGGAGGGAAGACGCAAAGCATTGGGAGTTTGCCCACATTTTAGAGAAATCTTATCTCTTGCCGGTATCTTTTTGTTCTCCAACAAAGTCCGGCTTATTCGTTCATTCAGTATGCACCTTGTTCCCCGGATGAAGCATCCCTTTTCAGCCTGCCTCAAATGGTCTTCGATGAAGTGCCTGTCAAGAATCACATCGCCGTCTATTTGGATTATATACTCCGATGAGCTTCTCTGTATGGCTTTATTCAGAATGATGGTTTTCCGGAATCCCTTGTCCTCGTGCCATTCGTGCAAAAGAGGAAAAGGGGCGCGAAGAGCGAAGGCTTGAACGACCCTCAACGTCTTCTCGTCAGAACCATCGTCCGCGATAATGACTTCCGCCGGCAAGACAGTCTGTTGCAGAACGGAAGTCAAACAGAGTTCCAACGCTTCCGTCCAATTGTAAGTGGCAACTATCAGAGATGCTTTTATTCTCCTCATGACTAAAGAAACATTTTATTCGGATTTATCCGGCATTTCCGGCTCGTCTTTCACTATACCCCGGCTACACCAAGCTTTCTTTTCTTTTTTTACTTGCTTGAGAATTTTTTCATGAAACGCAAGGTTCTCTCGCGAGGCTTGTTTATGAAATAAGTGAAACTGCACCCCTCCCATTTTTAATTGTTTCTTGCTTAAACCGGCATACAGCAGGCGGTAAGAGATCTCCACGTCTTCCTGTCCCCACATTTCCAGTTCCTCGTTGTAGCCATTCACACGCAAAAGGTCTTTTTTCCAAAATGCCATATTGCAACCTCGTACGCTGTTCATGCGATGCTTTGCATACCGCTTGGCAAGATATTGTCTCAGTATCTTCGAACGGAAAGCGTTCAATATGTACCCGAAATCCTGCCTCAGCAAAGAAGGCTGCATATCCTTTGCCTTCAACAGATGCTCCGTATAGAAGTATCCCAGCAAGACCCGGCTTCCGCAAACAAAGCAGTCCGGCTCCGCCAGTTCCAAATGATCGGCGATGAAGTGTCTCTCCAGAATAATATCTCCGTCAATCTGAATAATATACTCGCTTTTGGCCTGCCGGATGGCAAGATTACGGATGGCCGAAAGACGGAATCCCTTATCTTCGTGCCAAACATGCACAATGGGGATGTCTGTTTTTTTCCTCATCTCCTCTATCAATTCGCGGGTATCTTCGCGGGAACCATCGTCCGCTATCAATATTTCATCCGGTTTCACCGTCTGCGCAAACGCACTGTACAGACAAAGGGAAAGAGCCTCTTTCCAATTATAAGTAGATATCAATAATGAAACTGTCATCTCAATCCGGTTTATTTCTTAATAATCTATCTATAACTCTTTTCTTTTATCCTTTTTTATCTTCCGCCCAGTTGTAATCGAGCTCGGCTTCGCGCTGTAAAGCCGCCGCCACAATCTGATTCGTGCTTTCTATAATCTGTTTTTTGATACTTGTCGTGCTGATACCGGGCGTATAAGGGAAATAAACCACGCGTTTCCCAGGCTGTTTCTTCATCCATTCCAAACCCTCCAGGTACTTGTTCTCCCAGTCATCCCCGATAGTTACAATATCTATTTCTTCACGTTGCAACTGGGCTATTTCGGTCAACTTCACCTGCTTCACTACCTTGGTCACACACTTCAGAGCCTCCACGATACGGATACGTTGTTCGAAAGGCACTATAGGAGGCATTCCCTTGTAATGGCATATCAGTTCGTCGGTGCTCACTCCCACAATCAGTTCATCTCCCAAGGAAGCGGATTTTTCCAATATATTGAGATGTCCTATATGAAACAAATCAAAACTGCCGGAGGTAAATACTCTTACTTTATTCTTTTTCATAGCAGGTAAAAAAAGGTTAAGTTACTATCTTACAAAATAGGAAACACGCTAAATACACATCTTTGTCTATCCGGTACAGTAACCGGATTCAACGCAATTCAATCTCTTTTATACTTTCAGCCAGTTCGTCCAGTTCGTCCGTAGTTTGAAGTCCCGAATGAGACACCCGGAAATAAGAAGGTGTTCCGCCCGGCATAATATAGAGATCCCGTTTCAAAAGTTCTTCAAAGAGGATGTCGCCATTACGGCGGACGAAAAATCCGGTAATACAATTTGATGGATTCTCCACCGGCAATTCCCACTCGTTCAACTCACATAGTCGGCGAAAGTACATGGCTTTCGACCGGGCGGTTCTTATCAACTCGTCCGTACCGAGCATCACGCACTTTTGCAGGCGGGCATGAAGCTGTAGAAACAATGTAGTGGCGGGACTATAAGGTGTTTGACCCCGTTCCAGATTTTTCAAATTCTCGGTAAAGTCAAAATAGTAGGAAGCTTTCGCAAAGTCCCTGTTCAAAGCGCCGGGACTCAAGAAAACGAAAGAAAGTCCGGGAGCTATATTCAGCCCCTTCTGACTGCTGGTGATGCACACATCGATGCCCATACCTTGCATATCCAATGCGTCGGTAAGAAACGAGCTTACGGCATCCACCACCAAAGAGACGTTGAATTTGCGGCAAATGGAAGAGATTCTTTCCAAGTCATACAGTTGTCCGCTCGATGTCTCATGATGCTGGCAAAGAAACACGGCGGGGCGAGCCGCCTTTACCGCCTCCTCCAACTGCTCATACGCCACATCACGGGCAAAAGGGACATGAAACACATCATTCGGTATGCCGTAATAATCGCACAGGCTCTTCCAACGCATACCGAACGTGCCTCCCGCAAGAACAAAAGCTTTTCCGGCACGAGCCACATAGTTGGAAACAACCGCATCCATGGCTCCCGTACCCGAAGCGGTGTAGCAGATTACACGCCCCCCGGGACAATGAATCAACCTCAGAAGCATCTGTTCCGATTCCTGTACGAGCTTCGAGAAACTGGCTGTACGCATATAGGGGAAGGGCTCTCCGCCTATTTTCAGTATGGATTCCTCTATATCCCCGGGAAACACGTAAGACTTCATATCTTCTATTTAAAAATTTTCCAAATCGAGTATAAAAACTTTCTTTCCACACTCATTTTCTTTTAACCCAGCCGAATGTTTTCACACCGGTGTATTTTCTCCATAAATTGAGCCGGCGGTGAGTGGGCACACCATGACGGGCGATATAGTCGTCGGCGGCGGCCAGCATGCGTTCCGCCACTTTTCCATCGAGATACGGATCGTAGTTTTCCACAATCCAACGCCGCTTGGCTATGGCATCCGGGTCGTGCCGGGCTTGTTCAAAGGCTTCGGGCAGCCGGTCAATATCCGTTATGTCTGTCCAATAGACATCGCGTGCAATCGTACGATAAGTAATCACCGGGCGTCCCAGCAACAGAAACTCATAGACGGTAGAGGAAGTGTCGCTGATCATCAGGTCGGACATCAACTGATACTTGGTGACGTTGAAGTCATCTATCCACACGATATTCTCTTCCCGTTCGGCCAACGCCTTATATTCCGCTATCCATTCCGGTTTGGTGAGCGGGTGAAATTTCAGCAGCAACACGATGTCCTTTATCTTCACTAAATGCGCCAAAGCCTCTTTCATTGCAGGAAGAGAAGTTAAAGAAGGTGAAAAGGTGGGTGCATAAAGCACTATCTGACTTTTACCATGCTCTTTCAGCAACTTTTCCCGTTCGGTGTCAAAGTCGTGCCAGTGCGCCTTTATCCAGTCTTGTTTGGGCCAACCCGTTTCCACCACTTCGAAATCCTTGTATATCTTCGACAAACGGGTAAACTCCTTCGTGAAATACGGTCCTTGCGTGAAGTAGGCGTCGAAGTAGCGCCGGATAATCCAATGGTCTTTCTTTTCCGCCGCATAACCGTGAAACACCTGTATCTTGACTCCCGGCAGATAGTAAGGCACTATGTTACCCGGCACGAAGATGGCTTCGGGCGAGAAGTCGTACACTTGCTGCATGTCGTGAGTCCATTCCACCTCACCCGCCAGCGGGAAAAGAGGAATCTTTTTCCGGTGCACATACCATAACACGGAGTGTTCCGTATGCTTCACAGCTTCCTGATGGATAGGATACAGGATATCGACAGCATATTTATTTTCACAGAACAAAACGATACGCATGGACTATAACTCTAAATTGTATTTCACCGTATATTTCTTGCTGTAATATGTCCAGAATCTTTTTCTTTGCCTCAGCACCTGTTCCACACAGTACCGCTCATCCGCCCCGCGTGCCCGGGCATATTCTTTGGCGAGCAACACAAAAAAAGATTTCTGCCCCCACAGGCGGGCGAAGTTGGCACACCCCTGCTTGAGGGAGACCGGCCCGAAATACATCCGATTAATGTCTACCAGAAGGAAATGATACTCATCGCCAACCTTGTCGAAGAGGATGTTTCCGGGAGAATAATCGCGGTGCATGATGCCCGCCTCATGCAACGACGCCGTGTACCGGGCAAAGGCACGGACCACGTCTTCACAGCTTTCCGCATCGGCATCGCCGAATTCATAAAAGTTGCGCCGGTAATGCGATTGAATGCTAACAAAATAAGAGTAACGGATGAGTCCGCACCTGCGCTCCTCGACGTATGCGATGGCTTCGGGGGTTTCGAAACCTTTCTCTTTGAGCCGTCCGGGGTAAGAGAAGGCCCTCATCCCTTTGGGACGCCGGAAGAAAGAATACACAACCCGGTTGATGAAAGAGGGAATACCGTAGCGCTTCACGTTGATTTCCATTCCGCCCACGTTCATCACCTTGATGAGGTTGCGCCCGGAATATATGACGGTACCTTCCTTTTCGAACAGGGAAGGCAGTTCTTTCAAGAATCCGCGCAAGGACTCATAGGCGGGATTTATCACCACACTGTATTTCATCGGCTTCAATTCTTTATATAACGTCTTTCAGTCTGTCTCGCGCCTGCCGGGGGTATTCAGGACCGATTCCATCTTTTCTATAATTTCTTCCGGGGCTATCCGGTTCAGGCAAGCGTAGTCGCCCCTCCAACAGGGTTTCTGCCCGAAAACGGAACAGGGTCTGCACGGAAGGTCGGACTGCACGATGCCGGTCTCCGATTGTCCCCATCCCATAAATCCCGCATAAGGGTGGGTGGCTCCCCACACCGAAACCACGGGTGTTCCCACCAACGACGCCAGATGCATATTGGCGGAATCCATGCAAAGCATCACATCCAACCGGCTCATCAGCTTCA
>JBHADT010000165.1:0-3983 GCA_041855205.1 Bacteroides sp.
CTTCATTGACTTCTTCATTTTCGCCGGCAACGGACGAGTTTGCGCTGCTTTGTACAGTCGTTGCCTGAGAATTGCCGGATGAGGAATTGGAACATGCCGAAGCGACTCCCATTACCATGAGCGCAGCCGCTATAGCCAATAGTTTTGTCTTTTTCATAGTACAATCCTTTCGTTTGTTGTCTGATTGTGTTTTGAGTTTTCCAACGGAAAAGTTGTAAACCCTGTCGATATCGACAAGGGCAATGTTAACACGAAATTCTGAAATTAAAAGGGTGTGAATGCTTAAAAAAAAATAAAGAATAAAAAATGTTTCTCATATCGGACTTATCGGGATGAAAAGGAATGGAATCGGTATGGGATCGGAAAAGAAGGAGGAAGTATATGTACGATTACCTGATTGTCGGAGCAGGACTGTTCGGGGCGACATTTGCAAACCGTGCCAAGGAAGCGGGGAAGGCATGCTTGGTTATTGACAAGAGAGATCATATTGCCGGGAATGTTTACACCAAAGAAGTGGAGGGGATCCAGGTTCATATTTACGGAGCGCATATTTTTCACACAAATTCGAGAAAAGTTTGGAATTTTGTGAATCGTTTCGCCGAGTTCAATCGCTTTACCAATTCTCCGATTGCGAATTATCATGGGGAGATCTATTCTCTTCCGTTTAATATGTATACCTTTAATAAGATGTGGGGAGTCACGACACCGAAGGAAGCCGAAGAAATCATTGCAAAACAGGTTCGGGAGGCGGGGATCGGCGAGCCGAAAAATCTGGAGGAGCAGGCGATTCGTCTGGTCGGAACGGATATTTACGAGAAACTGATCAAGGGATATACGCAAAAACAATGGGGGAGAAAATGCACGGATTTGCCGGCATTTATCATCAAAAGACTGCCGGTTCGTTTTACCTATGACAACAATTACTTTAATGCGCTCTATCAGGGGATTCCGATGGGAGGATATACCCGATTGGTTGAGAATATGCTGGAGGGGACGGATGTCCGTTTGGGAACGGATTATCTTGCGGATAAGGAGAATCTGGACAGACTGGCAAAAAAAGTGATTTATACGGGGCCGATCGATGCGTATTTCGGATATCAACTCGGCACATTGGAATACAGAAGTGTGCGGTTTGAAACGGAGGTTCTGGATATTCCGAATTATCAGGGGAATGCGGCCGTCAACTTCACGGATGAGGAAACGCCGTTCACCCGAATCATCGAACATAAATGGTTTGAATTCGGAACACAGCAAAAAACGGTTATTTCCAGGGAATATTCGAGCGAATGGAACAGGGGGGATGAACCGTATTATCCGGTCAATGATGAAAAGAATTCCGCATTGTATAAAGAGTATAAGAAACTTGCGGATGCCGACGGGAAAGTTTTGTTCGGAGGCAGACTGGGAGAATACCGCTATTATGATATGGACGCGGTGATCGATTCCGCGCTTGCTTTCAGTGAAAGGGTACTGGGCTGAGCGGTTGTGCAAAAAGCTGCCGGAAATAGGTCAAAGTTGCCGGTATCAAAGTTCGCAAAATCAAGATTACCATAAAAAACTGCCGGAGGAGTTTTCCGGCAGTTTTTTATGGTTGTGCGCCCGGCGGCGCACGTTTCTAACGGGTGAAAGTCCCGAATCCGCCCGGTAGTGGGAAGGATATAGCCAAAGGCAAGGGTGCCCACCGTGAGGTGGGATCTGAAGGAAGCTGGATGTCGGGGAAAGTACTAACCCGGCGGGCAAACCTCTGGTCTGACGAACAGAAATCGCATACGAGGTCACACATGAGGGTAAGACTGCAACACAAGCCAAAGCCCAATAACTACACGGAATCATGTGGGATAGATGCGGCAGGTAGATGGAGGGAAAGAAATGTGTGGTACCCGGGGAGATCTGCGCGGAATGCCCCGAAAGGAGTAACCATCATCATGAGATGATGCTGAGCGCGCAGAAGTCAGCAGAGGCCATAGTAGCTGAAAGGCGAAGGGCCGAATCAGTAGGAGTCCTAAGTAACGACCGAGAAAGGAGGAATGCGCACATGGATGCAGAAAACATCAGCAATGATGGCTGCTCACAAAGAGATAGTGCGGAACACAAATGGTATGTGAGAGCGCATCGCTCATTCAACCGGATATGGAAGGAAAAGGACAGTGCACAGCCGGACCTCTTGGAGAGGATACTGGAGAGGGATAACCTCAACAGAGCTTTTAAGAGAGTGAAGGCAAACAAGGGAGCGCCGGGAGTCGATGGGATGACCATAGATGAGACGTTCCAGTGGCTGAAGGAACATAACCATGAATTAGTTGACAGGATCAGGCGTGGCAAGTACACACCAAACCCGGTCAGACGCGTGGAGATCCCGAAGCCGGACGGCGGAGTGCGGAAGCTTGGCATTCCTACCGTCATAGACCGTACCATTCAACAGGCCATGGCACAGCAGATGATACCGATCTTTGAGCGGCTGTTCTCAGACGGAAGCTTCGGCTATCGTCCCGGACGGAACGCCAAAGATGCCATACTGAAGGTGAAGGAGTACGCGGAACAGGGTTATACCCATGCGGTAAGTCTCGATCTCTCGAAATACTTCGACACCCTGAATCACACGATCCTTGTGAATCTTCTTCGGAAGGAGATCAAAGACGAGCGGGTCATACAGATGGTAAAACGGTACCTCAGAAGCGGTGTTATGGAAAACGGAATGGTCATTGACACTGAGGAAGGCTCACCGCAGGGAGGGAATCTTTCTCCTCTGTTGGCAAACGTCTACCTCAATGAGTTCGATCAGGCGTATCGGAAACGGGGAGTTCCCTGTATTCGCTATGCAGACGACATCGTCCTGCTGGCGAAAAGCGAACGAGCCGCAAAGAGACTTCTGGAGACGAGCACGAAGTATCTTGAAGAAGCCTTGAAACTAAAGGTGAATCAGGAGAAAAGCCATATCGTCAGCGTGTTTGCCATTCGAAATTTTAAGTACCTCGGCTTTGCATTGGGGAAGAACGGAAAGGGCATCTATGTCCGCGTTCATCCGAAGTCGATGAAGAAGTTCAAAGACCATCTGCGCGGATACTCTTCCCGTAAACGCTGTCAGAGCATCAGGCCCAGCCTTGAGAAGATCAAGGTCTATGCCAGAGGATGGTTGAACTACTATGGAATCGCAAGCATGAAGAACCTGATCGATGATTTCAACGGGTGGCTGTACCGGCGAATCCGCATGTGCATCTGGAAACAGTGGAAACTGCCAAGGACGCGCAAACGAAAACTCGTAGGACTTGGTGTAGCCGAACACTACGCGGCAACAATAGCCTACAGCCGGAAAGGATACTGGTTCCTGAGCGGGAACAAAGCGGTCAACTGGGCCTTGTCAAAAGAAAGACTGATACGTTGGGGGTTCTATGACCTTTCCAATGCGTACCAGTCCGTGCACGATAACTATTGAAACCGCCGTGTACCGAACGGTATGCACGGTGGTGTGAGAGGACGGAGGCTAATCACCCCCTCCTACTCGATTCATCCGACAGGATGTCTTGCAGTGACGACTTTTACAAAAGTCGTTTTATGGTTTCGATGGTGGTAGCCATTTGATATTTGATGAGAAAAACGGCATTATAACAAGTTTCACTGTATTGGTTTTTCATGATTTCCAGCAAGGGAAGTACATATTTTTCCGTCGAGTAGATATATTTGGCAATCTTGGGCTTGGAAAAACAATGTGCCATGGTGGAAATATTGTTGCATCGATCCAAAACCTTGGTGATGAGAGCAAGACGATTTTGGGAAATTCTATGATAATATGCATTTACCGTGTCTTCGTTCATCGTCTTCGGTTTGGAAAGCAAAGAAACCGCTTCCTGAACTTCCAAAGAAACGGGGAGTTCACCCGGATCAATGGGGGTTCCGTCCTCATGTTTGCAATCTTCGCAAACATCATGAAGCAAAATCGTCGCAAGCAGAGAATCTTCATACAGACCGAGAGCCATGGCATGGCA